>SEAD01000038.1 GCA_004173355.1 Chitinophagaceae bacterium | reverse complement strand
ATATTAGATTGAGGTTCATTATAGACATTTACTTAAAGTTTTTATCGAAGTGTTATCCCGTAAGTCCGGACCTTTACCTATAATTTAATTATAGATCAGTTATCTATCTCCTATTTTGGTTCACATAGTGGTATTGTCAACCTTGTGAAATCAATATCATTCGTGCTGTATTCGCGGAGTGAATCGGTGCAATCCGGGAGACGGCTGGCGATGGTATGCTGCAATAAATTTCTTCCCGCAAGACTACCTGGTAACGCGGCAACCTGTCAGATCGGCAGCAGGTGGTCGATTTTCCATGAATCAGTTTGGGGCGAAAGGACTGGTGTCGTTTCGCTGGTTTCATTCTAATGGTCGCGGGAGTGGCTCTCAATTGAATCGACACTGGTCGGGGAAACAGGTCTGGACCCGTCAACGAAAACGGGGCTTTGTGTATTCATCGCGTCGTTCGGGTTTGTCTCCATCCCGGGGTTTTACCGACAGGTGGGTTGCGTGGAAAAGGGCTTCATGTTGCATTTTCGTGAAACCGTATAGCTGAATTTAAGTGAATCATGTGTTTTGCCGGGGAGCATGCACTGGACTGGCTGGTAATTTCAATGTGCATTTTAAAGCCGGTGAGGAACGGGGATCGGCCTTTTCTGCCGGGATTTTCCAAAGTGTGCATGTTCCTGCTGATGCAATGCGGTTCAGTTCCGGGCAGGACCTGATCCGGGATTGATCCGGCGGACGGGCAAATACATCTATTGAGAGTGAGCAGGCAAGACCTTTGCGGTTGCAATTCCGGCGAGGAACAGGTCCCTGGTTTTTACTTTCGGGCTGTAAACCCGGTGAAGCCTGGCAGGCTGAGGGAGGTGACCTGTCAGAGAAAACAGGTCCATACTCCGGGATTTCAGCATTGGAATCTGCTGGAACGAAGCGAAGTTCCCCGTTCCAGGGATAAGACCGGATTTGCGGGGTCCGGTGCAACGGCGCGACCGGGCAGGATGAACGATTGCGGGAAGCCCATATTCCGGGACATAAAAAAGCCGGACCATTTGGTCCGGCCGGTTACTACCCATATAATTCGGTTGGCGCTCAGAGCTGGATGATCTTTTTAGCCTTTGCTTTCTTGATCTGTTCCGTTGCCTGGATCAGCTCAGACTTTTTCTCTTTGACGAGTTTGAGGGTGATATCAGTGTCGGGGATCGATTTGGTCTCGGTTTTATCAAGCGTTTTTTCGAGCGTCGCGAGACTGTTCAGCGCGAGGTTGTATACCTGCTGCAGACTATCATACCGGATCTGCACCATTGCATTGCTCAGGTTTTTGTTGATTTCAGGCCAGTTGATCCTGGAATAGGAGTCCTTCAGTTTGTCCTCCATTTTATCCCAATCCTGTGCTTCTACCTTCTGCTGCAGGGCCTGTTTGGCCACTTCTTTCTGGGCAAGCGTCATCGCATCGGCAATGGAAACCTCAAGGTCTTTCCATTTGATTTCTTCCATTACTTTACGGGCAGACTGCACGGCTATCTTCACCTGGTGCAACTGTTCCGTTGACAGGTGTTCTTCCGCAGCGGCCAGCGGCACGGCAGGATCAGCAGTATAACTGGCAAACATCGGTTGCACTTCCTCCGGGTTTTCAGGCTCTTCGTCCGTATCGTGGTGGATGTCCGCACTGGAGCCCGATGGGCGGACCGGGTTAACCGCTGACACCGGTGACGAAGGGGATGTGATCATTACAGACGCAACATTTTCCCTGTTCCCGGTTTCGTTGTCAGGATACACCAGGAACGGCGAAAGGTATTTAGCCATCCTGCCATCCAGTGCATTGGTCCTTGATGGATGTGATAAAAGCACGACTGTAAAAAAGACGAGGCAACAGCCGAACGCCGCAAGGGTGCGACCCAAACGACCCGCTGAAAACCGCTCCTGGCGGCTCACTCCCATGATTGACTCAATCCGGGCTAGCAGCTCATTCCTGTTGCCGGTGAATGCCGGTATAGTAAGTACCTGCAGCTGGCGGGCCTCTTTTTCAAGTGCGAGCAGCGCGGATGCATAGCCATGCGGTTCGTACTGGAACTGCAATACTATATTATCACAGGTCTTTTCCCGTTCACCTTCGATAATACGGGCAAAAGCCTTGACAAAAGGATTAAAATATAAAATCGTCTGGATCATCTTAACCGTGAGGTTGACCAGGTAATCGTACCGGCGGATATGCGCCAGTTCATGCAGCAGGATAGCTTCGGCCTGCGAAGGGCTCAGCTGGTTCAGTGCTGCAACAGGCAGGAGGATGATCGGTTTGAGGTAGCCAATAGTTACGGGAGAAGAAACAAAATCGGAAAGCCAGACCTGCACATCCTTCCGGATGCCCATGCGTGCGCCAACCTTGTCAGCAAAAAGCCGGATTTCTGCACTCGCACGGTGGAGTCCCTGGCTGCGGATGATCCGCACATACCGGTAACTGCGGATATAATGGGTAAACGGCACTACCAGGAAAATCAGGTAAACTACGGAAGCAACTGGCAGCGCGGTATAGAAGAAGTCGGTGACCCTTTCATTGACGATCAGGGCAGTCATTCCGGGCACCGATGCCGGCTCATTAAACTGGAGGAGACTGATAAAACTGTACACAAACCAGGCGAAGCCGCCGGTCAGTAAAAAGGTAGCCAGGAGATTCCGCGATGACGGTCTCTTCACAATGGTTCCCGATAAAAGCTGGTACGCTGTCCACAAAAATGCCATCTGCCACAGGCTGTTCAGCACAGCCCACCCAAGCGCCTGTAAAAAGTCAGTTCCGGCGAAAGGTCCCATAAAATGGTTTATTGTTTTTTCAACTCATTGAGTAAAGCCTGGATTTTTTCGATCTCTTCCGGGTTCGCCTTGCTTTCGCCGAGCGCCTGGATAACCAGCTGGGTGCTCGAGCCGCCAAACAGCGAATCAATCATTTTTCCCAGCAGGTGTTTCTGCGTTTTCTCCTTGTTTACAGCTGCCTGGTATACATGTGTGCGCATGGAATCATCACGTTTTACCAGCCCTTTTTCATTCATGATCTGCATCAGCTTGAGGGTGGTGGTGTAACCAACATCCTTCGAACTGGCCAGTTCCTCATGCACTTCGCGCACGGTGGCAATGCCCCTCATCCAGAGAATCTGTAAAATTTCGAGCTCACTTTCGGTGGGCTTGATAAGTTTCGTTGCGGTCATACGGGATAACTTTAGTAAAACGAATATACGACCTTTTTCGTATAAACACCGGTCGCCGCCGATTTTAACGATTTTTAACGGCCGGGTGACCAACTTGGGCCCCGCATGCATCATGTTGTACGATACACTTTATAAATTACAGCATGCCTCCGGCTTTGGGGTCCGGGAAATGACAAACGGGCAAATCTGCTGGGCAGTGGTCTTACATACGCTGGGGCACCCGGATCCCGAGCAGTCCCATACCAGAGGAAATTACATTGGCCGCGAAGAGGCAGATTTTCAGTCGGAGGGCCTTTTTCTCATCGGATTCCGCCGTCAGCACCCTGAGTTCGGCATTCATCGAACTGTACTTTTTGGCCACATCATACACATAGTTGGCAATCAGCGAGGGATTATGATCATTCACCGCCTGTTCGATAATGATACCGAACTGCTCCAGTAAAACAATCAGCTCTTTTTCCGTTGGAAGGAGTGAAGTGGCTGCAGCAGAAGCGGTATACCCTTCTTCGCTGGCTTTGCGCAGGATGGAGCGGATCCTGGCGTGGGTCCACTGGATGAACGGACCTGTAAACCCGCTGAAGTCGATTGATTCTTCGGGATTGAAAATTATTTTCTTTTTAGCATCTACCCGGAGGAGGAAAAATTTCAAAGCCCCGATGGAGATGGTATCCAGCAATTCATTGAGTTCGCCAGGATTGAAATCCCTGACCTTGCCCAGCTCTTCCGTTTTCTGGCGGGCAACACTTTTGAGTTCCTCGATCAGGTCATCGGCATCAACCACCGTGCCCTCACGGGTTTTCATCCGGCCGTCAGGCAGTTCAACCAGGCCATAACTGACGTGATGGATACCTTCTGCATACGGTTTTCCGAGTTTCTGGAGAATGAGTTTGAGCACCTTCATGTGATAATTCTGCTCATCGGCGATCACATACAGGCTCTGGTCATACCCGTACTGTTCATATTTTTTATCCGCCAGTCCAAGGTCCTGGGTAATATATACAGATGTCCCATCCTTACGGAGTACAATTTTTTCATCCAGTCCGTCGGCGGTGAGATCGATCCAGCAACTGCCATCTTCCTTACGGAAAAACACCCCGGACTTCAATCCATCTTCCACAAATGATTTACCAAGGAGGTAGGTTTCGCTCTCGAAATAATTCTGGTCGAAATCACTCCCGATCTTTTTATAGGTCTCATTAAAACCTTCGTACACCCAGCTGTTCATTTTCTCCCACAGCGCCCTTACAGCGGGTTCGCCGGCTTCCCAATCAACCAGCATCTGTTTGGTTTCGCGCATAAATTCACTATTGTTGCGCGCAATTTCTTTCAGCTGGTCATGAATTTTTGCGGCCTCCTCTTTTTTACCGGCTGCATCCGATTCCCTGAAACGGGCCAGGAGTTTTTCCACCTGGGCCTGATCTGCCTGTTCCTTTATACCTGACAGGTCCCCGTCAAGAATGGACTTCAGGATAATAGCCGACTGTTCCTTGATTGTATTTTCTGCTTTCACATAGTAGTCGCCAACAAAGTGGTCACCTTTTACACCTGTGGTGTCGGGAGTGGCGCCTGCAGCGAACTTCAGCCATGAATTCATCGATTTGCAGATATGGATCCCACGGTCGTTGAGGATTGCAGTCTTTATCACCGTATGGCCCGTGGCTTTGAGCAGCTCTGCCACACTCCATCCAAGGAAATTGTTGCGGAGATGGCCCATGTGCAATGGTTTGTTCGTATTGGGGGACGAATATTCCACCACCACTTTGCCGGCTCCGGAGCTGCGTTTTCCAAAATTGCTATCCTGGTGGTTCTTCTCCAGCAGGTCCAGCCAGTAGCTGTCAGCGATCGTGATGTTCAGGAAGCCCTTGATCACATTGTAGGAAAAAACAACGGGGCAGGAGGCCAGCAGGTCCTCCCCGAGTTCTTTTCCAATCAGTTCGGGAGATTTTTTCAGGATTTTGATAAACGGGAACAGCACCAGCGTATAGTCACCCTCAAACTCCGGTTTCGTATTTCCCACGGTGAGATCACCAGTGGCAAAGTCTTGCCCGTAAAGGTTTTTGAGCGACCTGCCTATCCATTCTTTTAACTCGCTGACGATACCCATGCTCTTCTGATTTGGGGGCAAAATTAAGGAAAGCGGGTACTATACCAACCCCATCACCTATTTATGTCAGGCACGCGTTAATAAAAAGCGCGCAAACTTGTTTAATTTTGCGGCCAGTTATGCGGAAACCAATAAATAATGTGAGGGAGGCGATATTGCCGGTTATTGATTTTTTTTACCCACCGTTCAAAAAAATCATGAACCTGCAGACCTTCCGTTATGCTGCGGCGGGCGGGAGCAACATGGTGCTTGGTTTTATCCTGTATTCGGTATTTTACCAGTTCGTCCTTGCAGGACGCGAACTCGATCTTGGTTTCTATGCCTTGAAAAGCCACTCAGCGGCACTCTTCATGTCCTTCGTAATCAACTTCCCGATCGGTTTCTTCCTCGCCAAATATGTGGTGTTCAGTGATTCCCGGATCCGGGGGTGGGTGCAGTTGTTCAGGTACCTGATGATCTGCCTCTTCAACCTGGCGCTGAACTATATCCTGCTCAAAATCCTTGTGGAAATTTTCCATGTACACCCGATCATTTCGCAGATCATGACTTCTTCGGTGGTAATCATCGTGAGTTACCTTGCCCAGCGTCACTTCTCCTTCAAGTCGGAGGGGATCATGGAAACGCCGGCGGATGAAGAATCCTCGGCTACAAACTGAAGTCAATCGTATCCACTTTCATGGCCAGCACGCCGCTGCAATTACTGCGGATCACCAATGCTTTCCCTAAGGGGTAAATCCCGATCAGCTGGATCTGAGTGATACTGCCTTCGCTGCTGATGCCTTTTACCCATTCCTGGTTCAGCTGCCGGTTGACATCCACTTTTGCGCTGTCGATAAAATGACCGAGGTCAAACCGGGCATTCCGGCTGATCTCGTTGATGATTTTCCGGCTGAACAACCACTCTGCCGTTTTCAGCAACGCATCTTTTGAACGGATGTCAAATTCAAGGTCTTTTACTTCGAGGATCCGGGTGTCTTTTGTATACACCGGTTTTCCTGTAAGGTAAACCGTGCCGTTATCCGTGCCTCCGAAGTCGATCCGTATGATCAGTTTTTCATTCCCCGAGCCATAGAGCCTGCATTCCCGGATGATAAATTTTTTCCTGACCGGTCCCTTCTTAAAGTCAAATTCCTTGTTTACCACCAGGCGGTTTATGACTGTACTCAGTGAATCATAATCCAGCATTGCATCCAGGAACACCGAGAAACCATTGTCGCGGCTGTACGGCGCAAGGTTCGGCAGCGGCGCAGACTGGTCGACTGGTTTAATGGAACTGATAACCGGGCGGGCGGTAAGACCCAGGTATGCGTACAGGGAATCCCCTTTTGCGTAAAAATTATTTACCCGTAACCGCTGCGGGTTTACCTGCAGCCAGCCCATCTCCGGGAGCTTGTAAGCCTTGCCCAGCTGGTCCCACAGCTGGAGGAACTGTGGTTTGAGATCAACCGATCCGTAGCTTTTATCGAGTTCCGCCTTTGCCGCATCCAGTTCCGACGTAAGACCCGACAATACCTGCCGGGTCACATCCATACCCCAGAAACACATCTCACATTTATCCAGCGCCTGCGGTTCGTTGCGCCTGGTCAGCAGCTTCATCCGGTAGTCCGGGTGCAGGCTGATCGTGTTGGTAAAGGATATATTGACCCTTCGCTCGGGTTCATCAAAACCACAGCTGCAGGGCGCTGTCCATGGCGACACCGCAGCCCCGGCCACACAAACCCTGGTAGAACCGATAATGCGGTAGTAACCGGTGAAGCCCAGTGAAAACGAATTGCCCGCTGCCTTTAGCTGCAGCGGGCTTCTCCGGAAAGAATATTTATAACGTGTATCACAGCCATTCATCACCCAGCCCTCAGGAAAACCGGGTGAGGTAAAAAGGGTGTCCACCTGTTTTTCAGCCATCGCATAAACCGGATTGAGACTGATGCGGATCGGGATATTGATCTCCGAATCGGGAAGTGAGTCGAGCCGGAAATCAGTAACAGCCAGCTGGGGTTTGTCCGGACTTATTTTATGGCTGCAGGCCGTGAGCACCGCTGCCAGCGTTATCACAAGGAGGGATAGCGTTCGGTTCATGCAACAATAATCGCGATTATATCGGAATAAAATGCCCGTGCAGGGAAACGTTTTGTGAATGCCTGTTATCAGAAGGTAAATCGCACGGAAAGCCCTACAGTAGACGCTTCGAAGTTGATATCATTAAACAGGTTCAGCTCCGGTTTCCAGTCAAGCGACAGGTTCAGGGGCAGGTTTGAAAACTTGTAATCAAGGCCAACGACACCCTGTCCCCCAAAGTTGGCGTCGGTTTCATTCTTCAGGGTATTCGGGTTGTATGACTTTACAAAGGCGAGATAAGCACCCGCACCATAAAACCAGGTCAGGCCTTCTGCTGCGAATGGCTTGTGCACTTCGTAGAGGGCGCCGATAGAAAAGGGATCACCAAATGATACCAGTGCTTCAATCGCCTTGTTTTCGTTGAGGAAATGTTTCAGTGTAACCGCATTATTGATATACCCATCGGCCGGACTCAATCGCACCCCGAGACCGGTCTTGTAGGACTGGGCATTTACAGAACCGCAGATGGCAATACACGCAAGGAGCAGGGCGAAGAACGATTTTTTCATTTGATGTTTTTTCAGTTAATGAGCCAATAACGTGTTGAACAAACAACATAACGAAAAACCTGGCCCTCAAAATCCAAAGGAAATGCAAAAGTCGTTAAAGACCATCAGGTAACAAATCTTAACTTTGAAATGTATGAAAAAAAAATCCATCAAGGACCTTCTTGCTGAATTCCTGTCGAGCGGTAAAGCAGGCGGATTTATCCTGATCGGCTGTACCTGCCTGTCGCTGGTGCTCGCCAATTCCGGGTCAGGGGAGTGGTACACTGGCTTATGGCATGCCCCGATGTTGGGCCAAAGCGTTGAATACTGGATAAATGACGGCCTGATGGCGATCTTCTTCCTGATGATCGGACTTGAATTGCGACGCGAACTGACTGAGGGGGACCTGTCCACCTGGAGAAAGTCCGCATTGCCTGTTTTTGCCGCAATAGGAGGCATGGTCATACCCGCCGGAGTTTATTTTTTACTCAACAGGGGTACTGCAACCAGCTCCGGGGTAGGTATTCCGATGGCCACTGACATTGCATTTGCGCTCGGGATCCTGTCACTCGCGGGGTCGCGTATTCCCACAGGCCTGAAGGTTTTCCTGACTGCCCTTGCCGTGATTGATGACCTTGGTGCAATACTGGTAATCGCGTTCTTTTACACAGCGGACATCATGCTGGATAACCTTGCCATTTCCCTCGGTATATGGGGTGTGCTCTACCTTCTGCAGCGTCTGCAGGTTCGTTACCTGCTTGTCTATATTGTAGGAGGCATAGCGATGTGGTATTTTATGCTCCACTCAGGAGTGCACGCAACCATCACAGGAGTGCTGCTGGCATTCGTAATACCAGCCAGGCAAAAAGACGGCAGGTCACCTGCGCACAGCCTGCAGGATTGGTTACACGAACCTGTTTCCTATATTATATTGCCATTATTTGCACTGGCCAATACCGGTATTGTATTGAATTCGGGTTGGGCCTCGGGCCTCACTACCATGGAAGGGTATGGTATAATCGGCGGACTGGTTGCCGGCAAGCCGTTAGGAATACTGTTATTTTGTTTGATTGCAGTATCAACGGGCCTTGGGACACTTCCGGAGGGTGTGCGATGGAAACACCTCGCCGGCGCAGGTATGCTCGCCGGGATCGGTTTTACAATGTCGATCTTTATCAGCCTTCTTGCTTTTGATGATACGGCATTGGTGATCAACGCAAAAATCGCAATCCTCGTTGCATCATTCCTGGCTGCAGTAGCCGGGCTGTTGTGGTTGAAAATTGTGACCCGAAGGACTACTTAACCGGTTTACTCAAACATTTCGTACTTCGTCTTCGGGCGACGGTCTTCCAGCCAGCGGAAACCGGGCAGCTTCATCTCACCCGGTGATTTTTGTTTGATCGGCCACAGCGTACCGGTAACGGCACTACGGAATACCACCCTGTCAAGGGTTTTGGCGGCGAAATAAAAATCTATCAGGTCCGAACTGCATTCATTGATACCCGAGTAAGCACTATCCTCGTCCTGCAGGAAATAGATACACTGGGCAAACCCATTGGCGCGCACGGAATCTATTTCACCGTTACGGAACCAGCCATCCAGACGCGAGGATTTTACCTGGTTGTATGCCTGGTCGTCCAGCCGGTTGACCATGAAACTGTTTTCATAGGCTTCCACGCGATCGGCTTTCCGGTTTTTGGTAAAAAGGAAAATGGTATCCCCGGTGATCTGGCTGTTCTGCGACCAGACCACCGGATCAAAATAAAGTTTGAATGTGGAATCCCTGAAAGAGTAAAACATGCTGTCACTTACCGCCTGCAGCGAGTCATTAAAAATCCGAACATTCCTGTACCCCTCAAAATACCGGTTGGTACTGTCCTTATCATTCAGAGCCGCCACCTTCGTGCCTTTTACACTATCCAGCACAAGCGAATCCCTGCCGAATTTGTCCGTGAGCCTCGCTGAAAAAAGGGTGTCTGCGGTCACATAAATCGAATCCTCGTTCTGCTTCACAATCATCAGCGGTCGCCGGGTAGCAAGGATCGCATCGGTTTCTGAATTACGGTAAATCACACCTGCAAGGATGGTCGTACCGTTTTTCCGGTCCACGATAATTGCATTGCCTTCCACCACCTGGGTCTTGGTGCTGTCGTCGATACTGATATGCCTTCCCCTGATAGTGACATCCCCGTCGATGATTTCAGGGTTCGAGCCAAACTCTGCTTTTCCGGTAGTCTGGTTCACATAACCCTCTTTCGTTTTGATCACCTTACCATCCTTGTCTGTGATCGTGGTATTGGAAATAAACCGGGTGATCCTGCTCTCGGTATTATGGACTAACGAATCGGCTACTATATTATATTTCGGGTCCTTGAGCACTACGTTTTTCCGGAAAATCACATCCTTCAGATCGGCATAATACCAGCCTTCCTGGCTGGTCAGCACCGAGTTGCCGTTTACCACCTTACCGCCATGGGTATAGATCCCGATATTGGTTTCCATATCATATTCGAGATCCGGTGTTGTGAGGGTACCCTTGCCATCCGTCAGGCGGACATTACCGTCGAGGTAGGCAATTTTTTTATCACCGAGGTAGCGGAGATGGTTGGAGTAAATATTGGCCGTGTCGGCGTCCACGATATGTACATTGCCCCAGGCCTCAAAAAGATTGGTACGTGAATTCATCACGCAGCTGTCGCAATAGATGAGAGTGGTATTCTGGCGGAGTTTTACATTACCCGTCACTATCGTGAGCTGGGTGCTGTCGTCCACTTTCTGGAAAGTCAGCTTCTCCGTATTGTTCAGTACATGGATCTTTTTGGTAGTGTCAACGGGTACCTGGTTGCCCGGTGTGATTCGTGGCGCTGCCACCGGCCTGTCCTGTGCGCCTGCGCTGAAAACCAGCAGCAGCAACAGTCCCGGTAAAATCGATCTTAAATAATCCATATTTCTTACTTCGGAATAGTATCCTTGATTGCCGGCGAAGTTAGTGCGCCGCCTTTATCCTTTTTCCCGAATATAGAAAGATTAACGTAGCGTTTGGGATGCGTACGGAGATCGTCCAGTAAAATTTCCGCACTCAGCACGGTGCTGTTGAGTTTGTTGTACAGGGCGCGGTCGTTGATGAGTGCACCGAGTGTGCCTTCGTTGCTGGAGATTTTATTGATGCTGGTTTTGAGTCCGCTGACCGCCGATTGCAGTGTGTCCATGGTCTGCTGCAGGTTGAGGTTGGCCAGCTGGTTGGTGAATTTTTTCGTGTTGCCAAGGATCGCAGAAATACTGTCGTTGTTTTTACTGAGATTACTGGTGATCGCATTCACATTATTGAGGGTACCCGCGAGTGCACCATTCTGCGCCAGC
Source organism: Chitinophagaceae bacterium (assembly GCA_004173355.1). Classification (GTDB taxonomy): domain Bacteria; phylum Bacteroidota; class Bacteroidia; order Chitinophagales; family Chitinophagaceae; genus JBEVJC01. The sequence goes on along the minus strand of SEAD01000038.1, from coordinate 24,573 downwards.
ATACCATTCAGCGCCGCGGTTGCCTGGTTGAGGTTCGCGATGGTCTGTTGCAGGTTACTTTTTGCGTCGGTGTTAAACAGGGTATTGATATTCCCGAACACCCGGTTCAGCGAATCGAGTGAGTTGCGGATTTTTGAAAGGGTGGGAGATACTTCAGCGGAGAGACCACCCAGCAGCCCCTGGTCTTCACGGGTGGCGATTTTTTCGCCGTCACCCAGATAGGTAGTGGCATTACCTGGTTCGATAACAATGGTGGACGACCCCAGTCCGCCAAACGGATCCTTGATGTAGGCGATCGAGTTGGAAGGGATATTGATATCCATTTTCAGGTTGATGATTACCTTGATCCCGCTCACATTTTTATCCATGGGCTGGAGGTCATCGACTGTTCCGATAGGCAATCCATTGATTTTTACCTCATTTGATTTGGCGAGGGAGCCGAGCTGGGCAAATACGGCATAAATGCGTACTTCCTTTTTAAAGAGGTCTTTACCTTTCAGGAAATTAAATCCAACGATCAGTATTCCGAGTGTCACGAGACTCAGGAGGCCTACTTTAGTTTCTTTATTGATCTTCATGTTCCGGTTAGTTTTTCCCAACCGGCAAATTAACCATTTATTTGTAAAACGGTCATTCGCATTAATTTAAGTGGCTGGATACACCGGATAGGATAAAAACAATGCCGGAAAACAACGCATGCCGGAATCCATACCCGCGGCCGTTTCCCGCACAGAACGCCGCCAGGGCAGGATCGGAATGGGTAAAGTTTTCCGCAGGGGATCAGGGTGTTGTACCGATCTGTTTGGTATCCACCTTCTGTTTATAGGAGCGGAAGGCGCTGAGGATATCCTCCACAATTTCCGACTGGCCTTTTTCGCTGTTAAGGTATTCTTCCTCCTCCTTGTTGGAGATGAAACCCAGTTCTACCAGCACACTAGGCATCCCGGTAGCCTGTAACACCCAGATACCGGCATCATTCCGCTGTTTCACACCCCTGCTAAGCCGGCCACTGGCGGAAAATTCTTCTTCAATCAGGTTTGCCAGGCTCAGGCTTTTGCGGAAATAATGCTGCGCATAGATCAGCATCCTCGCTTTTTCCGCAGGATCAGATGGATCAGGAAGGGCGGGCTGTACTGCCGCCGTTGAATCAATTTCCCCGTAATATTCAATCTGGCTGACGGAGTTTATCTTGGCGTCGTTTTTATTCATTGCCCACACATAAGTCTCCGTACCGTGGGCAATATTTTCGTGCCACACGTTGCCGTAGCTGTATTTATAAGAGGTAACCGTCTTCTTCTTCTTTCCCTTGCCAACAACCCTCTTGACCGGTGTCTTACCAGTGACTACCCGGTCATACCAGCCTCCTGCTTTTTTACCCGCTGAATTGCAATGGATGGATATAAACAGTTCCCCATTGGATTCGTTGGCCAGGTCAGCCCGGTAGTGCAGGTCATCCAGCTTCGTTTTTTTATTACCAGCCATCTGGTCCATTGTGCGGGTATATATAATCTTCAGATCGGGGAATTCTTTCTGGATTGCTTTACCCAGTTTGGTGGCTACCTCCAGGCTTACTGCCGCTTCAGTGGAAAACGTCCCGCGGGCTCCGGGATCAGACCCGCCGTGCCCCGGATCAATGACCAGGGTCTTCAGGATCGCCCTGTTCGGAGCGGAAGGCGGCATAAAGGATACAAGGGCCAGGCTAATCAAACCAATGCAAGAAAAGAGTAAAATGGTTCGTTTCATAATTTACTTATCCTTTTAACGGGTTTATTGGAATCTTCACAAATTGTTTAGCAGCGAAACGTCTATTTTTGCGGCCTAACCTTTATGATCCGACTGCGCAAATTTAGTTTAATTTCTTTTTTCCGCCTGCTGGCTGTTCTGTGCTTTTTAACAGTAACGTGCGAAGGGTACTCACAGCGTGTTCCGGGAAAACAAATTGGCTCGCCTTTAACAGACAGCATCCGTCCGCGCGCATTGCCCGGGATGCCTGATACCATCCCCCCGAAAGTCGTGATCACTGCAGACACCGTGCTGGCCTCCACCGATACCACCAGTTTCGGTGAAGATAGTATACCGGTGCAACGTACGGATACATTCAGCCTGAAATTATCGAAGGATACCCTCGATGCCCCCATCAAATATTATGCGGAGGATTCAATGGTGGTGTCATTGCGCACCAAGGAAATTATCCTCTACGGAAAAACGCAGACCGAGTACAATTCAATAACGCTGAATGCACCGACCGTCCGGCTGGAACAGTCAACCCAGACCATCCATGCCACCAGCCTGAAGGACAGTACCGGCGCCATTACCGAAAAGGTGAAATTCAAGGATGGGGAACAGGAGTTCGAGAGCGACCTGATCGATGTGAACATGAAAACGCAGAAGGCACTTACAGCAAATACCATCACCCAGAGCGACCAGTTATTTGTGCATGGGGAAAAAGTGAAAAAAGTAAGCAAGGATGTCACGTTCATCGACCGCGGATTCTTTACCACCTGCAACCTGGATGAACCACACTTTGGTTTCCGGGCCAACCGGATGAAACTGGTCAATAAAAAAACAGCGATCTCCGGCCCGGTGCATCCGGAATTCGAAGGGGTACCGGTACCTGTTTATATCCCGTTTGGTTATTTCCCGCTGTCACAGGGAAGGAAATCCGGATTACTTGCGCCGCAGTTTGCTACCAACGACTATACGGGTCTCGGACTCGAACGCCTCGGCTACTATAAAGTGATCAATGATTACTGGGACGCGCAGCTTTATGGTAATATCTACTCGTACGGCAGCTGGTCGGCAAATATCAATCCGACTTACCGAAAGCGTTACCGTTACCAGGGGGCGATGAACTTCGGGATCCAGCATTCGAAATTCAACTTCAAGGGTGACCCGGATTATTCGGTACAGAACACCTTTACACTCACCTGGTCGCACTCAACAGACACAAGGGCGAGGCCGGGTACATCCTTTACTGCATCTGTGAATGCAAGTTCGACCCGGTACAATGAACGGGTGACCAACAATCCCATCCAGAACTACCAGAACCAGGGTACCTCTTCCATTACCTACTCCAAAAGCTGGGAAGCGGGGTATAACCTGACGGCGAGCGCGACGCACAACCAGAACAACCTCACAAGGACCTATGATATCTCCCTGCCGAACCTTGGTTTTTCGGTGCCAACGATCTATCCGCTGCAGCCAAAGGATTATGCAGGGGAACGCAAGTGGTACCACCAGCTCGGAATTGGTTACCAGGGAACGGCACTGAACAGGATCAGCTTTTATGATACTGCATTCAGCCTCCAGAAAATAAAAGACACGGCGATGTGGGGTGCCACTCACAATATCCCGATCACGCTTTCGCTGCCACCGATTCTTGGTGGGGCGGTGGTAGTGTCACCATCGGTCACCTACTCACAGGTGTGGGTATCAAGGGAGACCATCCGGTTCTGGGATACCACAGGCCGTTCGCTCCCGGTCCCGCAGAGGGATTCCGTAACCACCATCTACCGCCAGGGTTTTAATATCGACCAGCAGGCTTCTTTCGGACTTAGTTTCAATACCGCGATGTACGGTACCTACCAGTTTAAAAATTCGAGGGTGGTTGCTATCCGTCACGTAATCCGGCCAACCTTCGGGATGAACTACCGTCCCGATCTTTCGAGCAAGTTTTATGATGATGTGCAGATCGACAGCACGGGGAAGACTTTTGGTTTCTCGCGACTGCAGGGCGGCATAACGCAGGGATACTCGCGTGGGCGCAGTGGGGGGATCAGCTTCGGGCTGGACAATAACGTGGAAATGAAAGTGCGAAACCGAAAGGATACCACTGGTGAGAATGCCTACAAAAAAATCAGGCTGATTGATGGTTTTGGTTTTAACAGCAGTTACAACTTCCTCGCGGATTCATTCCGCCTGGCACCGATCAGTATTTATTTCCGGAACAACCTGTTTGACAAAATCAATATCACGGCCAGTGCGAATATGTCGCCGTATAAGTATGATGAGAGGGGATATGAGATTGACGAGTATGTATGGTCCGACGGAATACGCCTGGGCCGTATAACCAACGCACAGGTGTCGATGTCGACTACCTTCCAGAGCAAACCCAGGGATGAGGAAAAAGCCAAACAGCGCGACGAGAATGTCAACAACCAGCTGAATGACCCGGTGCTGCAGAATGAGCGCCAGCGATTGCTGGAGTATATGCAGCAGAACCCTGCGGAGTTTGTTGATTTCAATATTCCCTGGCAGTTCAGCCTCTCGTACTCATTCGGATACAGCTCCGGATTTGATGCAGCGCTGGCACGTTTCAATAATATTACCACATCCACCGCCTCGTTCAATGGTAGTTTCAGCCTTACCCCGAAATGGAATTTCAGTGTGAGCGGATATGCTGATATCAAGACCCGCAGGCTCGAAAACTTCAATATGGCTATCTCCCGGGAGATGCACTGCTGGCAGCTTTCCATCACAGTGACCCCGGTTGGTTATACCAAGAGTTTTGGTTTCACCATCAGCCCGAAATCGGGTATCCTGCAGGACCTCCGGATCAACCGGAACAGGAGCTTCTTCACCGCGAGATAAAATTATTTGTGGGCAGTGTAATAGTCTGCCATGATCGCAAAAACCTTGTCCTTTAATTCGGCTGCTTTCAGCGTACCCGGCTCAACGGGTTCGAGGAAATGCATTTCAAGTTTTGTTGGGAGGAAATAAAAAGTCTTGTGGATCGGCAGTGCTTTCTTCGTGTTGAAGATAAGGGTAGGGATCACGGCTGTGCCGGTATCCACCGCGAGTTTGAATGCACCGTCGTAAAATTTCTTCAGCGGCTCGGTGCTGCGGTTGCGTGTGCCTTCCGGGTAAATGCACATGTGCATGCCCAGTGACAGTACCTTCTTCATTTCCATCACACTTGACCGCCGGCTCGCATCGCTGTTGCGGTCGACCAGCACCGATCCTTTTGCATAGTACCAGCCAAAGAGCGGGATTTTTGTGAAGGATGTTTTTGCAATGGTTTTATTTGCCCCGGGAATAAACGGTGAGGACAGGGGCACATCCATGAGTGCATTGTGGTTGCAGGTAACGATGTAGGCTTTCCCTTTGCGGAAGTGCTGTTTGCCGCGGATTCTGACGGGACATGCTACGAGAAACAGCCAGGTAGACATCCAGATTTTTGCAATACGGGTAAAGATGGCCGCGCCTTTGGGATCGGGGATGAGGTAACAGACCATCGCGGGCAGGAAGATGATGAAGAAGGTGGCGATGAAACTGATGATTCCCCAGACAGCCCAGATACGTGCGAATATTTCCCGGAATATTTTCATGCTATTAATCTAATCCGGCAAAGATCGTGGACTTTACCGTTGGCCATTCATTTTTTAAGACGCTGTAATAAACAGATGTGCGGCGGCGGTTATTCCACATGGTCATGTGGCTGCGCAGGATCCCTTCTTCCACACCCCCGACTTTTTCCAGACCGCGCCGTGCACGTGCGTTCTGTACATCTGTTTTAAATTCCACGCGTTCAAATTCCAGCGTCTCGAACGCATATCGCATCATTGAATACTTGGCATGCAGGTTAAGCCCGGTGCTGCGGAATGCGGGTCCCAGCCAGCTCCATCCGATTTCAAGACGGAGATCATGATACGCGATATTTCCCATACTGCTGCTGCCGGCGATTTGTCCGCTTGCTTTATCGATGATGGCAAAGGGCATCCGTGACCCGGACTGTTTGTCCGCGGCTGCCATCTGCATCCAGCGATGCAGTTGCTGTTCATCCGAAAGGTTCAGTGAAAAATAATTCCACATCTCCGGATCCTGTGCCGCCAGCAGGAAAAATGCATCGCGGTCGGAATCGGTGAATGGACGGAGTAAAACTTTGGATGTCTCCAGGTGGAGATCGGCGGGCATCATCATGTATTGTTGTTTTATCAGAGTGACCAGTCGATCGGGTCGATGCCCTTGCTCGCCAGGTATTCGTTTGCTTTTGAAAAGTGTTTTGAACCAAAAAAACCCGCATGCGCTGAAAGCGGGGAGGGGTGCACCGTCCGGAGGATACAATGTTTCTGTTCGTCCACCAGCACCCGTTTTTCCTGCGCAAATTTCCCCCAGAGCATAAACACCACATGTTCGCGTGATTCCGAAATCCTGCGGATCACGGTATCAGTGAATTGCGCCCAGCCGATTTTCGCATGGCTCATGGGTTCACCTGCACGTACGGTCAGGGATGCATTGAGAAGGAATACACCTTGTGCCGCCCATTTGCTGAGATTGCCGGAGGCGGGTATGTTGATACCCACGTCTTCTTTCAGTTCCTTGAAGATATTGACCAGTGAGGGCGGCGGCGGGATGCCATCCTGTACGGAGAAACAGAGGCCATGCGCCTGCCGCGGTCCGTGGTAGGGATCCTGTCCGATGATCACCACCTTTACCTGGTCAACCGGTGTGCTGTTGAACGCGTTGAATATAAACTGGCCGGGAGGATAGATGACCTTCCCCTGTGCTTTTTCGGTCTTGAGGTGTTCGGTGATATTGCGGAAATAGGGCCTGGCGAATTCATCCTTCAGCACTGATTTCCAGCTTTCTTCGATTTTTACATCCATATCTGTAATTCTGGGCGATGAAGTTAGGACTTAGAGTTGGAATGCATTTGTGGTGCCGGGCAAATTTGGCGCGACTGCATTTGCCCGCCTGCCTTTTTTTTCGTTATTTTGCGCCCCTGTGCGGCCTTCGCACAAGCGACCCGGTAGCTCAGCTGAATAGAGCAACTGCCTTCTAAGCAGTAGGTCATTGGTTTGAATCCAATCCGGGTCACGATCAGAGGTAAAGGCTCCAGGAAACTGGGGCCTTTTTACCTGATTCCCCCAAACGCAGCAAAACACATATTCTTATGCAGGATCTCCACCTGGCTGAATCCAACGGATTTCATCAGGTCAAGCTGGTAAGTGACTGAACGGGGTGAATCTTCCTTTGCCACATAATCAAGCACTTTCTGCCGGTATTCCTTTCCCGCCACCGATTCAAGGTAATCACCATATCGTTCCCAGGTGTATCCGGTCATCAGCTCCGATTCCTGGATAACGAGATCTGAGATCATGAAACAACCGCCAGGACGGAGTAAACGGAATATTTTCGCGAACACTGTTTCCCAGTCGCTGTCATCACGGAGATGATGCAGCACCGCACCCGCAAGGATAATGTCAAATCCGTTTTCCGGTAAGGCAGCCTCGCGCAGGTCGGCATGCACAAGGTTGACTGATAGTGCAGATGATGCGGTCACCCGCATGGAAGCCCGGTCCAGCATGGGTTTGCTGAGGTCCAGCAACGTACAGTCCAGTGACGGCAGCTTCTCCAGCATCTTTAGTGTATAGTTGCCCGCACCGCATCCGATATCGAGCAGTTGTTTCGCATGCGGCACAATGCGCCTGGCTGCTTCGGTAATCAGCTCCAGCGATATCGTTGCATCAATCGTTGATACCTGCCCGGTATCCATGTTCGAAAAGCGCTCCACATCATTGTCAAACCTTTCCCTGATTTCCTCAACAGTTGATTTTGCCATAACTATATTTATATTCCTTCTTTTTTACGCTGGCTGATTACCCGTTTGCGATGGGCGGTCCCCCAGCGGATCATTTCTGCAATGACCGGTCCGAATGAAAAACAATACTCAGTGGATTCATACCGTACCTGCCCCGGTGCGTCGGGATCCAGGGTCCGCCGCAGGATATCATTTATCTCCATCAGCTTCAATTCGCGGGAAAGCATCCTGGTGGTAATACCCGGAATACTCCGCTCGATTTCCCTGAACCGGTGATTGCCATTACAGATGGAATTGATAATCGGTAGTCTCCATTTCCCACCCAGTACATAAATCGTGTCCTGCAACGCCTGCACTTCTTTCTTCTGGTCGCGTAACATAAAATCTATTTTGGTATACTCCGTGATACTGGTTACAAAGTTATACCAATGCCGGTTTAGTTTTGCCAAAATTATAAACATGGAAAATTTCACTAACAAAATTGTTGTCGTGACCGGTGGTACCAGTGGCATCGGTTACGCAACGGCAAAGGAATTCAGCGACAGGGGAGCGAAGGTAATTATCACGGGTCGCCGGAAGGAAGTGCTTGATACAGCGGCAAGGGAACTCGGGGTGGATGCGTACCTCGCTGACCAGTCAAAAGTTGCCGACACCGGGCAACTCGTGGCCACCATAAAAGAAAAATACGGCCAGGTGGATGTTTTGTTCATCAACGCCGGTGTTGCGGGTGTATCAACAATAGCGGATGCAACGGAAGAAGGGTACGACAGGATCATGGACATCAACGTAAGGGGGGCGTTCTTCACGTTGAGTCGTTTTATACCGATCCTTTCCGACGGCGCTTCGGTGGTGTTCCTTTCTTCCAATACGGCAAGCATGATCCGGGCCGGTTCAGCTGTTTACGCTTCGGGGAAAATGGCATTGAATGGAATTATGAAAACCGCAGCGGTTGAACTTGCCCCGCGCAGGATCCGCGTAAACGCCGTGAGTCCGGGTCCGACAGACACCGGCATTCTCAGCAAAATGGGGCTGGACGCGGCTTCCATCCCGGCAATTACCGAACACCTGGTAAATGTTATTCCGTTGAAAACAATGGGTCACGCGGCAGATGTCGCCTCCATGGTGGTCTATCTCAGTTCCGACGCAGCGAAATTTACCACCGGTGCCGAACTCGTGATGGACGGCGGCATGTCACTGGGTTAAGCTGTTCTTGGCCCTTAATCGCCATACCCTTAATTTGCATGCCTGAATCAGCCTATGAGTAAGAATTTCCAATACGGCATCGGTCACCTGACCAGCTCGGTCGCTATCGCCATCGCCAAGGGTGCAATCAAAGGAGAACTTTCCGCCACTGCGCGGGAAAAAATCCTGGAGTCGGAACGGCAGGTGCGCGAAATAGTCAGCACCAACCGCACCGTCTATGGCGTGAATACCGGCTTCGGGATCCTGGCGAACAAACCCATCTCTGAAGAAGATACTGCTACACTCCAATACAAAATCCTGCAAAGCCATAGCGTAGGTGTGGGCAATCCGATTCCGCCGGAGATCGCCAAACTGATGCTGATCACAAAGGTGCATGCACTTGCACAGGGATACTCAGGTATCCAGCTGTCAACATTGGAACGAATCCTGTGGCATATTGAAAATGATATCATCCCGGTGGTCCCGGAAAAAGGCAGCGTGGGCGCATCGGGAGATCTTGCACCACTTGCCCATCTCTTCCTGCCACTGATCGGACTTGGAACCTGCAATTATAAAAACGAAACAAAGAATACCGCTGCGATCCTTGCGGAACATGGGCTTCAGCCAGTAAATCTCGGCCCGAAGGAGGGCCTGGCACTGATCAACGGTACCCAGTTCATCCTGGCCTACGCAGTCAAGGCAGTACAGCGATTCCATAACTGTCTCGATGCGGCAGACATCATCGGTGCAATGACCCTTGAATCACTTACGGGTACCGACTCGCCATTCGATGAACGACTGCACAACCTCCGGCCCTATGCGGGGAATAAACTGGTGGCACAACGTCTCCGCCTGCTGCTCCGCGATTCGGCAATCATGCAGAGCCATATCGATTGCGGGCGTGTACAGGATCCGTACAGCCTGCGCTGTATGCCACAGGTACACGGAGCTTCGCGGAATGCCTGGCTGCATCTCAGCGAACTGGTGGAGACGGAGCTAAATTCAGTGACCGACAACCCCATCATCTTCTCGGCTACCGATACCATCAGCGGAGGTAATTTCCATGGACAACCCCTGGCATTGCCACTCGATTATGCCTGCTTCGCGGCGGCCGAACTGGGTAATATCGCCGACAGGCGTTGCTACCTATTGCTGGAAGGCAAATGGGGATTGCCCATGTTGCTGATGAGTGATGTGGGACTCAACAGCGGATTCATGATCCCGCAATACACAACAGCCGCGCTCGTTACGGAAAACAAAACACTTTGTTTCCCCGCGAGTGCAGATAGTATCCCGACTTCACTGGGGCAGGAAGACCATGTAAGCATGGGCAGTATCAGCGGCCGTAAACTGAATACCGTACTCGACAATCTCGAATACATCCAGGCGATCGAGTTACTGAGTGCCTGCCAGGCCATCGAATTCCGGCGTCCGTTCAAAAGCAGCGCGATCCTTGAATTCGCCCACCAGACCGTGCGCGAAAAGGTTGGCTTCGCGGAAGAAGACCGGATTTTTGGCGACGATATACAAACCGTGGCCACCATGATCAAGGACTTTTCATTTGTCGGTAAAGTGAAATCATTCTGCGACCAGTCCGGTATGCTACTCGATCAGGGCTTTGAACAATTCTCCTATTAAACGAAATCATATGTACGATCCGGTAAAATACAAAACGCCAACCGGCAGCAAACTGAATTGCAAAGGATGGATCCAGGAAGCGGCCTATCGCATGCTCCTGAACAATCTCGATCCACAGGTGGCAGAACGACCGGAAGACCTGATTGTATACGGCGGGCGCGGTAAAGCAGCAAGGAATTTTGATTCGCTGGATAAAATCCTGGCGGCACTGAAACAATTACAAAATGACGAAACACTGCTGGTGCAGTCGGGCAAACCAGTGGCCATGCTCCGCACACATCCGGATGCGCCGCGGGTATTGATCAGCAATTCACAACTGGTACCGAAATGGGCTACATGGGATCATTTCGCGGAGCTGGAAAAAAAGGGCCTTATGATGTATGGCCAGATGACTGCGGGTTCATGGATCTATATCGGGTCGCAGGGCATCGTACAGGGTACCTACGAAACCTATGGTGCCGCAGCGGTCAAACACTTCAACGGGACACTCAAAGGTACACTCAATGTAACCGCGGGACTTGGTGGTATGGGTGGTGCACAACCGCTGGCCATCACTATGAACGAAGGCGTTGCATTAATAGCAGAAGTGGAAGAATGGCGTATCGATAAACGACTGGAAACAAAATACCTTGATCTCAAAATCAACGACATCGATGAAGCCATCGATCGGGCGGTCCTTGCAAAACAAAATGGCGAGACCCTCTCCATCGGGGTACACTGCAACGCCGTGCACCTGCTCGAACGGCTGCTCGAACGAAACATCATACCGGATACACTGACCGACCAGACCTCTGCACATGATCCGCTGATCGGGTACTGGCCGCATGATGTATCCGAAGAAGAAGCGCGTGAACTCCGCGCATCGGATGCTCCGCAGTACCTCGTGTATGCCAACAACTCCATGGCAAGACATGTGCAACTGATGCTGGCATTACAATCGCGTGGAGCAATCACTTTCGACTATGGCAACAATATCCGCGCACGCGCACAGGAAAACGGGGTGTCTGAAGCATTCAACATTCCCGGCTTCGTACCCGAATATATCCGCCCGTTATTCTGTGAAGGGAAAGGACCATTCCGCTGGGCTGCGCTCAGTGGTGATCCTGCGGACATTGCGGTGACGGATGAGGTGATCAGTAAGCTGTTTCCGGATAACAGCGGATTGCAACGCTGGCTGCGACTGGCAAAGGAAAAGATCGCTTTCCAGGGATTGCCGGCCCGCATCTGCTGGCTGGGACAGGGTGAGCGGGAAAAAGCGGGGAAGGCATTCAATGACCTTGTGCGGGATGGAAAAGTGAAAGCACCGATCGTAATCGGTCGCGACCACCTGGATACCGGCTCCGTTGCTTCACCCAACCGGGAAACAGAAGCCATGCTGGATGGCAGCGATGCCGTGGCTGACTGGCCGGTGCTGAATGCATTGGTCAACACCGCCGGCGGCGCAAGCTGGGTGAGCCTTCACCACGGCGGTGGTGTGGGCATGGGATACAGTATCCATGCAGGTATGGTAATCGTTGCCGATGGCACCCCCGAAGCGGAGGCCCGCCTGGCGCGTGTGCTGCGAAACGACCCGGGTATGGGTGTGATCAGGCATGCGGATGCAGGGTATGATCTGGCAAAGGAAACAGCTGCGAAACATGACCTCGATCTTGTTGCTAAATTGGGTTATTAGTTTTTCAGGATCGTGAATTCAACGCGGCGGTTGAGCTGGCGGTTTTCATCTGTATCATTTTCTACAACAGGTTTGGTTTCGCCATAGCCTTTTGATGTTATCCTCGACGGGTCGATACCACGGGAAAGGATATACTCCATTACCGAGCGTGCACGGTTATCACTGAGTTTGAAGTTATAGTCATCCGACCCGCGGCTGTCGGTATGTGCACTCATCTCAATCACGATTGCCGGATTCTCATTCATGAGTTTGACCACCCGGTCGAGTTCAAGGTGTGACTCGGCACGGAGATCCCATTTGTCAAAATCAAAAAATACATTGTTGAGACGTACTACCTGACCGATCTCAATCGGCACGAGGTACAGGTCTTTGTGGATCTCGCGGTGACCGGCTTTTACCAGTGAATCCAGGTTCAGGTTTTCGGATTGTGCGAAGAATTTATCCGCCGTCGCGCGGATGCTGTAGTTGCGGTCATACGGCAATACAATTTTAAACGAACCATCATAGGCGTTTGACAGCGCATTCCCCGCAATCTCGCCATCCGGAAGGATTTCATACAACAGCGATGCACCGATGGGTTGTTGCGTTTTGGCGTTGTACACATTACCCGTGACCATCACCACCGGGTTTGGTTTTTCCTTCTCGAGCAGTTTTACCCGCACGATATCACTCTCCCCATACTCGCCGGCATTACTGGTGAGATAGGCATATTCCCCACCGGCATCCAGTGTGAAAAATGCATCCCAGTCTGCACTGTTGATCGGCTCACCGAGGTTCACCGGGTCTGACCATTTCTGCCAGGTACTGTCGAGCCGCCTGGACATCCAGATATCATTATCCCCAAAACCACCCGGGCGGTCGCTGCTGAAATAAAGTGTCTCGCCATCCGATGCGAGATAAGGGGTGATCTCATTAAACTTTGGCAGGTTTATTTTTTTACCCAGGCTTTTTGGTTCAGTCCAGTAGTCGCCCCCTTCGAGGAAGCAGACATAAATATCATTATTGTAACCACCTGCTTCGGTACTCATATAAAGTAAAAGCGTCTTTCCGTCATGTGCCATCGTAGCCCCGGTCTGGCGGCCCCGGTCGTACTTATTGTAGTTTTTTATTTTCAGCATCTGCGGTTTGCTCCAGTTGCCATTACGAAGCCGGTTGCAGAGACTCACTCCATTGCCCACATAATCACCATCGATAAATGCATTACGGATGAGGATCCGGTTGTTATCCGGGGAAATCCAGTACACTGCATTGTAGTGATAGGTATTCAGCGGATAGGGCAGGTGCATTGCCTCTCCCCATTTGCCAAAGCTGTCGCGCTCGGCATACCAGATATCCTGTGAGTTTCGGACTGATTTGTATTTGGTGTTGTAGGGATGGTCTTCGCAGATAAAAAACAACAGGTTGCCATCGGCAGATACGGTTGGTCGCAGCTCGGCGAACTCGGTATTGATCATCGGTCCGAGGTTCTCAATTTTTACAACGGTACCAGGTTTGATAAGGTGTTCGGTCTGTTCGACGAGCGAATCGGGAGCGGGCTGGGCGCTTACAAAAATGCCCAGGAACAGGAAAGCGGCAGTAGTGGTGATTTTCACGGGACGGTAGTTTCGGCTGGTAAAATAGAAAAGATTTCCGGTATTTGCCAGCACCCGCAATGAACGCCTTATTCCAGCGGGCTTCCGCCGGGGTCCCCGAGCTGTAAAAAGAGCCGGAGGGTGAGGAGGGCCTGGAACGGGCTGGCCGAAAACGTTTTTGACAGGGTCCGGTTGGTGCCGCCTTCATAGTCAATATCATTGTGGCCCATGTTGAAATAAACCATCCTGTACTTACGGTTGGTCCAGATAACGGGATAGTACCCTTCCTGCCAGATCTCATGGGGTTTTGGACCGGTACCCAGCGGGAAGCTGCGGGGATCAATACTGGCGATGATCCGGATGTCGGGATTTTTGCGGAGGTCTTTTTCCCAGCAATACCATTCATTGGGGGCAGAATGGAATGTATCCGGCGTCTGCATCCCTCCTTTGCCTTCCATTTTAATGATCGCGGAAGTGGGCCGCCAGGTATTGGATACATAACTGCCCGAGCCTAAAAATTCATTGTGGTACCAGTCCCAGTCCTGCGGAAATAAAGAAGGTGTCAGTGCGAAGGCTGCGAAATGAAATCCCATCCACGCACCGCCCCGTTCCATATACCGCCGGAAGGCCTCGCGTTGCGAGGGCTTATCGGGACGGGCATCCAGGAATAACACCACCTGGTAATCACGGAGAAAACTATCGTTGAGGTTGTCCCAGTTCGTGGTGGTATCATACCCGTACATTGCAGAGTCAATATGACGGCCAAACCATTCATTTGCTTCCTGTACGAAACTGATATGCGCCTGGTCGTTCACCCCTTTGAAGAAAGCGATCGCGCGGAACGGTCCGGGAGTCCGGGCGGACACATGGATGCTGTGGCAGAGGAACAATACGGTCAGCAGGCCGGCAGGAATCAGACGAATCATTTTACAATCATTTTTCACCGCTCACCCATTCATGCGGTGTGCGGGAGTTTATTCTCGCTAAATTTATCACTAAATATTCCATTTATCATGCAGGACAGGATCCGAAACATCAGCAAGGAATTACTTTCCGCCAACTGGTACAAACTCTGGAAATACACGTTTGAAATCCAGCAAAAGAATGGTGAATGGGAGACACAGTACCGCGAGGCCTATGATCGTGGCAATGGCGCGGCCATCCTGCTTTACAACAAGGAAAAAGGAACGGTTATCCTTACCCGGCAGTTTCGCCTGCCCACCTACATCAACGGCAATACCGAAGGATATATGATTGAAGCCTGTGCGGGGCTGCTTGACAGGGACAACCCGGAAGAAGAAATCCGCCGGGAAACGGAAGAAGAGACCGGCTTCCGCGTACTGGATGTGGAAAAAGTGATGGAGACGTACATGTCACCGGGTTCAGTCACAGAGATCCTGCATTTATTCGTTGCCGGATATGATGAAAATATGCGCGTCACGGAGGGCGGGGGACTGGCTTCCGAACAGGAAAATATTGAAGTGCTGGAACTCCCGTTCAGCAAGGCTTTTGACATGATCCGGACGCGGGAGATCCGGGATGCAAAAACGGTGCTGCTCCTGCAGCATGCAAAAATTGCCAATCTCGTCTGAGTTATTCCGCAACCAAAAGCCAATGCCTGTGTTAGTATCCCATAAAAACAAAACAATGGCTAAAGTATGGCTTATCACCGGTTGCAGTACCGGCTTTGGACGTGAACTGGCAAAGGAAGTTTTATCCCTCGGGGATAATGTGGTTGTCACCGCACGTAACACCAATGATATATCGGATATCGTGGACGCTTATCCGGGCAATTCCGTGGCAGTGCAGCTGGATGTTACCAATCCCGCGCAGGTGAAAGCCGCAGTGGAAAAGGCATATGCCCATTTTGGCAGGATCGATGTCCTGGTAAACAACGCCGGTATCGGATACTTCGGTGCCATCGAGGAAAGTGAGGAGGAGGAAGTAAGGCGGATGTTTGAAATCAATTTCTTCGGACTGGCAGCTGTTACAAAAGAAGTACTGCCCATCCTGCGTAAACAACGCAGCGGGGTTGTAGTGAATATTTCCTCCATAGGCGGACTCGTGGCATTCCCCGCAGTCGGTTTTTACAACGCCAGCAAATTTGCCGTTACCGGTTACTCCGAGGCACTGGCAAAGGAAACGGCACATCTCGGGATAAAGGTGATTGTGGTTGCCCCAAGCGGCTTCCGGACCGACTGGGCAGGGCGCTCCGCCAACAACAGCAAAATCGTGATTGATGATTATTCCGAATCCGCCCACCAGAACCAGCAGACGATCCGGGGCTACAGTGGTAACCAGCCAGGAGACCCGCTGATGGCCGCGAAAACGATTATAAAGGCAGTTAATTCCCCCGAACCCCCGCTGCGCCTGCTGCTCGGGGCAGGTGCATTGAAAGGTGGCCGCAACAAACTCGAGGAACTACGCAGGGATTTTGATGCCTGGGAAGCTGATACCCTCGCAGCGGATTCACCGAAGAAATAGCCGGGTGGGCCTGATTAGCCCAGGTCCGGCCCCTCTTTTAACCCCATCCGGAGCCGCTATTCCGACCCGTCGGCAAATTCTTCCGTACTTTTGCCGGATGCAGGCTAAATCACTCGACATTCCACAGGTTCTCGCCAATCTTAATATTGAATCACTCAACGAAATGCAGCTGCGTTCGCTGGACGCCAACCGCGAAAACCGCGACCTCGTACTGCTTTCCGCTACCGGATCAGGCAAAACACTGGCTTTCCTGCTGCCTATCCTCGAAAGACTTGATCCCGCCGAAAAAGGCACACAAGCCCTGATCGTAGTGCCTTCGCGCGAACTCGCGCTGCAGATTGAACAGGTTTTCAAAACCATGGGCACCGGTTACAAAATCACCTGCACCTATGGCGGCCACAAACGCGAAATCGAGGAAAACAACCTCATCCAGGCACCCGCAGTGATCGTGGGTACACCCGGCCGTATCGGGGATCACCTCCGCCGGGAAAATATCAAACCCAAAACCATCCGCACCCTCGTGCTGGACGAATTTGATAAATCACTCGAAATGGGTTTCCAGGAAGAAATGGCATTTATCCTGAAATCACTTCCATCCATTGAAAAAAAGATCCTCACCTCGGCAACAGCCGCACATGAAATCCCTGAATTCATCGGGCTGGATAATGAGGAACTGCTCGACTTCCTGCCGGCAGATGGCGTGGTAAAAGATATGCTCGCCATCCAGCAGGTGACCAGCCCCGACAAGGACAAACTCGAAACGCTGTTCCGCCTGCTCTGCCTGCTGAACAACCGGTCAGCGATCGTTTTCTGCAACCATCGTGAATCAGTTGAACGGGTCAGCGAATGGCTGAAAGAAAAAGATATCGTCAACGTTTTTTACCATGGTTCACTCGAACAGCATGACCGCGAGGTTGCGCTGTGTAAGTTCCGGAATGGTTCGTCAAGCGTACTGGTGACAACTGACCTGGCCGCACGTGGTCTCGATATCGATAATATCCGTTACATCGTGCATTACCACCTGCCATCATCCGAAGATGTGTATACCCACCGAAATGGCCGTACCGCAAGGATGGACGCGAGTGGTACCGTCATCCTCATCATCGGACCCGATGAAAAAAAGCCAAAGTATATCACTGAAGAGCCTGAACTGATCACCCTTCCCGAGGAAACGGAAATCCCTGAAAAGCCTAAATGGACCACGCTTTTTATCGGTGCCGGTAAAAAAGACAAGATCAATAAGATCGATATCGTGGGTTTCCTGTCCAACCGGGGCGAGTTAAAAAAAGAAGATATCGGACTGGTGGAAGTCAAAGACTTTACTTCTTTTGTTGCCATCCGTAAAACAAAGGCCACGCATACCTTACATCTCGTACAGGACCACCGGCTGAAGAACAAAAAAATCAAGGTCGCTGCGGCGAAATAAACATCCATGCAGGCAAGGGACAACTACGAATACCAGGTATCCGGCACGCTCCACAAATGGCAGCGGGAGATGGTGAAACGACCTTCGCTCTTCAACCGCCTTTCAAAAAAGGCGCAGGACAAAATCAACTCCTGGATTCCTGAAAAAGTGCATGCAGCTGTCACCACCGCTATCAAACAAATGGTAAAGGCGGTGCTCTTCGGCTCGAAATACACGACTGCGTCGCCTTTGCAGGACAAGTCACTCGAAGCACGCGAGCTGCTCGTGGAGGAGAAAATAAAAATTTACCGCAACACCGCTGCGGTCGAAGGTGGGATCACAGGTGCTGGTGGCATCCTGATGGGGCTGGCCGATTTCCCGTTACTGATGGCCATTAAAATCAAACTGCTGTATGAAATCGCAGCGGTATATGGTTTCGACACCAACGATTACAAGGAACGGATTTACCTGCTGCATATTTTTGAACTGGCATTTTCCAGCCCGCAGCACCGGAAGATGGTCTACCTCAAAATGACCGACTGGAAAAACAAGTCGGAGCAGTTACCCGATGATATCAACCAGTTTGAATGGAGGAACTTCCAGCAGGAGTACCGCGACTATATCGACCTGGCAAAAATGGCACAGCTGCTGCCGGTCATCGGGGCACCGGTGGGCGTGATTGCCAACTACCGGCTGATCCGTAAACTCGGGGAAACGGCAATGAACGCCTACCGCATGCGGCTGATCGCTTAAACCCTCCGCGCCATCCGGAGGAACCTCCAGCAGAGGAAAATGCTGGAACAGGTCAGGCCAACTATAAACCCGATCCAGATTCCCGTTGCGCCAAGTCCACCGTTAAATGCCAGCAGGTAACCCGCAGGGATACCAATCACCCAGTAGGCAATCGCCACCAGGATCGTGGGAATGCGTACATCCTTGATACCCCGCAGAAGCCCGGCGCCCGCGGCCTGTGTGGCATCGGAGATCTGGAATACGGCGGCAAACAATACCAGCACGACCGACATCTGCACCACTCCCGGGTCATCGTTGAACATCAGCGGCAGCTGGTTGCGGAACAACGCAAAGAAAACTGCACAAACCACTCCATACACCAATGCACTGATCAGGGTTGTCTTGCCAATGACCAGGATTTTTTTTCCATTCAATGTCCCATATGCATTACTGACACGGATCGACGCACCCTGCGCCAGACCCATTGATACCATAAATGTAAACGATGCACAGGTCAGCGCAATCTGGTGTGCAGCCTGCTCCGTGGCACCGATGGTACCCACGATGATTCCCGACACCGCGAACGCGCCGCCCTCCAGGCCCACCTGCAGACTGGAAGGGATACCGATATGCAGGAGCTCACGGATGCTCTGCCTGTTCAGCTTCCACTGGTTCCTCCGTACTGCTATATACCTCCGGAACACGGGATGGTTCAGCACCACAAAGCCAAGCGTCAGGAACATCAGCGTACGCGTGATAAACGTCCCCCATCCAGCACCGACAAGACCCAGTTGGGGGAAACCCCAGTTGCCATAGATCAGCAGCCAGTTAATAAAGGCATTCAATGGCAGCGCAATCACCGAAATGATCATCGCCGTGCGTGTTTTTTCAAGACCGTCTGCAAATTGTTTGAGCGACATAAACAGCAGCATCGGGATCACACTCCATCCCATGACCTGCAGGAAGGGCACTGCCAGCGTAGCGACTTCAGGATCCTGGCCGAGGTGGAACAATACATCCTTCCCGAACTCCAGCCCCAGTGAAATAACCAGCGCAGTCACCGCACAGATCCAGAAACCATTGTAGAAATAATGGGAAACCTTGAAGCCGTCATTGCGCCCATGGGAAAGTGATACCAGCTGCGATACAGAAATGGTCATACCAATCCCCAGTACAAAAGGGATATTCATCACAGCCAGTACCAGCGCGGCCGCGGCAAGCTGTTTATAGCCAAGTGCGCCCACCATCGCTGTATCGATGAGGTGCAGGGCCATCTGTGATAATTCCCCGAATATGATAGGGAGGGAGAGGGCCCAGGTCTTGCGTGTTTCTGAATATGCGTCCTGTCTGTCCATTGCTTCCGTATGAGGGAGGGCAAAGATCATTGAAATATCCCGGCCACTAAGTAAAATTTATGTTAGCGGCGTAACTTGGGCACGGGTGGCAGATCCATCCTTTACAGTATGGCAAAAATCAACTGGGGTATCATCGGTTGTGGTGATGTTACGGAAATCAAAAGCGGTCCGGCATTCAATAAAGTAAAAGGCTCCGCCCTTGTTGCGGTTATGCGTCGTGATGAGGCGAAGGCCAGGGACTATGCCCGCCGGCACAATGTGCCGCGCTGGTACACCGATGCGTCGGAGCTGATCCATGATCCCGCGGTAAATGCGATCTACGTGGCCACCCCTCCGTCGTCGCACCTCCTGTACACACTCGCTGCAATCCGGGCGGGCAAACCGGTATATGTGGAAAAGCCGATGACAGTCAATGCCGCAGAAGCAAAAAAGATGGCTGCCGCCGCATCAGCCTCCGGTGTAAAACTCAGCATTGCACACTACCGTCGCGCACAACCTTTGTTCCTGAAAATCCAGGCCCTGCTTTTGCAAAAGGCTATCGGTGAACCAAGGTATATCAGTCTTGAGCTGAATAAAAAACGGCTGGATTCAAAAGCGCTCAAAGCCACAGGCAATGCCTGGCGCGTGGATCCGGCAATCGCAGGTGGTGGATTGTTCAACGACCTCGCACCACACCAGCTCGACATCCTGTATATGTTATTTGGCAATGCGCTGAAGGTGCAGGGCCTTGCGGTCAACCAGGCAAAGGCTTACAAGGCCGCGGACATGGTCAGCGCCCAGATCCTTTTTGAAGGCAATGTGATGTTCACCGGTAACTGGTGTTTCAGTGCTGCTGTCACACAGGATCGGGATACCTGCACAATTACCGGTGATACGGGCAGTATCAGCTTTTCTTTTTTCGGACAGGCACCCGTGATACTGGAACAGAAAGGGAAATTCCGTGTGTTTGAATTCCCGCCACTGCAGCATGTGCAGCAACCGATGATCGGGGAAGTTGTAAAGTATTTTTCCGGGGGAAAGAATAATCCCTGCCCGGCATCGGAAGGACTTACAATCATGCAGTGGATCGATAAAATCAATAAAGGATGAAAAACGTTTTATTAATTATGGTACTTGCCAGCCTATCCGGCTGTAGTCACCAGAAACGTTTGGCAAGCCCGGCCGCAACCGGGTTCCCGGTCCTGCCGGCCGCGATCACCGGGTCGTTCAGCGATGACTATGGCAGCGTTTATACCATCACGGACACAACGATTGTACAACAACCCGGCAATACCTACCAGCTGCTCAGCTGTGATACAGCCAGCAAGGTGATCATTGCGCGCAACGCGATGAGCAACCATTCCGAACAGGGTCTGTACACGCGGATCGACTATATGTTTTTTGAAGGGATGAGTCCATGGACCTGGGGTTATTGCCTCACTATCTACAATGCCCCGACCGATTCAGCAGCACTCGCTGCTCCTTCAGCCGACCGGTCCAATCCACGTAAAGGGTGTAACGGGTTCCCGTTTACACGGATGAGGCGTCCCGGATGATCAGGTGTATTGCCAGGCCCACCAGACCAGCAATACCTGCAGCGGTAACCGGAGTACGGCCAGCCAGTAGTATTTGTTTTTTTTCCGTTTGAAGTCCCTGGCCATCTGCACATTCGCCGGGAATACAAGCACCAGGAGCAGGATAATGCTCCATGCCGCGAATGCCCGCGTACGGGTCACCAGCAATAACACCGCCGCGATCATTTCCCAGACCCCCGTGAGGTATACAAAAAACCGATGCCAGGGAATAGCCGGTGGCATTATCCGTTCGTACATCCGGGTATTCCGGAAATGATTCAGCCCCGCCAGCAGGTACAGCAATGCCATGAGGTAGAGTGAGACGTTATACATTCCCGGTTAATTGATGAAAGCATTCAATCCCTCAATATAGCATAAAACACCGTGTTGTATATTTGGAAAAAAATCCATGCCGGTAATCGAGAATGAATTCCTGGAGGTAACGATCGACCCGAAAGGGGCCGAACTGAAAAAGATTTTCCACAAGCAACTGAAGCTGGACTATCTCTGGAACGCCGACCCGGCCTTCTGGGCAAAAAGCTCACCGGTCCTGTTTCCGGTTGTGGGTACATTGAAAAAGGATACCATGTACTACGACGGTAAACCCTATAACATGGGCAGGCACGGCTTTGCACGCGACAGTGGGTTCAGCGTGGAAAAACAGGAACCCTCTTCTGTTTCTTTCCTGCTGGTATCAGACAAAGCCACACTGGGGAAATATCCTTTTGATTTTGAATTCAGGGTATATTATGAGCTGAAGGATAATGCGCTTTCGGTTAGCTATGACGTACGCAATCCTTCACAGGCAGTGATGTATTTTTCCGTAGGAGCCCATCCGGCATTTAAAATTCCGCTTACGGATGACGAACAATACACCGATTATTACATTGAATTTGAAAAACCCGAAACAGCAGGCCGGTGGCTGATTTCACCGGATGGGTTGATTGAGTCTTCATCCACACCCTTGCTGGCCGGAAGCAACCGCCTGCCACTGGAGCATTCCCTTTTTTACAGGGATGCAATTGTGCTGAAGGGACTGGAATCAGCGTACCTGTCATTACGGAATACAAAGTCGACCCACGGGTTACGATTTGATTTCCCCGGGTTTCCTTACATGGGGATCTGGGCTGCCAGGGATGCTGATTTTGTCTGTATAGAACCGTGGTGTGGTATTGCGGACAGCGTGGGCAGCGACCAGCAGTTCATCAGCAAGGAAGGGATCAACCGGCTGGAAGCAGGCGGCAAATTTGAGCGGACCTGGACCGCTGCTTTTTTCTGATTTATCCGGGCACGCTGTCCAATTCCTTTATCTCTTTCATGTACTGCCGCGGAAGCAGGGCTTCCTTTACCAGCCAGTCCAGCCTGATCAGCCGGCTTACTTTGTACAGGGTGAGCAGCGGTGAAGCCCAGGAGAATTTTTTCAGTTCAAGCAGTCGTACTACTTCAGGCGGACAAACCAGTTTCTGCGACTGCACCAGGATGCGGTAGCGGAATCCACCGAGGTGTTTGCGGTATTGTTTATAGAGGTCAACCGTGTAGTGGCTCCGGATCATGTCGCGTTCCAGGTGTTGCTGGTGCTGGATCTTCCAGGCCGCATAATCCGATGGAAGATTGGCGAGGTGCATGCGTGTCCCCATCCGGTAAAACACATCCAGCAGGTCTTCTTTCTCCGCTTCGGTCAGCTTACGTTCCAGTAATTCATAGGAAGCAATGGAGTAATGGATCAGCATGAACAGTACGTCGCGGTACGCCCAGTCGGGGATCCGTGCCCCGCGGTTTTCCTCCACCGCCTGGTGGATCCCGGTGATGCGGTCAATCGCGGCAAGTGCCTTCGACTCTTCCGAGAAAACAATCAGCCTCGCATACATAACGGTTGAAAAAAGCCGCCCGAGCGGATCTGCAGGCAACTTGCCTGTGTAATAAAGCCAGTCCACCGCCTTGTTCAGCGCGAATTCTGCCGACGCACCGGCGAACACAAACAGGATGGTATCGCTCTTTCCCCATATTTTTCGGACTACGGATCCGGGGTCGACGAAATATTTCATTGATTGAAATTACCTAAAAACCCGACGCTTTCCAATAATGCAACCAGTCGATCATCCGGCTTGTAAAACCATATTCATTGTCGAACCAGGCAATCAGTTTGAGGTGCCTGCCGACCACTGAGGTGAGTGATCCATCCACCACACAGGAATGTGTATTGCCTTTATAATCGAGCGATACCAGTTCCTCATCGGTATAGTCCAGGATGCCCTTGTATTCACCGGCAGCGGCTACACGGAACAGTTTATTGATCTCCTGCACGGATGCCTCACGGGACAACTGTACGGTGAAATCGGCCATTGCACCATTGGCCACAGGGATGCGGGTGGAAAGTGAAAGCAGTTTTCCCTTCAATCCGGGCATCACGCGCTCCAGCGAATGATGCAGGTCGATGGGTACGGGGATGATCGATTCGGCAGCGGCCCGGCCCCGACGGTATTCCTTATGCGGCGCATCCACCAGTTCCTGCCTTGAAGTGTAGGAATGCAGGAAATGAAGCTGTGCCGTTTCGATCCCGATCGCATTCAGGATATACAACAGGTGCACGGAGCAATTGGTCATACATCCACCCGGTGAAATGATATCGGTATCCTTACTGATCCCGGCCTGGTTGAATCCATATATCATCAGGGGAATATCATCGGACCCTGTAGTGGAAAGCAACACCTTCCGGGCACCCGCAAGCAGGTGCTCACCCGCGGCCACCCGGCTGCTGAAGCGGCCTGAACTTTCGATCACCACATCCACTTCCAGTTCCTTCCACGGAAGGGTGACCGGCTGCGGATTCTGCAATACCCTTACCGGACAGCGGCCATTGATGGTATTGCCGGCAGCCAGCGTCAGTTCGTCCGGGAAAGTGCCATACACCGAATCATATTTCAGCAGGTACAACAGGTTCTGCGGATCCATGATATCATTCACTGCCACCAGTTCAATTGCCGGGTCATTAAACAACCGGCGGAAAATTAACCGGCCTATCCGGCCCATCCCGTTTATTGCAACACGCATATATTCTTATTGGACGCAAATATCCTCAAAACGGCAGAATTCCGGAACAGAATTAAATGACCGGGAATTAACTGATTCCGGATAAATTGCAGGTATGAGAGCCGCTAGTATCCAGGAGATAAAAAAAGAAATCGCGACGCTGAAACCCGCACAGGTAGTGGACATCTGCATGCGGCTGGGAAAGTTCAAAAAGGAAAACAAGGAACTGATGACCTACCTGCTCTTCGAGGCGCAGGACGAACAGGGCTATATCCGGAGCGTGAAGGAAGAAATTGATACCCTTCTTTCTGAAATCAATCTCTCGCAACTATACTATGCAAAAAAAAGCCTGCGGAAAGTAGGCCGCATCATCAACAAATACACCCGGTATTCTTCCGAAAAACCCACCGA
>SEAD01000166.1 GCA_004173355.1 Chitinophagaceae bacterium | reverse complement strand
CAATTATGCCCGTGGTGAAGTGGTGGACCTGGACGAGCTGCGGAAGGCACTGGTGGAAGGAAGGGTAGGAGGGGCCGCGATCGACGTGTTCCCGGTGGAGCCGGAGAAAAACGGGGATCGTTTCCAGAGTCCCTTGCAGGACCTGCCCAACGTCATACTGACCCCCCATATCGGCGGGTCGACCGAGGAAGCGCAGCAGAATATCGGGGAAGATGTGAGTATCAAGCTCTTCAATTACCTGGAAAAGGGCATTACGTTCGGATCACACACGGTTCCGGCCCTCGCGCTGCCCCCGCAGGAAGGTTCACATCGTATTTTACACATACACAACAACGTTCCGGGGGTATTATCGGCCATAAACACGGAATTGTCGAAATACCACATTAATATTGTCGGACAATACCTCAAAACCAACGAAGAAATCGGTTATGTGGTGCTGGATGTCGACAAACGTTTATCCACGAAGGCAATCGCCCTGCTCAAAGAGGTGAACCATACCATTAAGGTCCGGTTGCTTTACTAATACTGTCCCTATGTCTGAAGAAATTATAAAGAACCTGCTCGATGCCCTGGAAGTTTCACCAACGAACGTTCCGTTGCGCCTGCAGGTGGCATCAATGCTGGTAGAAGATAAAAACTACGATGCCGCCGCCGCGCAGTTCAATGAAGTGCTGCGGCTGAGTTATGGCAACCTCACTGCGCAGGCAGGACTGGCACGCTGTTATTTTTACACGGGTAAGTTCAGCGCGGCGATCATCATTTACGAACAGTTGCAGGACCGCCTGGCTATCCCCGATAAAATACTTTACATCAAATCGCTGGTCAAGGAAAACTCGCTGCCGCTGGCGGTGGAGGAATACCAGAAACTGGTGGCACTGAATCCTGGTTTCCGGGATGAAGAGCTGGATGCTGCACTGCGTGTCAGTTCGGCTCCGATGCCGGCAGACGCAGAGGATGACTGGCAGGAGGATGAGCGATGGTTTATGGAAAAACCGAATCTCCGGTTCAGTGATGTGGGCGGCATGGATAAAGTAAAAGATGAAATCTCGATCAAGATTATCCAGCCGATGAAGAACCCGGAGCTGTTCAAGGCTTTTGGTAAAAAATCGGGTGGCGGAATATTGTTGTATGGCCCTCCGGGATGTGGTAAAACATTTGTGGCAAAAGCTACTGCCGGTGAGATCAACGCCAAGTTTATCAATATCGGGTTGCACGATATCCTCGACATGTGGGTGGGTAACAGCGAAAAAAACCTGCATGAAATTTTTGAAATGGCAAGGCGCAACAAACCCTGTGTGTTGTTTTTCGATGAGGTGGATGCGATGGGTGCCAGCCGTAATGACCTGAAGCAGTCGGCACTGAAGCATGTGATCAACCAGTTCCTTGCAGAGCTCGACGGTGCTGAGTCGGATAATGAAGGCGTGCTGATCCTTGCTGCCACCAATGCCCCATGGAGTGTGGATCCTGCGTTCCGCCGCCCGGGCCGGTTTGACCGCATCATTTTTGTGCAGCCTCCTGACGAAGCCGCGCGACTGGAAATACTGGGTAGCATTCTCAAAGACAAGCCAACCGGTGAGATCGACCTGAAAAAAATTGCTGCGTCCACCGCGGAGTACTCCGGGGCCGACCTGAAGGCAATCGTGGATATCACGGTGGAGGAAAAACTCCGCGAGTCAATGAAAGCCGGTGCAATACAGCCGATCACGACCAAAGACCTGCAGAAAGCAGTGAAGGTCCATCGCGCCACCACTACCGAGTGGTTTGCCTCCGCACGCAATTATGCCCTGTATGCCAATGAAGCAGGGCATTATGATGATATCCTGAAATACCTGAAACTGCAACGCTGATATGGATACGCAGGTGATGTTTGAACGGGCGCAGCTGCTGCATGGCCAGGGCCGTTTTACTGAGGCGATACAGGAACTGAAATTATTGCTTGGGCAGGAGCCGCAGCATGCGGCTGCACTGGCCTTGTATGGTCGTTGTCTGATCGACCAGCACCAGTACCCGGAAGGCATCCGGCTGATCGATTCAGCCATTAGTCTTGATCCATATAACGGATACTATTTTTACCTCAAAGCCTTTGCCTTCTACCGGCAGAATGCGAATGATAAAGCGATACTGCTGCTGAATAAATCCATCTCGATCGAACCATGGCGTGCTGCACCGTATGGGTTGCTCGCAATAATTTACATCGAGGAAAAGAAATTCCAGGAAGCACTGACCAAGGCTGACGAAGGTCTCGCGATTGATCCGACGGATATTACCTGTCTCAATGCCCGTGCGATGGCACTGAACAAGATGAAGCGTACGGACGACGCCATCGAAACCATGCAGGAGGCGCTGTCACAGGACCCCGATAATGAATTTACCCACTCGACTTTCGGATGGAACCTGCTGGAGAAAGGCAGGCACCGGGAAGCCCGTGAACACTTCAGGGAGGCACTACGAATCGATCCCAATTACGAAAATGCACGTGCAGGCCTGAAGGAGTCGCTTAAATCAAATATCCCTCCGTATCGATGGTTGCTCCAGTACAGTTTCTGGGTTACGAACAAGGGGAAAAAAGCAGGATGGGCTATCCCGCTGCTGATTTATGCAGCGGTCAGGGTTATTTCCAGCACTACCCGATCAAACGAGTCAACGGCGATGATCGGAGTAGTGGTGGTACTTGCCTATTTTGTGTTTGTGGTGGCTACCTGGATCATCAATCCCGTGGCCAATTTTTTCCTGCTGTTCAACAAGGACGGTAAATATGCCCTGAATGCTTCGGAAAAATGGACGGCCATCACCGTGATGGGCTCCCTTTTCCTGGGTCTTGCTGTGCTGGTCACCGCTTGGTTTTCCGGTCTCCGCGAAGAATTCCACCCTGTTTATATCATTGCTTTTGCACTGTTGCTGATGGCGGTACCACTCGGGGATATCCGCTACCCGCTTGCCTTCCGGGGAAATGGCACCACAAGTACCATCGGAATGGTGCTTACCGGGGTGGGCTTGCTGACAATCCTCACTGCGATCCTCCTCCCGGAATTCGCCCTAACCGTCGGTTTCGGTTTCCTGTTACTTTTTATCCTCAATAACTGGCTCGGGCTCTTCCGCAACATGCGGCGCTAATGGCCCGTGTTTTGATCAGTTAGCATGGTCAGGTGACTTGACAGGAACCAGCCAATGTTTTTACTGTACAATTCAGCCGGCAGTTTGTTTGCTACAATCTTTATAAAACTTTCAATATATTTTGAAAGTTCTGTATTATCTTTGGCTAACTAAAATCACGGATATGAAAATAGTGATCGTAGGTGGCGGGTTTGGTGGACTTAAACTGGCCCGTTCGCTGAACAATAAGGCAGGTTTTGAAATAGTGCTCGTAGACAAATTCAATTACCACCAGTTCCAGCCACTTTTTTACCAGGTGGCGACTGCGGGACTGGATGCCAGTAATATTTCTTTCCCGTTACGGAAAGCTTTCCAGAAAAGTAAGAATGTCCGGATCCGGCTGGCTGAATTGCAGCAGGTGGTTCCGGAAAGAAACCTGATCATCACCGATATGGAGGAGATCAGTTACGATGTGCTGGTGATCGCCACGGGTGCTGACACCAACTTCTTTGGCAACCAGCAGCTGGCGGAACATTCCTTTCCCATGAAATCCACCGTGGAAGCGCTGCAGCTGCGGTACCGGTTGTTGCAGAACCTGGAAACCGCCCTCACTGTAAAAGACCCTGACACCCTTGCCCGGCTGATGAACATCGTGGTGGTAGGAGGTGGGCCTACCGGTGTGGAAGTATCGGGTGCGATTGCCGAAATGAAAAAGTATATCCTTCCAAAAGAATACCCGGAACTGGATTTCAGCAAGATGAATATTTTCCTGCTGGAGGGGTTGTCAAAGACCCTCGCGAATATGAGTGAGAAGTCTTCTGCGCAGTCAAAACAGTATCTTGAAAAACTTGGGGTGACAGTGATGCTTGAAACCATGGTAAAGGATTACGATGGGAAAGAAGCACACCTGAATACCGGGAAAGCCATACCCACAGCCACTTTGATCTGGGCCGCAGGGGTGAAGGGGAATGTACCTGACGGTATCGACAGGGAGCTGGTGGTCAAGGGGAATCGTATCAAGGTAGACCGCCGTAGCCGTGTGCTGGGCCATTCAAATATCTATGCCATTGGCGATATCGCTTACATGGAGACACCAAAGTTTGGCAAGGGTCATCCGCAGGTGGCATCAGTGGCAATCCAGCAGGCCGTATTGCTGGCTGCAAACCTCCGTGCGATGGAGAGCAAATCGAATCCCGAAAGGATTCTCGACTTTGAATATTTTGATAAAGGTTCAATGGCTACCGTCGGTCGCAATCTTGCAGTGGTCGATATCCCGAAACCAAGGATGCATCTCGGTGGATTTTTTGCGTGGATGATCTGGATGGGTTTGCACCTGGTGTTATTGCTGGGTGTGAAGAACAAGTTTTTCGTTTTCATGAATTGGCTCTATAACTATTTCACCTATGACCAGAACCTGCGTCTCATCTTCAAGGAGTTTGACCGCACGATGAAATCACCCGCTTCAACGCCAAAACAGTTTAAGGAGGAATTGGTGGAAACCACCGAAAGATAGAAGATCCCGTGACCATGGATCCCTGTTATAAAATTACGGGGCATTCGCTGGTCAGCGGCTCGGCCTGCCGGCAAGGATCTTTCGGGCACGTGCCCGGAATGCAGGTGATTCATATTCCCAGAGCGTTTCAATGCTGGTCTTCAGTTCGTTTCGGATTTCCGGCCATTTACTGGAAAGGTTATCGAGCACCGTCAGGGCAAAGGCTTTGATTGCAGGTTTTTCGGCAGGGGCGAGAATGCTTTCAAAACACCGGTTCATCACTTCCCCCTGGTATTTTTCCGGGATCGGTACGTCCTGGAGCAGCCGGTAGGTATTCCGTTTGATGGCATCATGGATCCCGGGCCGGTCCAGGTTTGCCAGTAGTTTTTTCCAGTGTTTCCCGATAAACCCCGGATGTGCTGCCGTGCAATAACTCACCGGCCAGCCTGAAACCTGCGCCAGACGGTTGTCCTGGCCCGTGAACAAATTGAACAGTTCATCAAAACGCAGTTGCGAATCACCCACCCAGCGGATAACCTTATCGATACCGGCTTTTGAATGATCGTTTCGCAGGACTTGTTGCAGGTCCATGTTTATGGAATTTTGCCCTCAAATATCTGCCTGATTGCCGGAATAAATAACTTTAAGAAAAAAGGATCGTATGCGCAGATTTTTACCCCTCGTCTTACTGTTCCTGGTTGCCTGTGGCAACGAACGCCATAAACCCGCGATTGTGATGCAGACCGACTTTGGATTGAAAGACGGTGCGGTGTCTGCCATGAAAGGAGTGGCAAAAAATGTGGATCCCGAACTGGGACTGTATGATCTCACCCATGAAATCCCGCCGTATGATATCTGGGAAGCGGCTTACCGGCTCAACCAGACAGTGGGATACTGGCCTTCAGGTACTGTGTTTGTGTCGGTTGTTGACCCGGGTGTTGGTACCAGCCGCAAGTCCGTGGTTGCGCTGTTGCGATCCGGGCAATACATCGTCACGCCGGATAATGGTGTGCTCACGATGCTGGCTAAATACCCGGGTATTGTGGCCTTACGCGAAATTGACGAGACCGTTAACCGTCGCGCGGGATCAGCCGCATCCTATACATTCCATGGACGCGATGTGTACGCTTATGTTGCGGCCAGACTTGCGGCCGGTAAAATCAGTTTTGATGAAGTCGGCCCGCTGCTCGAAACACAACCTGTGCTGCTGCCTTTTGTTGAATCTTCATTGAAACGTTCAGGTGATACAACCGGACTGGAAGGCGGCATACCCGCGCTTGATCCGGCATACGGGAATGTGTGGACGAATATTTCTGATTCACTGGTGAAACTCGCGGGTGTGAAAACCGGCGACAAACTGGATGTCGAAATCCTGCATGAGGAGAAAGTTGTCTACCACGGATCGATTCCTTTTGTCACCACCTTTGGGGCGGTATCCCAGGGCCAGCCGCTGGCATACCTGAATAGCCTGCTGGAGTTGTCGTTCGCATTGAATATGGACAATTTCGCGGTCAAGTATTTGATCGGTAAAGGTCCGGGCTGGAAAGTGCGGGTGAAAAAAACGGAGTGATAGCGGCCATTATGGATCAGGAGTTCAACTTCCTGATTTCATCGAGCTCCTGTGCATTAAACCCGGCACCGTCCAGTGCGCTGATAATAAACTCTGTTTTCAGGATTGTATATTTTTCACGTGTCATGCCCGGATCAACGGACAGCGAATTTTTTAATGCAGCGTATGCGGCGGCCAATAGTTTGTCCTGACGCAGCAGCTCACGGAAAACGAGATGGTTTTTCAACGCAGGCGAATCATCGTAACAGATGTACAGGTGATGCTTATGCCAGGTCTGCGCTGGCATTGCTAACGGAACTTCAGCGGATCGTTGCCTGAATGCGAACCGTCCCGGGATTCCCTGGTCACCGCGATAATCATAACCGAGAGACTGTAGAACCGTGATCATTCCGGGCAGGTGTTTTTGGTCAGCGAGAATCAAATCAATGTCCAAAATTGGTTTGGACACCATACCTGGGACCGATGTGCTTCCGACATGCTCAATGGTAATCTGCCCGCTGAATCCCTGCAGTGATTCCAGCAGGAAGTTGTTCAATTGTTCGAATGCATTTTTCCATCCCGGATTGTATGGCTCAACAAATTGCATATCTGCAAACATACCTAAGCAGGCCGATTCTTAAAACGGATTCTTTTCTCATAATTTATATTATGTTAAATGGGACTCAGGACGGACCGGTAAAGATTACAGGCTTGCTGAATGAGCGATCCGCTTTCCATAATACAAATGCCCGCATTCATCGCCATCAAAGTCAGCTACCCCGGGCATCTCCCCCCATTTCCGGAATCCTGATTTTTCCAGGAGGCGGATGCTGGGATGGTTCCGGTCAAGAACGATGGCAAACAGGTTGCGGAACCCAAGCGACGCTGCCAGCGCGATTGCTGATTCCAGCAACCTGCCACCGATTCCCCTGCCACGCATGTCGCGGTCAACATAATAACTGATCTCCGCAGTAAACCGTAACGCGCCGCGGCCCCGACGGTACGGACTGATACTGCACCAGCCCCGCACGATCCCCGCGTACTCATACACGATCACCGGATATTGGTCCGCCGGATGTACAGCCAGCCAGTTCTCACGGCTCTCAACGGACACCGGATCAGTATCTGCCGTTTCAAATTTTGCGAGCACGGCCTGGTTGTAGATCGCCGTGATTTGCTGCAGGTCTTCCTGCGTAGCCAGCCTGATCATTTCCATATTCTTAAAGCTATTGACAATACGCGGAAATTCCGAATGCCCCTGAAAACAAAACGCCGCCCGGGGAATCCAGGCGGCGTTCAAAATATATCCATGTACCCTTACCTGATGGTAGAATACAGGTCATTCCATTTGCGTTCTTCTTCAACCATTTTTGCATTCTCCGGTTTGCCTTTGGTTTTGCCCACTTTATAAGTGTAGATATCACCAAGGTAACCTGCTGCCTTTTTGTATTGCTGTTTCTCAGAACCGGAAAGCGTTCCTTTTTTTGCATACAACGCAGCTGCGGCTTTGTACGGCTCGATCGCGCCTTCCAGTGCATCTGCATACACTTTGTCCAGGGCATCACGCTGTGCCGCATCTTCCTTACTTGGCATCTTGCCGGCGGGCACACGTTTTTTCATTTCGGCCATGAACTTGTCTTTCGCTTCACCGGCTTTGATCGACTTGTTCATGTAAGCATCTCCCAGGAACAGGTGTGGTAACACAGTGTCAGGTTTTGCTTCAGCTGCTTTTTTAAAAGCAGTAAACATTTTTGTTTCCAGCTCAGCAGCATTTGCAGGCTGTACAGCACCTTCATCTGTAGAAAACAGGGTATCATAAATCACCTGTCCAAGTGAAAGGTTTGCTTTAAAATTCGATGGATCATTCGTCAGTACCTGCTCGAGTGACTTCAGCTTGGAATCAAAATTATCGTCAAGACCCACGGCAAAGTCAGTCTTGTCATACGTGAAGAACTCGCTCTGCGGATACAACTCCTTACCAAGGGCCTTGTATTTTTCAAATGCCGGAATATCCTTTTTATTGAAGTTATATGTCACCAGGAACCGGTAAACACCTTCAAAACCGGTACCACCAACCTTTGCATCGGCAAGACGGGTATAGTATTTCGCTGCATCTTCTTTTGCATCGCTGTTTTCCGCAGTATAGGCCGCAAGGATCATTACGTTGGTATCCAGTGGAGCGGTCAGGATCTTCATCTGCTGCAGCAGGTCAGAATAGTCAGCAACTTTTTTAAAGCTTGCATAGGACGCAGCCCATTTTTTTGCTTCGTAGTCTTTATAACCCTTGGTGAAATAACTGGAATAAATAGAGATCGGGCCATTCTTGTACGTGGCATCTTTTGCCAGCTCCAGGGATGGCTCCATTTCCTTGTATTTAACCCATGCCGCTTCTGCTTCCTGGGTCAGCTGTTCGGCCTGCGGAGTGCCAGCAATTGCCGAATCGCCAGCCATTACCCCGTAGATAGTTGTCTTCAGGATATAGGCTTCTGCCTTTGACGCAAACTTGGCATTGGTCATTCTTTTATCGAGGTCCTCTTTTGCTTTCTTGTACTGATTAAGCATGACAAAGCCTTTGATATCTTCGTAACTCTGCGCGTTGGACGCAGCAACGAATGTGAACATCAAGAGCATCAATGAGATCTTTTTCATCAGAATTGTTGATTTGTATAAAAAAATATGGACTTGCGTTTAAGCACCCTCTTCAGGGTCGGTTTCTTCCGGTAATGATGGATTTTCACCTCCATCGGTTGCGTCACCCTCCGGGGCGGCGTCGACGCGAGTGCCCAGGACGCGCTCGCGACGTTCGACCTGCATGTGGAGGTCGCCGAGCGGTTCGACGTTTCCGTCTCCACCACCGCGACGCCGATCT
>SEAD01000165.1 GCA_004173355.1 Chitinophagaceae bacterium | reverse complement strand
TTGAGGTAGAGATAATCCTGTTCATGGAAATCATTGCTCACCAGGATGTCGGGCCAGCCATCATTATTGATATCGCTGATGGCGATTCCCAGGCCGAAGTTGTTACCACCCCCGAGGATTCTGGCGGAATCACTTACCTCAGTGAAATGGCCGCCATCATTGCGGTACAGCCGGTTCCCGTATTGCGGGTGACGGAGCGTACGCAGTTTTTGTGTGTTGAAAAAAGGGGAGTAGAATTCGTTGGCGTGGTTGAGCTGGAACATGTCCAGGTCACCATCGTTGTCGTAATCCAAAAAAGCCGCCTGGCTGGTGTAGGTGCCGGGGCAGTCGATCCCGTATTCTTTTGCTTTTTCGGTGAAAACGGGAATCCCGTCTTTCAATCCGTTGTTGATGAAGAGTTGTTCCCCCCGGTCGGTGTCACTGCCAAAGCCGGAATAACATACATATATATCCAGCAGTCCGTCGCCATTCACATCTGCCATGGTTGCTCCAGTGCGCCAGGCGGTCTTGCCTGCCACGCCGGAACCGGCGGTGATATCGTCGAACTGCATATTGCCTTTGTTGAGGAAAAGTTTTGAAGGCGTCTGGTTGCCGGTAAAGAAAAGGTCGGGCAATCCATCGCCGTTCACGTCGCCAACGGCAACGCCGTTGCCATTGTAGTAATACTGGTAGGTAAATACATTCTGTTCCCGTGTTTCAGTAATTGAATTCACGAAACTGATTCCCGTATCGGACGGGTCCATTTTTTCAAAAAGCGTATCGGGGCGGGAGCAGCCGATAGCTATGAGTAAAACAAGTAAGGAAGCAAGTCGGATCAGCATAGAAAAAAAATAGAAAAGGGAAAAAAATAACCCTGGCTAGACAACCAGGGTTATAAACGATTGCTTAACTATATAAAATCGTGTCTGAAAGATCTCTCTTAGTAACCCGGGTTCTGCACCAGTGTAGCATTCCTGTCCATCTCGTTTTGCGGGATCGGCAGGCGGTTCATAAATGAATTGTAAGCCCTGGTTTCGTGGATCGGGTAGCTGAAGCGGAGGCTGTTGTCAGGCAACCTTACAACGGATACTTTACGTACGGGTTGTGCGAATTCTGTTTCCCCGATCATCCAGCGACGTACGTCGAAGAAGCGGTGCTCCTCAAACGCAAGTTCCACGCGGCGTTCGTTACGGATCCGGGTACGCATGGCAGCCTGGCTGAGACCGGCTGGTACTGCAGGTTGTCCGGAACGTGCACGTACCTGGTTAAGGGCAGCGTATACATTTGCATCAGGTCCTGTTGCCTCATTCTGTGCTTCCGCATAGTTGAGCAGTACCTCTGCATAACGGATAAAGATCCAGTCGTTGTCCGCACCACCATTTGCACCATACTTGGAGGTATCCACCAGTTTCAGCAGGCCGTAACCGGTTTTGGATGAATCCGGGTTGGATGGCAGGTTGTCGGTACCACCGCGGAAAGTCTGGATGACTTTACCGGCTTTGTACACCGTACCGTTGTGGATCACGGATTTTTCAAGACGTGTATCACGGTTGGTGTAAGGATCCTGGTCATTGTAACCGGAACCGGCATCAGTGATGGCCAGACCGTTTTTCATTTCATATGCATCCACGAGGTTCTGGGTAGGCGAGAAGCCACCCCATGCACCGTCGTTGGCATTACCACTGAAGTACCATTTTGCCCTTGCACCATCACTTGGGTTGATGCTCGGGTTCTGGAATTTGCGGGCAAAGATCACTTCGTTGTTGCCAAGTTTATCAAGGAACAGGCGATAGTAATCATTGTACAGTCCATATTCACCTGTACCAGGTGCCGGTCCGAATGCCATTACTGCCTGGGCAGCGGTCGCTGCGGCGGTGTAACGGGCCACATCAGTGGTCGGGTTGTTGAGCGGGCTGGCATAGTAGAGGAGCATACGAGCCTTGAGGGCAAGTGCGGCAACCCTGGTAGCGCGGCCGAGTTCAGCAGTAGGCTGTACTACAGGCAGCACAGCAGCAGCTGTTTCGCAATCGGCCACGATCTGGGTGATACACTCATCGTAGGTATTGCGGCCAACGATTGATTCGGAAGGGGTACCGGCGGTCAGGATCAGGGGTACACCACCAAAGGTTTTTACCAGTTCACCGTAAGCAAAGGCACGGAGGAAAAGCGCTTCCGCTTTCATCCTGGCTTTTACGGTTTCGTCAGCAGGCACCGCGTCGATCTGCTCCATAAAGGAGTTGGCACGACGGATAACTGCATACTGGCCTACCCAGATATCATCTGCATATGCCCAGTCGGTAGGCAGTGAACCCTGGTTCAGGGCATGGGTGGAAGCGGCAAGGTTGTTTGCCTCCGCATCATCGGTTGCCATTGCAAAGGCAGACATCCCACGTGACCAGTTGGCATCGCCCGGATTCTGGTCGCGACGGGAGAACCCGTTTGGCATGGTACCATATATGTTTGTCAGCACCCGGTTAGCCAGGGTGATATCCTGGAATACCGTTACATCAGAAAGGGAATCGCTGGGGAATTGTTCCAGGAAGTCCTTTTTGCAGGCGCCCGCGAGTGTTACCACTACGAGAACCCCGGTAATCCATTTAACGTTTTTTGTAAGCATACTAGTAATTTATAAAGTTTGTTCTCGGGGTGAATTAAAAGGTCAGGTTGATACCGAAGTTGTAAACAGCCTGTACCGGATAATACCAGCCACCTGTATTCGTGTTCTCAGGATCTACGTTCCGCAGTTTGGTCCATGTAGCCAGGTTCTGTCCGGTTGCGAATACACGCAGGTTAGACAGGCCCGCTTTTTTGATCAGGTCGGTAGAGAAGTTGTAAGCGATCTCCATGTTTTTCAGGCGGAGGTAGGATGCATCTTCAATCCAGAAGCTGTTACCACCCTGTCCATAATCAGGACCCGCAGGTACCTGGTAGTTGTTGGTGGTTGCAGTAGCATTGGTAGAAAGTTTTGGAAGGCTTCCACCCGGATTGGCAGGAGACCAGCGATCCAGCCATTCAGCTGATACGCGGCCACCGTTGAAGAATGCATAACCGGCGTTGTTGGTCAGCTGCTGGTTTACCTGGTCTGCACCCTGGAACAGGATACTGAATTCGAAACCTTTCCAGCGGGCACCACCGGAGATACCGTATACAAGCTGCGGGATGTTGCCGGTGGTCAGGTATTGCCTGTCATCAGCGTTGATCGTACCATCCTTGTTTACATCTTCATACATGATATCACCCAGACCTACAGGGAATGCAGTGGTTACATTGTATGCGTCCAGGGTAGCCTGGTCGCGGATGATACCGGTTGCCTTGTATCCGTAGTAGGAACCAATGGGATGACCAATCGGGCTGAAGTACGGGTTGATGTTCGCTGCTACCGGTACATTCTGGATCTCATTTTTTGTGTAAGTCATATTCGCCCTTACATTATAAGACCAGTCCTTGTTGATGGTTTTTGTATGTCCTACATTGATTTCAATACCACGGTTTTTGACATCTCCCACGTTTTCAGGGGGCAGGTTGCCTCCGTATGCAGAAGGGATCTGCGCATACCGGAAACCAAGGATGTCTTTCCGAAGCTCCTGGAAGAAGTCCACTTCGATGTCAAACATACCTTTCAGGAAACGTGCTTCAAAGCCAATGTCAGATTTGGTGGATGACTCCC
The DNA here is from genome assembly GCA_004173355.1 of Chitinophagaceae bacterium. Lineage (GTDB taxonomy): Bacteria > Bacteroidota > Bacteroidia > Chitinophagales > Chitinophagaceae > JBEVJC01. The sequence continues at coordinate 5,358 of SEAD01000165.1, read as the reverse complement.
ACAACAGTCCGATGTTGGAGCTCAGCGGGTTGAGGCCCGGCAGTACACTTCCTCCAAACGCATAGTTGTTTGAAACAGACTGGTAACGGGAAATGTACCCGAAGCGCTGGCTGATCTGGTCGTTACCCAGCTGGCCCCATGAACCTTTGACTTTCAGGAAGTCGAGTGTTCCTTTTGTGCCGGCCATGAAATCTTCACTGGAAACAACCCAGCCTGCAGAGAATGCAGGGAACCATCCGCGACGGTAATCCGGTGCGAAGTTCTCTGTCTGGTCAGCACGGATCGACGCCTGGAACAGGTATTTGCCATCATAGTCATAGTTAAGACGGGCAGCACCGCTGCGGAGGGCATAACGATCGAGGTTACCATAGATGTTTTCGGTGATATCACCCTGTGAGTTGGTGGCTGTACCGAAATCAAATGACTGGAACAATCCGTTCTCGTATCCATAACGGCCTGCACCGAAGTATTCGATAGGCCTTTCCTGCTGGAGGAAAAGTACCTGCGCAGCAACGTTATGCTTCTGGAAGCGACGGGCATAGTTGATATGCGCCTGGAGTTCGGTCTGGTTGTTCTGGTAGTATTCCTGCTGCAGTGAAGGCGGCGCATAGTTCGATGGGATGAATCCACCGGAACCATCTGCCTGGTAAGTGTACACGTTGTCACTCCAGCGTTTGGTGAAGTTCATACGTTTGTCATAGGCAAATACACCTTTCAGTGAAAGGCCTTTTACCCATGGGATCTGCTGCTCGATAAAGAGGTTGGTCAGGATCGTGTTGTTTTCGGTCCTGTTGTAACCACCCTGCTCGTCAATAGCGGCCAGCGGGTTGGTGTAGGCACCACTCCTTGCATAACCTACACCATCAAAATAAGCCGGGATGGTTGGCGGGTTACGCATGGTGTGTTCGAAGATGCCGGAGATATCCCGGTTGGGTGCCGTACGTTTTTCCAGGCGTCCTGCGAGATCGATACCCACCTTGGTGGTATTGGTGATCTGCAGGTCGAGGTTGAGGCGCAGGTTGTAACGCTTGTAACCGAGTGAACTGTAAAGACCTTTCTGGTCGAAATAACCGATGGATGCGAAGTATTTGGTTTTCTCCGTACCACCGCTGAAGTTCAGGTTGTGCTGCATCTGCGTGGCAGTACCACCGAGCACAAGACGCTGCCAGTCAGTATTTGGATAATTTACCGGGTCGGAACCATTACGGAAGATTTCGATCTCCGCAGGAGTGTAGGTGATAGGAAGACCATCGTTGAACTGTGCTTCGGAAAGAAGCGTGGCATATTCATAGGAACCGAGGTTTTCATTAAAACGGGTCACTTCCTGGAGACCATAGTTAAATGAATAATTCGCGGTTGTTTTACCTGATTTACCACGTTTGGTAGTCACCTGCACCACACCATTTGCACCACGTACCCCGTACAGTGCAGCAGAAGAGGCATCTTTCAGGATACTGATTGATTCCACTTCATTTGCATCCAGCTGGGAGAAGTCGCGGTACGTACGCACGATACCATCCACTACAAAGAGTGGCTCCATACTTCCCGGGGTTGACTGGCCACGGATATAGAGACCCGCACCATCTGCACCCGGTTCACCCGATGCCTGTTTGGTCACGATACCCGGAACACGGCCCTGGAGGGCATTGCTCAGGTCGGCCACCGGCGCCTGTGTCAATTCCTTTGTTTTTACTGTTGCCACCGCACCCGTAATGGCCGAGCGGCGCTGTGTGGTATAACCAACCACTACGAGGTCGTTGAGGGTGTTTCCTGCACCATCATCCAATGTCACATTGTACTCACCGGCGGTGGTGGCTACAATTTCCTGTGTGGTCATCCCGATATAGGAAACAACCAGCGTACCCCCGCCTGCAGGCAGAGAGAGGGTATAACGGCCCGAGTCATTTGTAACCGTACTGATCTGGGTTCCCTTCACCACAACTGATGCAGCCTGGAGGCCCGCACCCGATGTCTTGCTGGTCACCTTACCGGCTACAAGAATGTTCTGTGCATGCACACTCCCCGCCACAGCGAGCAGGAGTACCATGCTGAAAATCCGAACGAAATAGCTCATATGCAATTTTTAAGAGTGAAATGACATGTCTGGTTTACGGTGCCACGAACTTGAACTGGTGGACCGTTTCTGATGCTGTACCTGAACGCAGCACCAGTGAAGTTTCACTGATGGAGATGATCCGGTAGCTGTTGCTGGAAATGTCCGTTACACCAACAAACCGTGTCGGTACGGTTGCGTTGATGGTGAACATACCGATGCCTGCCGAACCGGCAGGTACCGTGGGCGAGTAGCTGATCGCCTGTCCGGTATAGGACCTGTCTGACCCACATACATAATTGGGGGAAATGTTACCGGCATTGAATGTAGCACCGGCAGCATTGTAGTCGAGGCTCGCAGCGGTACCAAAGCTGAACGTATAACGGTCATCAAGCTGGCAGTCGGCCAGGCCTCCGCCTCCGAAATACTGGGAAGGGTTGGCTTCCGTTCCTACTATTACCGCATTCGCACCGGCTGCCGGATCCAGTTTCCATGGATGTGCAACCAGCAGGGCAAACGTCGGGATATTCATCAGGTCGTCAACAAGTACTTCAACGCTCTCTTCCGTCTGGCTGGAACCACCGGTTCCGAAGGCGCGGAGCCTGACGGTCTTTGACCCCTTGGTCGGGAAATAAACAGTATCAGCCGCCTGACCCCTGGTAAAAGTGCCGGTTCCCTTGTCCCAGGCAATCGCCCAGGCGCCGGGAGCAGTGGCAGACAACGCATACGTGTTGGTCTTCCCGGCAACCGGGGTCATGGTAAAAGAGGCAGTGGGAGGTTCACCAAGGTCATTGACCTTGTCGGGCCGGCAACCGGTCATCAGCATTGCAGGCAGCAGCAATACAGATGCAAAAATGGACGGGATTCTCATCGTTTTGAAAAATTTCGTTCGTAATAAAAAATGGTTAGAAGCAGGAATCAGGTTCGCGGGAACCGGAAAACTCCATCACGGTCGCCCGGATGAAATCGTTAAATGAGGTAAATATGATGGTAGAAGGGAAGTCTGGGTGGTAGGCCTCCCGGGGAGGGAAACCTGGCAAAGCATATTTCGGATCATGGTACAAGCATTTAGTCCTGGCCGGAAACATTCCGGGTGCAGTAGTCGCGCGAAGGTACGGGATCCGCAACCCTACGGAAATAATCGGATACATCCCTGCTACATCTGAATGAGAAAATCAGGGTGGCGGGGTTAAAGCGGTACATCAGGACTACATCAGCCAGAAAAATCCCGCCGGGACTGCGGGGATCGTCTTTTTGCCGTATCATTGTATCCGATACTTCGCTGAAGCATCGTTACGTATGATTTTCAGGACTTTATCAAAATTACTGCTCATTTTCCTTTCGCTCCAGGCTGGCGCGCAGCGCTACATCGGCCAGAGTGAGATCATTAATTTTGAAAAAAGAAACTACAACGGGGGTGCACAAAACTGGGCGATACAGCAGGACCTGGAAGGCCGGATGTATTTTGCCAATAATGAAGGCCTGCTGGTTTTTGATGGCACCTACTGGAAGCTTTACCCGCTACCCAACAAGACCATCATGCGGGGTCTTTGTTTCGGGTCAGACAAACGGCTGTATGTGGGTGGCCAGGATGAGTTCGGTTATTTTTCCCCTGATAAATCCGGCACACTCCGGTTTACATCACTGGTCGACCTGATTCCGGAAGCCGACCGCCGCTTTGCCGATATCTGGAATATCGAAGCCCGGGGGGAAGAAATTTTTATCCGTTCCTCCGGACGGATCTTCCGGTATTATAATAATAAGATCAGTTCCTTTCCCGCGGCCACTGCCTGGATGTACATGGGTGTGGTAAAAGGCAGGGTACTGGCCCATGACGACCAGGGCGGATTAACTGAGTTCCGGGATGGCAGCTTTGTGCCCCTGGTCCCGTCCTCCGGACTACCCGCCGGCTTCCGCATCAATGCAATCACCGACTTTGGCCCCGATTCTTCGCTGGTCTGCACCAACCGCTTCGGTGTGTTCCTGCTTGCCGGCAGTACACTCACGCCGTTTCCCCTGAAAGGCCTGCCTGTGCCCGCTACCGAGGAATTTTCCGATGCCCTGCAGGTGGATCCGGGGCATTTTGTGCTGAGCTCCCTGTCCAACGGGTACTATTTTATCGATAACCAGGGAATGGTGCTCGACAATTTTGCGAAGCGGGACGGACTGCAGAACAGCAGCGTACGCAGCCTGTTCCTCGACCGCGACCGGAATATCTGGCTGGGGCTCGACAGCGGTATCGACTTCATCCCCTTCAATAATGCAATCAAACACATCAGCCCGGCCAATATGAACGACGGCGCGGGTTTCGCCGTGTCGGTCAGCAACGGCCACATTTATTTCGGACTCTCCACGGGCATCTACCGCATGCCCCTGCTGGGAGTAACCGACCTCAGCCAGGCAAGGAATGAACTGACGATGCTGGTGGGCGGACAGACGTACGGCTTCTCCGTGGTCAATAACCAGCTGCTTGCCGCGCGCGATGATGGCTTTTACCAGCTGGATGAAAGTGGCGCCCATCCTGTAACCAAAGGCACGGGCTTCTGGACCTTCGAATCCCTCCAGCAATTCAAACAGGGCCCGACAGTAGCGGCCGGGACCTATCTCGGGGTACGGCTTTTTGAAAACCACAACGGGGTGTTTACCGATAAAGGTTCGGTAACCAACTTCCGCACGTCCTCGCGGTTCCTCGTGATCGATAACGACCAGACCATCTGGGTTTCCCATCCCTATCGCGGGATCTACCGCATCGGACCCACACCGGAAGGACTCAATTACCCGGTTCACCTGTACACACAATCCAATGGCCTTCCGTCCACACTCAATAACCACGTCTACAAAATCAAAAACAAAGTGGTGATCGCTACTGAGAAAGGGATCTATGAATACAACCAGCGGGCCGACAGTTTCCAGGTATCCGAATATTACAGGGATATTTTTGGGAAAAGGGCAGTGCGTTACCTGCGGGAAGATGGGAGTGGTAATATCTGGTTTATCGAAGACAAAAACATCGGCGTGGTTGATTTCAGTACACGCGACCCCAAACTGATCTTCCTGCCCGAACTCACCGGCAAAATCATGAGTGGCTTCGAACATATCTACCCGGTCAACGACAACAATATTTTTGTCGGTGGTGAAAAAGGGTTTTACCATATCAACTACGCAAAATATAAAACGCAGGGAACCGGACTGGATGTTTACATCCGGGCGGTGACAGCGGTCGGTGCCGGCGAAACCCTGATCTATGGCGGTTATTCGGGGAATGTCAACGGCAGCAGCGCACAGGCACCGGATGACGTGCGATC
>SEAD01000294.1 GCA_004173355.1 Chitinophagaceae bacterium | reverse complement strand
ATTATCTCCTCGCTCACCTTAAAGCAAAAGCGGCATGCAGGCATTCCTGATCCTGCTAACCGGCTCTGCGAGCAGGATATCGCGCAATTGCTTGCTGAGGTAGCAAGGGACAATCAGCTTTTGGTTCACGCCCATTTCAATTGCATGATCTGCAGCAAGGGCCAGGCACTGCAGCAGGCTGTAAATTTTGTGGAGTCTTCCCTGTTTTCACTGGGCATTATTCCCAGCAGAAACGCCTACAATCAGCTTGAACTCTTCAGGGCATCACTACCGGCAAATGCATCTGCCTTAAAAAAGTATGATCTGGCGCTGCTCAGCGCCAAAGCTGCAGCCTGCCTGTTTTTCAAAGAAAGGCAGCCAGGGAGCGAAGATTCCAGATTTCTGATCCGCTTTACCGACAGGCGGGGAATTCCCATCAGCATTGACCCTGCAGACCTGCCGATGAGCAGCGGAAGAATTTCCAACCGATCAAAGTTTGTCTTGGGCGGATCGGGCTCAGGAAAGTCTTTTTTTATGAACAGCCTGGTAGAGCAGTACCTGCTTTATAATATGGATGTGGTGATCGTGGATACCGGGCATTCCTATAGCGGACTTTGCGCATACTATAAGGGAAGGTATCTAACCTACTCTGAACAGGAGCCGATAACGATGAATCCCTTTGCCTTTAAAGCATCGGAATATAATATCGAAAAGCGAGATTTTTTAAAGACACTCATTTTTCTGCTTTTAAAGGGGGTAAATGGCGAAGTATCAGCAGTAGAGGACAGCATTATTTCCAGCGTGATCTCTTCCTTTTATGCCCTTCATTTCAGCGGCGGTGAAGCAAAGACCGAGCTCAACTTTGATGCTTTTTATTTTTATTCCATTCAAAGGATACGCGAAATCTGCGCGCAGGATCATGTCGGATTTGATGTTGATGCTTACCGCTTTGTGCTCAGGAAGTTTTGCCTGGGTGAGGAATTTGGTCTGCTGCTGAACCTGGCTACAGATTCTTCACTGTTGGAAGAAAAGCTCATTGTATTTGAGATTGATGCGATCCGTGAACATAAGGTGCTTTTTCCTATCGTCACGCTGATTATCATGGATGTTTTTCTGCAAAAAATGAGACTCAGGGACCATCAGCGCAAGGCGCTGATTTTGGAAGAAGCCTGGAAAGCGATCGCATCTGAACTAATGGCCTCTTATCTGGTATACATGTATAAAACGGTGAGAAAGTTTTATGGCGAGGCGATCGTAGTGACCCAGGAACTCGAAGACATCATTTCCAGTCCAACAGTCAAAAACAGCATTATCGCCAATTCCGACACCATCTGTCTGCTTGATCAGGGCAAATTCCGGGATGACTATACCAAGGTTGCCGCACTGTTGTCTTTAAATGAAACCGAACAGAAAAAAATTTTTACCATCAATTCCCTGGACAATAAATCTGCCCGCTCAAGGTTCAAGGAAGTTTACATTAAACGGGGCAGCACCGGAGAGGTGTATGGGGTAGAGGTTTCGCTCAGGCAGTACATGACCTTTTCTACAGAGAAACCTGAAAAGCGGGCACTGGAAAGTTACTTGAAGCATCATGGAAACTATCAGGATGCCCTGGATGCTTTTATTTATGACCTGGAAGGATCAGACCTTTCTTTAACTGAGTTTATCAATCAAGTCAATACCCATTCGTGATGAAAAAACAATTTTATATGCTTCTTTTTAGCGGTATCCCAGCCTTGCTCAGCGCCCAGGTTTATGTAGATCCGAGCACTTCTGCAGCAATGGCCAGCCATTCGGTCCTGATCAATTCCCAGCTGAACAACACCAATGAAACGCTCACCCTGCTGCAACGTGCGCAGCTGAGCGTCGCAGCGGAACTTGCGATCGCCAATGATCTGCAGAGCAGGATATACCGCGGGCTTACCGAGGTGTCTTCAGCGTTAAGCAGTCTGCTGGCGGTGAAAGA
>SEAD01000164.1 GCA_004173355.1 Chitinophagaceae bacterium | reverse complement strand
TAGGTAAACATGTTGGTGATACCAGCCATCAGGCTTGGATCGGTGGTGCCATCCAGCACATAGTCAGCCTGGTCGATGATACCATCGGGGGCATTGGTGCGGAGGAAGCGGCCACGTGCATCAACCGTAGGGTTGCCGGCACCATCTCTCACATAACCGTTCACGTCCTTGATTTTGATCTGGCCAGGAATCAGCAGCGGCTGTGCATCCGGAACTTTCTCACCGATCTGCAGGATACCATCCGACAGCAGGGTGTAACGGGAGCGGAGCGGATCGTTGTCGCTTTCATATACAGCAGGCAGCCAGTTGGGATTACGTTCTTTCCAGGTATCCTTGTATTTCGCCGCAACAAAACTGGTTCTCCAGCTGAAATCACGGGTCTGGATATTGCGGGTATTGATGGTCACTTCAAAACCGCGGCTTCTTGTCTTACCAATATTATAAATGATACTGTTGATATCCTGATAAGAGTTGAGTGGACGTGTATCCAGCAAGTCGGAAATTACCCGGTCGTACAACTCAATCGAACCATCCACTTTGCCTTTCCAGAGGGAGAAGTCAAGACCGAGGTTGGCCGCTGTAGTGGTTTCCCACTTCAGGTCCGGATTTTCCAGGCGGGAAAGGGAAACTCCGATCACGCGGGAATCATCACCTGAAAGCCATGCCGGGTAAGCACTGTATGCCGCAAATGCGTTGCTGGTGATCTGGGCGTTACCAGTCTGTCCATAGCTGAAGCGCAGCTTCAACTGTGATACAGTACTGGCCAGGCCACCAAAGAATTTCTCTTCAGCGATGTTCCAGCCAACTGCGGCAGACGGGAATGTACCCCATTTATTATTAACTGCGAATACGCTGGCTCCGTCTGTACGGACAGTTGCCGTAAGCAGGTAACGACCTTTGTAACTATAGTTCAGGCGACCGAAATATGAAACGATCTGGTTTTTCGAAGCCGCAGACTGGGCAGGGATCTGCACGCTGCCGGCACCCAGGTTGTTCCAGAGGAAAGCATCAGTTATAAAGCCGTTGGCACCTTCGCTGTTGAATTTATTGTTGAATTTCTGTTGTGAAGCACCAGCGAGCACTTCAACACGATGATCATTCCGGATGGTCGTATTGTATGTTGCGGTCGCCTCGGTCAGGTAATCATCGTTTTCCGAGTTGGAGATAAATGCACGACCGCCTTCCAGTGCCCCATTGAGGGTGGTGGTAGGTACATAGCTGTTACGTTTGGTAATACCGCGGTCAATACCTGCTTTCAGGCGGACCATCAAACCTTTTACCGGGGTAATATCCAGGAACACGTTTCCAAGCGTCCTTTCAAGACGGCTCTTGTCGGTAATAGTCAGCAGTGAATAAGGGTTCGGCTGTACCGCAAGCTGCGGGTTGATCGGATAGTTGCCGTTTTCGTCGATCGCCTGGATATGTGGACCTTGCTGGATAGCAGCACGGATAATACCCGAGTTCTCGTATTGCTGACCGCCAAGCTGTGTATTGTCGTTATCGATCCGGCTTGAGGTGAGGTTAATGCCCAGTTTCACAAAACGGTTCACTTCCTGGTCAATATTCGCGCGGATGGAGTACCTGCGGAAATTGGAGTTCTTCACGATACCGTTCTGGTCGTAAAAGTTTCCGGAAACCAGGTATTTGGTGAGTTTGGTACCACCTGACATGGAAAGGTTATGCGCTGTGGTGGAACCATCACGGGTAACCAGATCGATCCAGTCAGTACCGCGGCCCACATTATTAATTGCGTTCTGGGTGTACAGTTTACGGTAAAGTCCGTTAATAGGGTTAGCCAGGGCTTCTTCCCGTGTACGTGTACCATAAGGGATCACTTTGTTTTCAAAGTCCCATTGTTCCTGGCCGGCAACGTTGCGCAGTTCCATCCATTCATTGAGCGGGAGCACATCAAACGGATTGTCATATTTCTGCTGGGAGTAGTTAACCGAGTAGTCTACTTTTACACGGCCTTCGCTTCCCCTTTTTGTTGTGATCAGGATTACACCGTTTGCAGCACGTGCACCATAAATAGAAGTAGAGCTCGCATCTTTCAGCACTTCGATCGATTCAATATCATTCGGGTTGAACGAGTTCAGGATACTTTGTGAACCAGCCTCATAACGGCCACCGCTTCCAGGCTGCTGGAGATCAGTGATCGGGAAACCGTCTACTACGATCAGCGGAGCACTGCTCGAGGAACGGGTACCACTACCACGGATCAGGATATCCAGACCACCACCGGGCTGGGCGCTGTTCTGACGGATCGTAAGACCGGCAACCTTGCCTTTCAGCATGTTCCCGATTTCCGGACCGGAGGAGAGTACAAGGTCTTTTGTTTTTACAGAGGACACGGCGCCGGTCAGGTCCCTCTTCTTCTGGCTGCCGTAACCAACCACCACCACATCATCCAGTGTCTGGTCAGCTTCTGCCAGGGTTACACTGATGGAAGTCCTGCTTCCTACGGATTCTTCGATAGTGCCGAAGCCAACCGAACTGAAGATCAGTGTCTGTTCGCCCGATGGTACACTAATGCTGTAGGACCCGTTTGCATCGGTGCCGGCACCGATTGCAAGTCCCTTCACCTGGACAGACACGCCTGCAAGGCCCTTGCCGTCCTTACCCGATGTAACCGTTCCCGAGACTGTCCTGGTCTGCGCGTTTACCGCGAGTCCAAAACAAAGGGCGAGAACCAGTAACAGATTTCTTTGAATCAGTCTCATTGCAGTTTCAATTTTGGTTTGTATAAGTATTTACAGTCGTTTAGATGCTGGTGAATCAAGCAGTTTTCCACCTCGTAGAATGCTCACTGAATTTCCGGATTTCCTTTGTCATAAAAAAATGGGCAAAGGCCTGAAACGCAGTATTGGTGCTATGCAAACGCTTGACTAAACCCAGTAAAACGTTTGCATAAAATCAAAAAAATAACGCGGGATACTAGTTAATCCGGATGATATTCCGCAGATCGTTATAACCGGTAAGTTTTTCATTCATTTTTTCATTCGCGAAAAGCACGCTGTACTCTGCCCGGCTGCTGATTGATTCAGCTGCATCGGGCAAAACAAGCAGTAACGCGTAACGTCCTGAAGGCAAGCCGGATGGCAGGGAAACCAGTTCATCCACCTTGTGGGCGCCGGGCGACCATGCCTGCGGATTGGCTTTCAGTGTGATCTTATATTCCTTTTTTGTGGTTGTGTTACGAAGCACGAGGATCACCGGACGGGGATTGTAAAGGTTTGCATAACCTTTGTTGCGCAGGCTGAGACTGAGTTTGAACGACTGTCCCTTTTTGACAACCGACGGCATCACCGCTTTATCCAGTACAAACCGGTAACCCAGTTCACGGCGGATCTGGTACAGGCATCCTGCACTGTCCCAGTCGTTGTTTACCGAATTATTATACGACGCGTTCAGGTAACTGTAATGCATCCTGCGCATTTCATCCTCCGCATAACCACCGGGTGCGCAATCATTGGCCGGACTGAATGCATCGTCACAGGTTTCGCCACCCACTACAGTGTACTTTGTATCCGCTTCAATAAATTTTCGCAACACTTCATTGGCAGCTTTACGTGGTGAACCTGAACTGCCATTATCATAATAGGTCCCGTAGTCATCGTCGGATGCCAGGAAACAATCGTTGTGGAATCCCACACGGGAAATGTCAGACTGGTCAAATGCCGCAGCAGCCTGCATCGGTGCACTCTCTACCGGTGCCGACGGACCATACATGAATTTCTGTTTGATTTGCGGGGTACGCACCTGCACCATCCTGTCCTTCGGCATGGCATCCAGCAGCGCCGACAATAGTTCATTGCGGTGGTTCCAGCTGCTGTCAAGAATTTTCCCGGTGCCGTTTGTAGAAGCATCCCCGAAATAATCGGTAAAGTAATTTTCCCCCCAGATCCCGATAAAACCTTCCTGCAATACCGCAATCACATCGGCATTCTTCTGCAACAGTGGCTTCAGCTGACGGATATGCCCCAGCACCACATGCCTCGGCGCATCACCGTAAGGCGGACAAATCTGGAACTGGTCAGGACAGTTACCCGAATTCTGTTTATTGGTGTACATAAACCGCAGTACAAACTTCAGCCCGGCAGTCCGCACCGCATCAAAATCCTGCTGCAACAATACCAGGAAGCTGTCCGACAATGGCCGGTCGCGGAAAGAATCCAGTTCATAACCCCGGTACAGCAGGCTTACCCGAACGGCATAACTTGCCCTCCCGGGCTTCTGGTCCTTATTCCGGTAATTTTTCAGCTGTGCTACATCCAGCGGCTGGAAGGAAGAGGACTTTGTACCACTGGGCAGGTAAAAGCCCCGCTCTGGATTCAGCAGGTCCTCGCTGCTTTCACGATAGTTTACAGTACGCGATTGTGCGCCTGCAGCCGCTACCAGCAGCAACAGGGCGATCGAAAGACCGGATCGGAGCATAATAATCAGAGTTTGAAGAAAATTTTCCTTTTATATAACCAGAAACAGAGACACCATTCAAGAAACAAAGTAACCAGCGAAGCGATCACCGCCTGCACCGTTGACGGAATCCCCGCGAGGCCGGTAACGCCATCGGTAAAAATCGCAACCGTGCCATTTACCCATTGCACTCCCACCGTTTCGAAAAACAGGTAAATGAAAATCGCGTTCATGCCCACCACTGTACAGATCCACGCGTATTTATTCCAGCCCTTCATATCCGTGATATAATACAATACTGCAAGGATCAGCAGCACATAACCTCCCGACACCAGCGCAAAGGATGAAGTACTGATCCGTTTGATAATGGGTGTGACCCCCGTCAGATCCAATGCATACCCCAGCACGAGCGCAACCGCAGCCGCTACCAGCATGGTCCTGATCTTCGGAGCCGCCGGTTTTGCACTTACCAGCAGCTTCCCTGCCAGTACTCCCCAGATGGTGTGGGCGGCGGTAGGGATGATATTGATAAACACCCATCCGTCACTGTTGATCTTTCCCATTACGATGGTATCGAACCAGGCGCCGAAATTCCGGGATTCGGTAAATGGCTGGTCAAAGCCCGGCACCAGTACCAGCCGGTACAAAGCTTCGGTGATCGCCAGCAGGAGGATGGACAGTATTAACTGGAAAATAGCTGTCTTGCGGATAAACAAATATGCAATGATGGTAGTAAAAGCCAGTTGCGTGAGCACATTCCATAACTCCCATACCATATGACCGGCATACACGCAATGGAGTGCAGTGCCACAGATAAATAATTTCAAACAACGGATGGCTACATGACGGAAATTGGTTTCCCAGCTGACACCCTTCAATGACTTGTAATACCAGGAAATATACAGGGCCGCACCTGCCATCGTCATGAACGCGGGTTGTACCAGGTCCCAGAACCGGAGGCCATGCCAGGGATGATGGAAAAACTGCGCAACCACGCTGCCGGCGGGTCCTGCGGGAAACTGTGCCTCCAGCGATACGTAGAGATGGCAGCTCTCTGCAGCAAGCAGGATCATGATGAGGCCACGCATCACATCAAGCGAGAGCACACGTTGCTGCCCTGCGGGCGAAACGGTAATTGCAGTTTTTCCGGTCGTTTGCATAATGAGGAAAAATATCGGAAAAAGTGCACAGTACCACGTGCAAACGTTTTACCGCAATTGGTACTTCTGGTAAAAAACAAACTAACTTAGTTCGATGGAACAGAAGCCCACAACCATTAAGGAAATTGCAAAACGACTCAACATATCGTTCTCCACGGTATCGAGGGCTTTGCATAACCATAAGAATATTGGTGTGGGCACCAAGCTGCGTGTACAGCAGATGGCAAAGGAACTCAACTACGAACCTAACCAGACCGCGATATTTTTCCAGCAGCGCAAAACCTTTACCATCGGGGTCATCCTCCCTGAACTTTCGGAAGCCTTTTTCTCCACCTCTATCACGGGCATTGAAGATACGGCGGAGAAAAACAAATACACGGTATTGCTTGGTCAGTCGCACGACAGTGAGGAACGCGAGATAAAGATCGTGGAGACCATGAAGAACCATCGTGTGGATGGTATCATCATTTCCATTTCCAAAAACACCGTTAACTACGAACATTTTGAAAGCCTCCGTAAATACGGGATCCCGGTGGTATTCTTCGACCGGATTCCCAAAATGAACGAGATCCATTATGTGGCCTGTAATATGATTTCGGGCACAGTGCAGGCCGTGTCCTACCTCATCAAAAAAGGACACCGTTCGATCGGCATGATCAACGGACCGGAAAAATTATTTGCCAGCCAGGAAAGGAAGGATGGTTATATCCAGGCGATGACAAAAAACCGCCTGAAGTTTGACCCCTCACTGGTGGTGAACAGTGACCTTACGCTGGAAGGCACACAGCTGGCAATGGAAGAATTACTGAAATCCAAACGCAAACCAACGGCAATCGTCACGTTCAATGATTATGTGGCGCTGGACGCTATCCAGTTTGCGCTGAAGAAAAAAAAGAAAGTCAACAAGGATATTTCATTTGTGAGTTTTGCCAACCTGCCCATCAGCAGTTACAGTGCATACCCTCCCCTGGCATCGGTTGAGCAACATCCGTACATCCAGGGACAGAAAGCCACGGAGATCCTCATTGAACTCATGAATAAAACAAAACAGGATCCGCTGCAGGCGGATGCCTATTACAAAATCATCATCGAATCACAACTTATCCCCCACCTGAAAAAATAGAGCATGCTGGAGAAAGTGTACAAGGCTTTTGGAGTGTCCGGAAATCCAGAAGACGCACTGGCCTTTGGGTCAGGCCTGATCAACCATACCTGGAAAGTGAACAGGGACGGAAAATTCTATGTGTTGCAGCGGATCAACCAGCAGGTTTTCCGCGATCCCAACGCAATAGCGTTTAATATCAATTTCACCGCGAAATACCTCCGGGCACAGTTTCCCGGATATCTCTTCGTCACCCCGGAGCAATCGCTGGATGAACAGGATATTTTCCATGACCGGGAATCGGGTTATTACCGCATGAGCCCGTTCGTGGACAACTCGCATACCATCGATGTGGTTACAGTGCCCGAACAGGCATTTGAGGCAGCAAGGCAGTTTGGCCTGTTCACCCGCCTGCTGGGCGGCATGGATGCCAGCCAGCTTCGTATCACGCTTCCCGACTTCCATAACCTTTCCCTGCGTTACGAACAGTTTGAACAGGCACTGGCCAACGGCAACCGTTCAAGGATCGGTGAGGCGGGTGCACTCATCGACGGGATCATCCGCCGCAGGGCCATTGTGGAGCGGTTTGAAGAAATCCGTCGCAATCCCTCGTTTAAAATCCGAGCCACCCATCACGACACCAAAATCAGCAATGTGCTTTTCGATCACGATGATAAAGGGCTGTGCGTGATCGACCTCGATACCCTGATGCCAGGCTATTTTATCAGTGATTTCGGGGACATGATGCGGACCTACCTGAGTCCGGTCAGCGAAGAGGAAAAAGATTTTTCACTCATACAGATCCGTGACGAATTTTTTGAGGCGATCGTGCAGGGATACCTGGGTGAGATGAAAACCGAACTGGGTGGTGAGGAAAAGGCACATCTCGTGTATGCCGGTAAGTTTATGATCTATATGCAGGCGATCCGTTTCCTGACCGATCACCTCAACAACGATGTATACTATGGCGCGAAATACGAAGGACATAATTTGCTCCGCGCAGCGAACCAGCTGGAATTGCTCAAGCGGCTGGAAGAAAAGGAAGCCGGATTGCTGGAAATTGTGAGCAGGTACTGAGAAAAAGAGCTGAGTTATAAAAACAAACGGGCCTGGTAAGAGGCCCGTTTTTTATTTTGTCAACTTTTGTGCGGTCAGAAATGCCATCTCACAAAGGCTTCCATGGCAGCGTATTCCGCCAGTCCGAGTTTGTTATACATTTCCGCGGTAGCACTGTTGCGGTCTTCCGCACGCTGCCAGAACTCACGGCTGTCGGAACCCTGGAACACCACACCATCTTTCTGGCTCTGGTGTTTGAAGATCCCTTTCCGTTTTTTAAGGACCTGGTCGGGGCTCATCGGTACCGCCATTTCAATCAGGTCGATATCCCATTCTGCCCATGCCCCTTTATACAGCCACAACCAGCAGTCGGTCATAAATTCTTTGTTTTTCAGTCTTTTCACCGCTTCAAAGATCCCGTCGAGGCAGACCTTATGGGTACCATGCGGATCGGCGAGATCACCGGCAGCATAAATCTGGTGCGGCTGGATTTTTTCGATCAGGTCCGCGATAATTTTAAAATCCGCTTCACCGATCGGACTTTTTTCCACCAGACCGGTTTCATAAAACGGCAGGTTGAGGAAATGAGCACGCTCATCCGGCACGCCTGTAAAACGGCAGGTATTTTTTGCTTCACCGCGGCGGATAATCCCTTTCACATGCCGTAAGGAAGGCGTATCCTTTTCACCGCTTTTTTTGATTTTGAGGAATTCAAGTGCGTCATTGTACATTTTTTCCGCCACCGGGTTTTCGATACCGAACTGTTTGTTGTAGTCGCGGATGAAATCGATAAAACGGAATGCCTCATCATCGGCTACGGCAATATTCCCGCTGGTCTGGTAGGCCACATGCACTTCATGTCCCTGGTCGACGAGCCGCTGGAACGTGCCGCCCATTGAAATAATATCATCGTCGGGGTGCGGACTGAAAATCAGTACCCGTTTCACTGCCGGATCTGCACGCTCCGGGCGGTAGGTATCGTCATGACCGGGTTTCCCCCCTGGCCAACCCGTGATGGTACGCTGCAGCTGGTTGAACATTTCGATATTGATATCATAGGCCTGTCCGTGTAAGGCGAGCAGGTCACTTAATCCATTCAGGTTGTAATCATCGTTGGTGAGTTTGAGGATCGGTTTACCAAGCGCCAGCGCGAGATGGGTGACCGCTTTTTTCACCATGGCATTGTTCCATTCCACATCATCTGTCAGCCAGGGCGCCTTGCGGCGGGTGAGTTCGGCCGCAGCACTTTCGTCGAGGATAAACTCCACGTTCTGGTGGCCCTGCAGGTAGGATGCCGGTACAAATTCGGTCACCGGTCCTTC
>SEAD01000293.1 GCA_004173355.1 Chitinophagaceae bacterium | reverse complement strand
TACTTGATGCCAAAGGGCTACCCCTATCCTTCCGTACTTTTTCCGTTTAATGATTGAAGGCTACACAGGGCAGCATATACCGAACAGGAGTGTCCACAGTTGCCGCGGGACATTTCTTTCATCGGCGCAATAATTTTTTGTTTGCCTGCTTTTTGAAATATTAGGCCTAGCCTGCAACCGTAAGGAAAAGCCAGCAGCGGGCCGGTTAGTTTAGATTGATGTTGATGAACATCATGTCAATTAAAAAAGGATAACGGAAATTTATCATTGAGTTATGTTGTTAAATAAGAGACCGCCATTAAAATATATCTTCAATAAGGTAAAGATGGAACTGATGTATGTTTCGATCACCGCGTTGGTCGTTTATTACATCATCTGGGAATTTAAACACGTCATTCCCGAGATACCGCTGAACATTCCTACCTTTTTGGGCACGGCCATATCGGTCATTTTGTCTTTCAAACTTTCCCAGTCCTACGACAGGTGGTGGGAGGCCCGAAAGATCTGGGGCAGCATCGTTAACGATTCCAGGAACCTGATGCTGCAGTTCCAGTCATTCGTAAGTGCTGAGGCAGGGGACATCGTCAGGAAAATCGCTTACCGGCAGATCGCCTGGTGCTACTGTCTGGGCCGGAGCTTAAGAGGGCAGAACGCCACAGACCAGCTCGAAAGGTACCTTACCGAAGGTGACCTGCAGTTGCTGGGAAACCATCACAACAAACCTTTGGGTATCCTGCAGCAAAATACGGTAGATATTTACAAACTGAGGACCAGCGGCCATCTGGACCTGTTCAGCCATGTGCAGCTGAACAATACGATGGTGAGCCTGACCAATTCCATGGGCATGGCCGAACGGATCAAAAGTACAGTATTCCCTGTGACCTACCGGATATTCCTGCACATGATCATCTATGTTTTTGTCATCACCCTTTCGATAGCACTGCGGCATACTGTTGGCTATTTTGAAATCCCGCTTTTGCTGATCATGACTTCGTTCTTCTTTCTACTGGAACGCACCGCCACGCATCTGCAAGATCCGTTCAGCAATATGCCCACAGATACGGCCATGACAGCGATTGCCACAACCATAGAGATCAACATCAGACAATTGCTGGGGGAAACTAATGTTCCGGCACCTGCCAAAATCAGATGATTATTATTTAAATTAAACACAATAGTTTATGTATACGCATTCGAAAGAATTCAGGGACGCTTTAACGCCGGAGCTGGCGCTTCAGCTGCTTAAAGAAGGAAATGACCGGTTTGTAAAAAACCTGGTGGCCAACCGCAACCTGCTGCAACAGGTCAATGCGACCGCTGAGGGGCAGTACCCCTTCGCCACCGTACTGAGCTGCATGGACTCCAGGACTTCGGTCGAACTGATATTTGACCAGGGGCTGGGCGATGTATCCAATATACCCGTGGCCGGTAACGTGGTCAACAGGGACATATTGGGCAGCATGGAATACGCTACAAAAGTAGTTGGCACCAAGCTGATCCTGGTACTGGGGCATACCAGGTGATGTGCGGTCACCGGTGCCTGCAACCAGGTTGAAATGAGAAACCTTACCGGTCTGCTGGAAAAGATCAAACCGGCGATCACCAGGGAGACGACGGTTACGGAGAACCGCACCGGGGACAATCCGGAATTTGTAGGCAGTGTGACCAGGCTGAACATTGATCACTCTATTGAACAAATCAGGCAGCAGAGCGAAATCATTACGCAGCTGGAAGAGGACGGAATAATTAAGATTGTCGGCGGACTTTATGAAGTTGAAACCGGTAGGGTTCTATTCGTTGATGGCTGATAGTGGTGCAGGCTTCAGTGACCGACTGGCTCAGCATAATTGATAAGATTTTCAGCCATCTGGTGCTGCATTACGCATATCATGTGGTGAATGCCTTCGAATATCTGACAGCAATAATATAATCTATTTATTGTGATGATCGTT
>SEAD01000292.1 GCA_004173355.1 Chitinophagaceae bacterium | reverse complement strand
AATGAAAGATCAAAGTTTTTACCATCGAAGTTTGTCTGCACACCATCTTTGGCGTCTTTTTTATCTTTCGAACACGACACAAGCGAAAAGGCAATGAGAACGGCGAGGAAAAGGCGGTTAAATTTCATATAACTGGTTTTAAGTGGCCGCAATGTAGAAATAATATTCCCATTTTGCAATCACCAGAAATAGTTAGTTATTATGAAATAATGATAACTATGATCAGATCTGCACTGTCACCTTCAGGAAACTGGCGTCGATATTCGTTTTTCCCGGATCAGCAGCTGTGTTCTGCGCAGTGAATAACGCTTCAAGTTGTTCCTGGAGTTCGGCGCGTTTGCCATTTTTATCCGCAGCATCAAACGCATTCATCGTTGGTCCGTAATAATTAATAAATCGTTGCAGGTAGATTACCGGACTTTCATCGGCAATGAAAGTGAACGTCACTTTTTCAAAACTGATGTTTTCTTTTTTGATACCTGCCGCTGTAAACCGGTTGATTACCTCCGGCTCGGTGCCCCATAACATTGGACTGATAAAACCTTCAGGCGGGGGAGGTGTGAATGCAGAACTGGTCTTGAGGACCTGTGCTACCAGCGTAGGGTCCCCGGGAATCCAGTTGCCCATGATAATCCTGCCCCCCGGTTTGGTTACGCGGACCATTGACCTGGCCACATCATATGGTTGCGGCGCGAACATGGCGCCAAACACACTCACCACGAGGTCAAACTGTTTATCGTCTATCCCGTCCAGCTGGATCGCATCACCATACTGGAATTTTATACCAGTGATATTTTCATCGGCTGCCCGTTTGGTGCCGGCCTCCACGAGGTTGCGGGCAATATCAACACCCAGCACCTCGGCACCGAGTTTTGCTGCAGGAATAGCAGTGGTGCCATCACCACACCCAAGGTCGAGTACTTTCATACCTTTTGTAATACCGAGACCGGCCACAAATTTTTCGCCGCTCTGGCGCATCGTGCGGGCGAGTTGGGTGAAATCCCCTTTTTCCCATAAAGCCTGGTTTGCATTCATTTGGAAGGTTTTTTAGTGTTAGTGAAATTAAGAATTCGGGTAATATAACCCGATACCATTTACCGGTAGTTTTTACTAACCCGATTGTGTACCCTTTCAGCCCGGAACAAATGGATACAATGAGATTTCTGTGTTGTGGGTTTGTGGATCATGGTTTGGGGCTGTACGCTTAAATTAATAACATGCAGATAATTAAAAAGCCGCGAAATCCTTTTCTTGCTCCCAATGATGACGCCAGGGATCAGGACACGCCAGCGAAAATGGCTGCACATGTGGTTGACGAACAAGCAGACGAGCCAGACGTTGATCCGACAGAAACAAGGACTGCGGAAGACGCACCAGACGGAAAATAAGGCGAACCAATAAATTCCCAAAGCAGTTGATAATGCCGGCAATGACTGATGTCATGCCGGCATTATCTTTTTTTTGCATTAATTTCATTCAAACGAACGCATTATGCTGCAAAGGATTCTTGGCTGCCTGCTCCTGACCACACTGAGTATTTGTTGCATGGGTCAATCCAAATCCAGGGAGTTTTATGAACTCCGGATTTATAGTTACACCGACAGCAGCCAGGAGCGCGTACTCGATGGTTACCTGGAAAAAGCCCTGATACCCGCACTTGCGCGCAGGAAAGTCATTCATGTGGGTGCTTTCAAAGCCATCAGCAACGACACAGGGAAAGTCAAAACGCTTTACGTGTTGATTCCGTACAGTTCATTTGCCCAATCCGCGGACATAACCAGGGCCCTGGCGAAGGATGCGGCTTACCAATCGGCCGGCAGCGGTTACCTGGATGCCGGATTCGCTACCCCACCTTATACCCGCATGCAGTCCATTTTCCTGGAGGCTTTTCCCATGGCGCCGGTGGCTCTGGTTTCCAGATTGAAATCCCCGCTGGCCGACAGGGTATATGAACTCCG
>SEAD01000291.1 GCA_004173355.1 Chitinophagaceae bacterium | reverse complement strand
GGCGGAATTACCACTGAAGACAGAACAGGACTTGCAGCAGGAACGTACACCGTAATCATCACCGATGCCAACAGATGCACAGGCAGCATAAACGCAACTGTCAACCAGCCGGCTTCAGCGGTTGCAGCAACAACGGTTGTAACCAATATCGCTTGTAACGGAGGTTCGAACGGATCGATTAATTTAACGCCTTCAGGAGGTGCTTCACCTTACACCTTCAACTGGGGCGGTGGTATTACCACTGAAGACAGAACAGGACTTGCAGCAGGGACTTATACCGTAACCATCACTGATGCAAACGGATGTACCGCTACGGTAAGCGCGACAATAGCCCAACCGGCAAGTGCGGTTTCTGCGACAACAGTAGTTACCAACATTGCCTGCAATGGCGGATCAAATGGTGCGATCAACTTAACGCCTACCGGCGGAACAGGTCCTTATACATATAACTGGGGAGATGGTATCACCACAGAAGACCGGATAGGCCTGACAGCAGGAACCTACACCGTGACCATTACTGATGTAAACGGATGTACAGGTACGACCAGTACAATAATAAGGCAGCCTAGTGCAATCGTGCTGGCTTCAACTGCACCTTCTAAGGGAACTATTGCCACCGCATATAGCAATACATTTCTTGCCACCGGAGGGAATGGTAATTTCAGCTACGCTCTTTCCGCAGGCACTCTGCCTGCAGGGCTGACATTGGCAAATGATGGGATTCTTTCTGGTGTCCCTACAGTAGCAGGAACGTTCAATTTTTCAATAAGGGCAACTGAAAGCGGCTGTAACCAATCCGTTGTAGTTCCCTTTACGATCACAATCGGTCAAGGCGCCCAAACTATCACATTTAATGCTTTACCAGTAAAAGTATTTGGTGAGGTACCATTTGTTTTATCAGGCTCATCTACTTCTGGAATGGAGTTGACCTATTTATCTTCAAACCTTTCGGTAGCCACCATTAATGGAAACACCGTGACCATTGTTGGCGCAGGCACGACAAGCATCACAGCATCGCAGGCCGGAAATGCAAATTACAGTGCTGCCACTCCGGTTAGCCAGACCTTAACGGTTGGTAAGGCAAGTGCAACACTGGCAATGAGTAGCCTTTCTCAAAGTTATGACGGTACAGCGAAAACAGTAACCGTGACCACTATTCCTGCCGGACTTTCAGGCGTTGCGGTAAGTTATGAAGGAAGTTCAACTGCCCCGTCCGCAGCCGGAACCTATGCAGTGGTAGCCAGCCTGACGAATGCAAATTACAGTGCAGCCGACGCAACAGGCAGCCTGGTGATCGGTGGAAAGAACCAAACGATCACCTTTGCTGCTTTAACAAACAAAACCTTTGGTGATGCAGCATTTACACTAACGGCAACTGGTGGCGCATCAGCAAATCCAGTAACCTATACCAGCTCAAACACAGCGGTAGCCACGGTAAGCGGAAATACAGTGACCATTGTTGGCGCAGGCACGACAAGCATCACCGCTTCACAGGCCGGTAATGCAAATTATAGTGCTGCTACTCCTGTGAGTCAAACATTGACCGTTGTTAAAGCAACCGCAACACTTGCAATCACTGGTCTTTCACAAAGCTATGACGGAACAGCAAAAACAGTAACCGTCACCACTACCCCTGCCGGACTTTCTGGCGTTGCGGTGAGTTATGAAGGCAGTTCAACTGCCCCGTCCGCAGCCGGAACCTATGCAGTAGTAGCCAACCTGACCAATGCAAATTACAGTGCAGTCGACGCAACAGGCAGCCTGGTGATCGGTGGACAGAACCAAACGATCAGCTTTGCTGCTTTAGCAAACAAAACTTTTGGCGATGCAGCATTTACACTGACGGCAACTGGCGGCGCATCAGCAAACCCAGTGACCTATACCAGTTCGAATACTGCAGTAGCCACCATCAGCGGAAACACCGTAACCATTGTTGGCGCAGGAACGACAAGCATCACCGC
>SEAD01000163.1 GCA_004173355.1 Chitinophagaceae bacterium | reverse complement strand
GCCAAATCCACCACCACCGAATCCTCCGAAACCACCACCCCATCCCGTATAGCCACGGCGGGACATCATGCCGCCACCGCCACCTCCACGGGAGAACAGCGAAATAAGGATGATCACAAGGACGATGATGGGTAATGGATTAAAGCCCTTGCCTTTCTTTTTACGGTAATTATCCGGCGCTTTGTATTTACCCGCTGCCGCGGAAATAAGTGCATCGATGGTGGAATTGAGGCCACCGTAATAATTGCCGGACTTTAAACCGGGAATCAGTTCATTGTCGATGATTGCATCGGCAGTGAGATCGGGGATCACCCCTTCCAGTCCGTTTCCAACCGCAATAAACACATCGCGGTTACCGGCACCACCGCCGGTGGACAGCAGGATCACGATACCATTGTCAAATTGTTTGTTGCCTACACCCCAGTCCCGTCCTATACCCAGCGCAAAATCAGCTGCGGAATAACCTTTGAGATTGTCCACGATCACGACCGCTATCTGGTTGGAGGTACTGTCATCATAGGCCACCAGTTTGTCTTCGAGTGCTTTTACCTGCGCAGCGGTGAGCAGCGTGCCTGTAATATCGTTGACAAGTCTTGGCGGGTTCGGGCGTGCCGGGAATTCCTGCGCCGAACCGGTGATTGCAAGGGACAGTATAACTGCAAAGACAAGGAGGAATCTTTTCATGTGCGTCATTTACCGAACACTATATCGTCGGGTAATTCATTTTTATCAGTATCCTTATCATAAGGGAAATGTTCATGGAGTGAATCGCCGATATCGCGGATACAGCTGCTGATACCTTCTGCGTAATCATCCCCGTTGAATTTTGCAATCATCAGCTCCACTTCCTTCGCCCAGAACGCGGTACCCACTTTCCGGTGAATCCCCTCATCACCAAAGAGGGCAAGCTGCCGGTCTTTAATGGCGATATAGACCAGGACCGCATTCCGGTCGTCGGTCTTTTCCATTTTCAGGTTAAAGAATATTTCCGTCGCCCGGTCGATGGGATCCATGAATTTGCAATGGCTCTCCACAAAGACCCGCACCTCGCCGCTGGTGCGGCGTTCGGCATCACGCACTGCTTCCACGATCCGTTTTTCCTGGTCGACGGTGAAGAAGTGTTTTTTCTTTTTTATAAACGGAAGGTCCATACCGGTTAAAATTTTATCTCCACGGGGTTCTCTGCGCCTTTATCCGCAGCAAAACCTTCCTGTGCTTTAAATCCGAAAATGCCTGCAGCGATACTCCCCGGGAATGCCCGTACGGCGTTATTGTATTCAGCCACTGCCTTGTTGAAGTCGGTGCGGGCCACCTTGATCCTCCGTTCGGTGCCTTCCAGCTGCGTCTGCAGTCCGGAGTAAGCCGCTGTCCCTTTCAATACGGGATATCGTTCTACCAGCAGGATCACCCGGTTGGCAGCCGCAGCGAGTGAGTCCTGTGCCACGGATTGTCCCTTATAATTTTCCCCATCCAGGCTTGCCCCTGCCTGACCCGAGGCCGCCCTTGAGCGCGCGGCAGCTATAGCTTCCAGCGTGGAAGACTCAAAGTCGGATACACCTTTGACGATGTTGACAAGGCTTGGTACCAGGTCGAGCCGACG
This sequence comes from Chitinophagaceae bacterium, assembly GCA_004173355.1. Classification (GTDB taxonomy): domain Bacteria; phylum Bacteroidota; class Bacteroidia; order Chitinophagales; family Chitinophagaceae; genus JBEVJC01. The sequence continues at coordinate 7,508 of SEAD01000163.1, read as the reverse complement.
CTGGTAGGTAGCCTGCACATCTGCCCATGTTTTCTTCAGGTTTTCCTCCTTGCTTACAAGACTGTTATAAGATGTGCCCAGGTAAATCGCGATGACAACCACGATGATCCCGGCAACCAGCAGGGGCTTTTTTGATTTCATGCTTTATGGATATCGCACCGGGGATTAATCAAATTTGACTTTTGGTGCCTTTTCAGCGCCTTCATCGGCCTTAAACTCGTCTTTTTTACCAAAGCCCATCATCCCGGCAAATATGTTCGTCGGGAAAGAACGGACTTTTGTATTGTAGGCCTGCACTGTGCCGTTGAACCGGGTACGGGCTACGCGGATATCATTTTCAATGCCTTCCAGCTGCCCCTGCAGTTGCAGGAAGTTCGCATTGGCTTTCAGTTCGGGGTATGCTTCAACAGTTGCCAGCAGGCGGCTCAGGGAACCGGATACCTGGTTCTGTGCTGCCTGGAACTTTGCAAGGTTTTCATCAGTGAGGTTTTCAGCCGTGAAATTAACCGAGCTCGCTTTGGCACGTGCTTCCACCACAGCTGTCAGTGTTTCCTTTTCAAAATTGGCGGCACCTTTCACCGTGCTCACCAGGTTATCGACAAGGTCATTCCTTTTCTGGTATTCAGTATTTACATTACCCCAGGCATTTTTTACTACTTCGTCCTGTTTAACCAGGCCATTATAGCCATTGCAGCCAACGAAGCCAAGGATGACTACGATACCGAGGACTACTAATAAGGTCAGGTTTTTACCTTTCATGTTAAATGGTTTAGTTGATTAGGATTTAAAAATACGCTATTTCATATATCCCGGGTTTAAATTTAGGCTAAGCGGTCCCCTCTGCCGGTGAAATGCATTCCCTGCGGCAGCGGCATGATTTTAGTCGGTAGAATACACAATCATACACCATGAAATACACTAAATGGCTGTTTGCCCTGCTGTTAGCCACTATCCTTGTGACCGCCTGCAAAAAAGACAAAAACGACGAACCGGAAGAACCCTCCGGACCGGTAACCATCCGCGACAGCATCCTCAGCAGCAACCTGCGGTTGCCCTGGGAAATCACCTGGGGACCCGACAACTTTATCTGGATCACCGAAAGAAATGGCCGCATCAGCCGGATGAACGCGGCCACAGCCGAAACCAGTACCGTTTTCAATGTGCCGGATGTGGCGGCAGAGGGCGAGGGAGGCTTGCTGGGAATGGTGCTGCGGGGCAATGCAACTTCCCCCCAGGTCTATATCGTATACAATTATAACCAGTCCGGCTACAAAGAAAAAGTGGTGCGTTACAACTATGCCGCAGGTACTTTATCCAGCCCGCTGACCATCATCGAAAATATCCCGGCTTCGGGTATCCACAACGGAAGCCGGTTGCTAATTGTGGGTGATAAACTGTTTATCAGTACCGGTGATGCCAACGCTGCCTCCCGTGCACAGGATGTCAACTCCCTGAATGGAAAAATACTGCGGCTAAACCTGGACGGAACCATACCATCCGATAACCCTGTAAACGGTAACCCGTACTGGAGTATGGGTCATCGTAATCCACAGGGCCTTGTGTTTGCCAATGATAAAATCTACAGCTCCGAACATGGTCCATCAAATGATGACGAAGTAAACATTATCAGCAAGGGTGGCAACTTTGGGTGGCCTGATGTGGAAGGCCTCTGCAACACAGCCAGCGAGCAGACATTCTGTGCTGCAAACAATGTGATCCAGCCAATCAAAACCTGGACACCGACCACCGCCCCATCGGGTCTCGATTATTATAACAGTAACCAGATCCCGCAATGGAAAGGCTCCTTGCTGCTCACAGCCCTGAAAGATGCAAGGCTTTACCAGCTGAAACTGAATGCAGGCAATGATGCAGTAGAAACAACCACCGAATTTTTCAACAACAAGTACGGCCGGCTACGCGATCTCTGTATCTCTCCTGACGGGGAGGTCTATATCTGTACAAGCAATGGCAACAATGATATGATCATCAAAGTCTGGGGTGTGGCGGATTAATATTTTCTCCACCGCTGGTAAAGCATGTTGACCAGCAGGTCGGTGTAATCCCATCCAAGATCCGCAGCAGCAAGCGCGACGAGGCTATCCTGGTCGAACCGGTGAGGCCTGGAAGGCCCGGTCATATTGGGTTTCATGTTGAGATCAAACAACCGGTATTTCCCCGACATATCCTGCCGGCAATCGATCCGCACTGGTGCGCGGGCGCCGGTGATCGCTGCTGCCCTGGCACAATACCGGTAGACCTCCTGCATCGGCATGCTGTCATGTTCATCCGCACTGATCACGCGGCTGTTTTCCACGATGGGCACAAGAGCATTGTACGGCGCAACGCCATCTATGTGGTTAAAGCGCCTGACTGCCGTCAGACACCAATGTGTTTCCTTGTCTTCCTGGTCACCAAAAATAAAATACCGGCCGGGGGGCATTACAGTGACGGTAATTTCCTGCCCGGGTAGATACGGTTCCGCATACAGTGCGGTGCCATACCGGCCCTCATCCAGCAGTTGTTCGGTAAGCAGACGGAACTGCGCTTCATCCTGGAGCAGGTATACCCCCTGGCTTCCACGGCCACGGATCGGTTTAAGCATAAATGGATAACCAAACGGTACAGCGACTGTGCCCCGTTCCACCCGGATTTTTTCCGGGACCGGGATACCGTGACTGCCCAGGAGCTCACTGGTCATCCATTTATCATCGTACTGTTCAACAAGAGTGGGATCCTGTCCGACAACAAACAGACCCTTCTTCATAAACTCTTCCACCGGATGTCCTTTGTAAAGCACCGTATTCAGCCAGAGCAGGTTCGCATTTTTATCCAGTGCATGCCGGATACCCTCGCGGTTGTCAGGGAACACCCATTCACGGTCTGTTTCGATATGGGGCTCTCCTGATGGCAGGACCATTTTTATACCTGCCTGCATCAATGCATAACCGATATCAGCACCACTATCCGCATATCCATTTTCCTTCATCGGTTTCACGATACCGTTAACCGCGGGTGCGGCGCCGGACTGGAATAAAACAGCAGGGAAAATATCTTCGGGAAGTGGCGTCTTCATCCCACAAAGCTACTCTTCCAAACTGACTGGTGGCGGCATCCTTTTCATTCGTTCCCTGTCTTGCTGATACAGAAGAAAAGCCGCTTCTGCCGTGGCTTCCATATGTAATGCAAACTGGATGAGATTGACCCGCGGGATCGGATCCTTGAGGTCCTCGTCTTCTGAACTGAACGCAAGTTCAAGCCAGTCGCCCAGCTGCACGCGGATATGGTTGAGATCATAAAACTCAAAAACCTCGTGAAAAACCAGCAGCGGATTTTCAATCTCCTCATCCAGCAGCCGGATGGGTTTGTCAACAAGCGAGGGAGAGTACTGATTATACTTCATAGGTATGTTTTAGGGTGAACGCGGTTACAACCCTAAAACACCGGGCAGGAGGAAACATCTAAACCCAGAGAAAATAAATGTTCAGGAAAACAAAGGAGAGGTAGGCCCATATAAAAGCAAAAAGGACATGCACGATGGTTTCAAATCGTTTGCCTTTCCAGAGCCGGGAGGAGTATCCGGTGAACTGGATTACAAACCTGACCGACCAGAACAGCCCGAGGGCGAGGCAGATGCCAGTCCCCATTCCTGCCTGCTGCAGTTCGTCGGGGTAGGACAGCGCAAGCAATCCCATCAGGAAAACGGTGAGTGCTATAAAAAAGGTATGCACCTGGATGAGTTGCCGGTTGATCAGCGAGATCCGCTGCAATTCTTCTTTCCATTTAAAATAAATGGGGAACACCACATGGACCAGTGCAAGGAACACCAGTATGGCACCGGCAATTTTAAGATGTAACGCCATCTGCATAGAGTTCGAATTTGGTGACAAAGGGGTTCAGGTGCGAAACCTGGCCGGACCGGAGTCCTGCTGCACGGAAGCAGCGTTGCCATTCCGCACGGCTGTAAAAATGGAAAAAACCAATGGTGTATGCAAGGAAGTTGGGAAGGTCACGCTGGTGTTCCACCAGCACGATCCTTCCGCCCGGTGCAATTGCCCGGCCGAGTGTGCGCAGGAACCCGATCCGTTCATCGCGATCCCTTATCTCATGGGCAGCGAAAATCAGGAATACCAGTGATGGCCTGTTGCCTTCTGGCAGGTTGGTGGTATTGCATGCGATTGTACCGGGATAAGGCGGATACTTTTTCCTGGCGCGCCTGATGGATGGTTCAGTGTGGCGGGCGGGATCATAAAAATCAAATACCTGCAACTCCGCTCCCGGGAATTGATGGCGGATGATGACACTGGTCTCGTCAAAACCGGCATTGATATTCCAGATCCTGTCGCCGGCCCGTGCAGGGAGCCCTGCCATCCAGCGGAACCGGTACAGCCCGGAAAGGTCATATACATAACAGGAAACAACCAGCGAAACAAAAGCAGCCAGCAGAGTGGCGGCCGTGAGTAATACCATCAACGTGGCCGTATTGCCCGTCACGATTCCCCTGAGACACAGGACCGCCACGGGGAGTACAAGCACTGCGGCATAAAATGGCCAGTTGAACAGGATGATGTTGATCACCCCCTGGAAGGGTTTACGTGAAGGACTCACCATTTTTCAACGACCCCTTTTTTCCAGCTGTAAGGAATATCCTCCACCACAAATGCGTTGGCCAGCCGGCGGTTCCGGAAGGCGCTGTTGTCCAGGAACGGAATCCGGTCTGCCGTAATACTTACCGGGCGTGGTGTCCAGTTGGACCGCACTCCTTCAACCACCACTACTGTCGACTTGTTGATCACACTGAATGTAAATGGCATGGGTCCGGCAAATCTTCTTGCCTCTTTCCAGTCAGCGAACGGTGAGCCGGCTGGTAGTGCAGGTTCTGCATCCGCATGACCGGCGATCACTGAGAGACCGGTTTTCCCGGACTGTACTTTAAGCAGCTGGTCGGTCCGGGTAAAGGACAGCGCATCGGTGGTGTAACTGTAGCGGGTGAAAAAATTACCCATGCGCTGCATACGCGCACTGTCGGTTTGTGACGCGAGGATATACAGTCCGCGAAGCCGGTGACCTGCGAGGTTACGATAGCGGACAAACACACGGTATCCTGCCAGCAGGAAATCGTTTCCCATCCATACGGGGAATCCTTTTGGCCGGAGGGCACTGGTCTGCACAAAAGCCGCGGCCACGAATCCCCATTTCCCATGGAAGAGATCGGGTTCAAGGGGCGCAGGGATGAGTGGCAGGATGTCTTCCACCGGTAATGCATAGGTCAGCACCAGCGAATGGTTAAAAAACGCGTTGACGGCAAAGGGATGGCTGCGGAGCGATTCAAACATCTGTTCCGTTTGGAGTGGAAGGCCGCAATACAAATTCGTTGACCAGGATGGCTGCAGCAAAAAGCAGGGCAAACACCAGGTTGAACCTGCCCCATAACAGCAGGCCGGGCGCGAGGAAAAATTCCAGGAGATTCATGGCCAGGATAACAATCACCTGGAGGATGGCAGTAACCCTTGGCAGGTAACCGCTCACAATCCAGAAAGCAAATAACGTTTCCGCGAGACCAATAATTTTGGTAAACAAAACGGCGTGCTCATAACCAAGGACCGACCCCACTATCCACATATGCCTTGGCACCATCATCATCAGCTTGCAGAATAATCCGTTGATCAGCCAGACGGAACCCGTCAGGCCAAGCAAAATGCCATAACTGACCGTTCGTGCATCCGGAGCTTTCATGAGTTTAACATCCATACTAAGGTGAAAATAAGCCGTAAATACCGGATGCGGAAGCCCGGGCACAAAGAAGCCGCACGAATGCGGCCCTTTGTACTAACTGCTGGACGGTCGAAACCATTAACCGGCGGAAAACCGGTAGATGGTTTTGCTGTAGAACTGTTCGCCTGCTTTCAATTCGGTGGAAGGGAAGTGGGCGTGGTTCGGTGAATCCGGGAAATGTTGTGTTTCGAGACAAAAGCCGGAGCGTTTGTTATAAACAACCTTGTTTTTCCCTTTGATATCATGCAGGAAGTTGCCTGTATAAAAATGCACTGCCGGTTCGGTGGTGTACACATCCAGCCTGCGGCCTGACGCTGGTTCGCGCACCGTGACCGCGTGTTTCAGCTCGGCAGAATGTTCTTTTTCCAGTACAAAACTATGATCATACCCGTTGCTCAGTGCCAGTTGTTCGTGATCCCGGAGCAGGCCGCCGGCGATATTCCGGAATTCGGTAAAATCGAATGGCGTATCTGCCACCTGCGCCAGTTCACCCGTAGGTACCTGCTGCGGATTTACCGGCAGGTAATGCTGGCTGAAGATGCGGAACTCATGGTCATCGATACTGCCCGCGGGATTGCCGGTCAGGTTGAAATAGGCATGCTGGGTGAGGTTTACGAGGGTGGTTTTGCTCGACACCCCTTTGTATTCCACCGTCCACTGGTCGAGATCATCCAGTGTATACACCACTTCCAGCCGGAATTCACCAGGGAAACCTTCTTCCAGGTCGGGACTCGTATACCGGAACACCACACCGCTGCCATTTTCATTACTGAACGGCTCGGCATCGAAGATTTTTTTATTAAACCCGACTACACCGCCGTGCTGGTGGTATCCGCCCTGACGGGTGGAGATTTTGTATGACCTGTCATTGATACGGATGGTATCGCCGGCTATGCGGTTGGCATAACGCCCAACTACCGTACCGATATAGTAATCATCATTGAGATAATCCTCGGCATTATCATAGCCAAGCACCACGTCAGCCAGGTTGCCATCTGCATCTGCCACATAAAGCGAGACCACAGCTGCACCGCAGTTCGAAAGGGTCAATCGCGTGCCCCGGGCATTTTCCACACTGTACAGCTGCACTTCGGGGGCAAGGACGGCCTGTTCATCAGCAACTGATGAATGACCGGTGGTTTTTATATCCACGTTTTCTGTTTTGAATTTTCACTGAATGTGAGGGACTCTCCTCAGAGCGGGACCCTTACAAATTTGGAAGTCGGGGTCTCTGATTCAGGCAACTTGCCCAGCGCATTCCAGGAACCATCCAGTTCAATCATACCAAAATTGATCGCACCTGTCGGTGAGCCGATCGCTGTTTTCTTGATAGACATTTCCATGTAATTTTTACCGGCAACTGTTTTGAGAGGGCCAAACATCATGGCTGCGTCAAAACCAAAAGTCGGGTTGAAACTAAATCCATTACCTACACCCGTGTGGGCATACACCGAACCCCAGCTCGGACTGCCGGCCGGACCTTCCAAGAGGAAATCGGCACCTGCGCCCGCTGGCCAGAGGTAAGTTGTAAAACCTGATGCCGGATTATTATCGCCATCGAGGTACATATCAAAAAGTTCAAACTTCATATCAGCGGTACCCTCAAAAAGCAGGTATACGTCAGTGCCGCTGGCAAAGGATTTCAGCGCCCGGAGTGTACCCGGATAGCTTGCTGCATTCTCATGGGTGTAACTTACATACTGCCAGTCGGAGAGATCATTATCGATTTTGATATT
>SEAD01000162.1 GCA_004173355.1 Chitinophagaceae bacterium | reverse complement strand
TCCGATGTGCAGCTGAAAACGGCAAAGGCATCCTACGATGCAGCAGCGGCGCAGGTTTCACAGGCACGGTCAATGGTTGAGTCAGCCTCGATAAACCTGGGCTTCACCCGTATAGTGGCGCCAGTGGAAGGATATGTAGGACGCATCCCGTTCCGTACCGGTAGCCTGGTTGGTCTCAGTACCCCGCAGGCACTGACGGTAGTATCATCGGTAAAACAGGTGTATGCATATTTCTCTTTCAGTGAAAAGGATTTCCTTTCCTTCTCCCATCAGTTTGCCGGTGCCACTATCGAGGAAAAAATCAAACACCTTCCTGAAGTGGAACTGGTGATGGCCGACGAATCTATCTATCCGGTAAAAGGAAAAGTGGAAACGGTGGCCGGACAATACAATGAAAACAGCGGTACGATCAGCTTCCGGGCGGCATTCGACAACAAGGACGGATTGCTCCGTTCGGGAAACAGCGGCCGCGTACGCATCCCGAGGTTACTGGAACACAGTTTCATTGTACCACAGGAAGCAACCTTTGAAATGCAGGACAAAATTTTCGTGTTCGCCGTATCGGACAGCAATAAGGTTAGCAGTGTACCACTGCAGGTGAGTGCCCGCCGGGGAAATTATTATTTCGTGGAAAATGGCCTGCACCAGGGCGACCGCATCGTGTATGCCGGGATCGACCGGCTGAGGGATGGCGCAGTCATCCAGCCGCAACCGTATTCACTCGACAGCCTGCTTAAGAGCCGTCCGTTATAAGTCATCCGGTTTTTACCTGACCCGTCCAACCCGAACCAACTGCTTCATTTTTTTACAGGGAAACCTGCTTCAATTCATACAGACAATCACTCCTGATGCTTAAAAGATTTATAGAAAGACCGGTCTTATCCACGGTCATCTCTATCCTCCTGGTTCTCCTCGGGGTACTCTCACTTTTTAAATTGCCGGTGACCCTGTTCCCGGATATCGCACCCCCTACGGTGCAGGTAACAGCTACCTACCCCGGTGCCAACGCGGAAGTAATGGCACGTGCGGTAGCAACACCGATCGAGGAAGCGATCAACGGGGTGGAGAACATGACCTACATGACGTCCACCTCAAGTAATGATGGTACACTGGCCATAAATGTTTATTTCAAACTCGGTACCGATCCCGACCTGGCAGCGGTAAACGTCCAGAACAGGGTATCGAAAGCGACCAGCCAGATCCCGCAGGAAGTAGTGCAGGCGGGGATTTCAACGCAAAAGCAGCAGAACAGTATGATCATGGTGCCACTGGTTTACAGCAGTGATACCACCTACGATGAAACCTTCCTGCAGAACTACGCCAAGATCAATATCATCCCGGAGATCCAGCGTGTACCCGGTGTGGGTCAGGCGCAGATATTTGGCGCAAGGGATTATTCCATGAGGGTATGGCTGAAACCTGACCGCCTTACTGCCTACAACCTTGGTGTCAACGATGTACTCGCGGCAATCCGTGAACAGAATATCGAAGCGGCACCGGGAAGGTTTGGCCAGGGAAGCACGGCGTCTTTTGAATATATCCTCAAGTACAAAGGGAAACTTTCCAAAAACGAGGACTATGAAAACATCATCCTGAACTCTGCGGCAGATGGTTCCGTGGTGCGGCTGGGTGATGTGGCGCGGATAGAATTCGGATCCTTCTCCTACAGTGCCAATACACTGATCCTCGGGAAACCGGGTATCGGGATTGCCATCTTCCAGACAGCAGGATCGAATGCAAATGATATCCTGACTTCGGTGGATGCCGTGATGAAGAAAGCACAAACAAATTTTCCGAAAGGGATCGATTACTTCAACATGTATAATGCGAAGGAGTTCCTCGATTCTTCCATCAGCCAGGTACTGCATACCCTGATCGAAGCATTCGTGCTGGTGTTTATCGTTGTGTTTATTTTCCTGCAGGACTTCCGGTCCACGCTGATTCCAGCGATAGCCGTACCGGTGGCGATACTTGGTACCTTCTTCTTCATGAACCTCTTTGGATTCACGATCAACCTGCTTACGTTGTTTGCACTGGTACTGGCGATCGGTATCGTGGTGGATGATGCGATCGTGGTGGTGGAAGCGGTGCATTCCAAGATGGAACGGACAAAACTTTCCGCACGGCAGGCTACGGTGCAGTCGATGAACGAAATATCGGGTGCCATCGTATCGATCACGCTCGTGATGACTGCGGTATTTGTGCCTGTAGGATTCATGCAGGGCCCGGCAGGGGTATTTTATAAACAGTTTGCCTTCACACTCGCCATTGCAATCCTGATCTCCGCGGTGAACGCGCTGACGCTGAGTCCGGCCCTGTCCGCACTTTTCCTCCGCAACCCGCATGAGGAAGACACACCGGGTGGGAAAAAAACATTCAGCAAACGTTTCTTCAGGGCATTCAATGCAGGCTTCAATGCCACTACCAAAAAGTATGGTCACAGTCTCCAGTTCCTTTTCCGGAAAAAATGGATTGCCATCAGCGGACTGGTCGTTGTAACGGCAACGACCTGGTTCCTTGCCCAGCGTACGCCCACGGGATTTATCCCAACGGAAGACCAAGGGTTCATCGTGTATTCGGTCAACCTGCCGCCGGGTGCTTCACTTGACCGCACAGAGACAGTGATGCAAAAGATCGACAGCATCCTCAGCGGTGTGGACCAGGTGGAAAGACGTGCGGCCATCACCGGACTTAATATCGTTGCCAACTCCAACAGTTCTGCATATGCAACCGGATTTATCCGGCTGAAGCCACAGGACCAACGCGGAAAGGTAAAAGACATCAATGCCGTAATGGGAATAGTAAACGAGAAGCTGGCAGTGATCAAGGAAGCAAGCGTTTTCACGTTCATCTTCCCGACCGTACAGGGTTTTGGTAACACAAGCGGATTTGAATTTATCCTGCAGGACCGTACGGGTGGACCGCTGGATAAACTTGCAGCTACATCCTATGGTTTTATCGGTGAGCTGATGAAACGACCGGAAGTGGCCTATGCGTTTACCACCTTCAATACCGGCAACCCGCAATACATGCTGGATGTGAACGAGGAGAAGGCAAAACAACTGGGCCTCTCGATCACGGACCTGCTGCAGACCCTGCAGGTGTATTACGGCAGTACCTTTGCCAGTGACTTCAACCGGTTTGGTAAATTTTACCGCGTGATCGTACAGGCGGATATCCAGTACAGGACTGAGGAAACCTCGCTCAACAACATCTTTGTAAAAAACAGGACAGGTGAGATGGTGCCAGCCAGTGATGTGGTTTCGCTGCAACGGGTATTTGGCCCTGAAACAGTAACGCGCAACAACCTGTTCAATGCAGTGACAATAAATGGGATTCCCAAACCCGGATTCAGTTCGGGTGATGCGATCAAAGCCATCGAGGAAGTGGCCGCATCCTACCTGCCCCGTGGTTATGCCTATGAATTTACCGGGATGACCCGGGAGGAGACGGGTGCAGGTTCAGAAACGGCACTGATCTTCCTGCTTAGCCTGGTGTTTGTGTATTTCCTGCTGGCAGCACAGTATGAAAGTTATATCCTTCCGTTTGCGGTGATCCTTTCGATTCCTACGGGTATTCTCGGTGTGTTTGCATTTATCAACCTTGCCGGGATCGACAATAATATCTATGTCCAGGTGGGACTGATCATGCTGGTCGGCCTGCTGGCAAAAAATGCGATCCTGATTATCGAGTTTGCCGTGCAGCGGAGACGCGCCGGCAAGTCGCTGGCTGCATCCGCCATTGAGGCGGCAAAACTCCGCCTCCGGCCGATTCTCATGACATCGTTTGCGTTTATTGTCGGATTGTTGCCACTGACATGGGCAAGCGGGGGATCCGCGCTGGGCAACCGTTCTATCGGTACCGGTGCACTGGGTGGCATGTTTACCGGCGTGGTGCTCGGGATCTTTATCATCCCCGTATTGTTTATCATTTTCCAGTATCTCCATGAGAAAGCATATTCAAAAAAACCGGTGGCTGAGCGGGAGCTGGTAAATCCACGTCCGGCACACGGCTAAAATCAATCAACATGAAAAAGTTATTCAGTTCAACTTATCGTTTTTCACAAAGGGCCTTTTCAACTATCATCCGCTATTTCCGTTCGTCAAAAGAACCGAAGTATATCGGGCTTGCGGACTAAGTCAAATCAATCGCACATGAAACAGTTATCATCGTTAGTATATATCCTTCCCTTCCTGCTTGTGCTGGCTGCCTGTAACACGGGCAGGCAGTACCAGCGTCCGGAAATAGTGCTGCAATCATCCTTTGACAGTCTGGGGCGCAGTGGCAGCCTGGCCGACAGCAGTTCAACTGCCTTTACGGCGGAAGCGGATACAGCAGGTATTGCCGCTATTCCCTGGAACCAGTTTTTTGCCGACAGTTCACTTGCCGGACTCATCAGCAATGCGCTTGTATACAACCACGACCTGCTGGTGGCAATCAAACGCATCGATATTGCCGGGCAGCAATTGCGCCAGGCGAAGCTCCTGAATGTGCCTTCGGTCAACCTTGGTGTAAGCGGCCAGATCAACCGGCCGTCGGACAACAGCCTTAATGGCCTGAGCACGCAGACTTTTCTCCAGAAGAGCCATGTAGAAAATTACAATGCCCAGGTGGGCATCTCATGGGAAGCGGATATCTGGGGTAAACTCCGGGCGCGCAAGGAAGTGGCATTGCTCAATTACCTGCAGACACGTGAGGCGGCAAATGCAATCCGTACGCAACTGGTATCGGATATCGCACAGGGTTACTATAACCTGCTGATGCTCGATAAACAGCTGGAGGTCGCCCGTCGCAATCTGGCGCTGAACGACAGTTTCCTTACCGCAACACGACTGCTCAAGGATGCGGGTAATCTTACATCGCTCGCGGTGCAGCAGGCGGAGGCACAAAAACAGGGGACAGCACTGCTGATCCCTGCACTGGAACAGGATATCCTGCTGCAGGAAAATGCACTTCAGTTGCTGGCCGGGCAGTTGCCCGGTAAGGCACAGCGTTCTGTAACTCTCACCCAGCTTGAGATCCCCGAGGTGCTTGCCACGGGTGTGCCCGTTGCGATGGTTGGCCGCCGCCCGGATGTTCGTGCGGAAGAGATCGCACTGAAGGTGGCGAACAAACGGGTGGGCATTGCCCAGGCCGCGATGTATCCATCACTGAATATCACTGCTGCCGCTGGTCTTGAAACTTTCAAGGCAAGCAACTGGTTTAATATTCCCGGATCCCTGTTCGGCCTGGCGACTGGTTCGCTGTTGCAGCCGGTATTCCAGAAACGTGAACTCCGGACTGCGTATGAAGTGGCGAAGCTGGAGCGTGAACAGGCGGTGATCCGTTTCCGCCAGTCCGTGCTCATCGCAGGTACCGAAGTTTCGGATGCTCTGGTGCAGGGATCCAAGCTGAAAGAGCAGCAGGAACTGGCATCGCAGCAAACCAATACCCTGCGTGTAGCGGTAAGTAATGCCCAGCAGTTATTCCGCAGTGATATGGCTGGATACCTGGAAGTGATCACTGCCCAGACAAATGCCCTGCAGGCCGAGCTCAACCTGGCATCGATCCAGCGGGGGCGGTTGTCGGCAATGGTTGAATTATACAGGGCATTAGGAGGCGGCTGGAAATAAAGTTATTTTAGGGCCATGAGTCAAACGGCCACCACCACCGCCAGGCCCATGGGAGTCAGCATATCCCGGGCTGTTCTTTTCCTGTCCGTGCTTTTAAGCGCGGCGGGATGTGCAGATGAAAAGGAAGAAAAACCTGTGCGTTTTTCAGATAACGGAGTGCTGGTATACCGGTTGGGCAACGACACCATCGGATACCAGCATTTTGATATAATGGGGGATACGGTCCGGCTGCAGACTATTTATTTCCCCGGGGGATATACTTATTCGGTGACCGACGCGGTACTTACCGCCGGGGGTACAATCAAAAAATCCGAAACCGTTTTCCATGTAAAGGACAGCAGCCGGGAATTGCGGGAACGCGGTCCCCGAAGAGTGTTTCCATCCCCTGATGCGGTTGATAGAAAAGGCAAACCGGTAAAGGGTCCGGAATTTATTTCCGGTGGCCCGTTTGCAATCAGTGATGGCGGTCCGGTGACCGATTACCTGTTTCCTGCCCTGCCGCATTATATCACGGGTGCTGAAAAAGTAAACGGTGCGCAGCTTGCGTTCCGTGAACTCCGGCCATTTTCTTTACTCCGGTCTGCCCCTACCATGGTGTATCTATCCGGCGATTTTATGGGACATGTGACCCTGGTGATCGATTCAGCAGGGAGGCTGGAATCGGTGGAAGCCACTCGTTCACCGCTTGGAGTCACAGGTAAAGTTTACCGGAACATCAGTTTCGATTCATTGTTACGGGTAACCCGTACGAGGGCTGACCTGGATGCGGTGGCTCCCCTGAGTCCGGTGTCCAAAACAATCACCCATTTCCCCGAGCTGGATGTAATGCTGAATTATTCGCGGCCTTCGAAGCGGGGACGCAGGGTAATGGGCAAACTGATCCCATACTCCGAAACCTGGCGTATGGGTGCAAACCGGGTAACCGAAATCACTTTCAGTGAGCCGGTTTATTTTAATAAACACCCTCTCAAACCAGGCACCTATTCCCTGTTTGCCCTGTTCGGGAAGGATGCCGGTATATTAACCATCAATCATGAATCAGGGATCTGGGGAACAGACCATGATGTGACCTGGGATGGGGAAAGGGTGCCGTTCCGGATGTCGCGGCCGTCCACTCCACTGGAACAGCTTGACATATGGGTCGTGCGTGTTGGTCCCGGATTGTTTACCCTTTGGGTTGAGTGGGATTATCTCCAGGCATCGGTCGATTTCAGCATGAAACCGATCCTGGGTGTGGAAGGGGATGAGTAGGGAAATTTTTATTCCAGTCTTGAGCTGGCAGACTGCCAGAAGAGTTCCGGGTAATCCAGCACAAATCCTTCGTGATCGGTTTTGATCACTGCTTCAAAATCATTGGGTACATTCTGGTAGAGATATTCATCCGCACTGATTCGTTTATACTTCTGGGTGAGCGGTGAAATTTTCTGCGAGAGCAGGTCCACATACACCACCCTTACGTCGGACTCCGCTCCCACTGCGAGATTGAGCCGGTTGACCGGCAGGCTGTTGGTGAAGGGAGTCAGTGGCAGGTCGATATCGATGCAGCCCTGCAGGCGTTCAACCACTTGCCCTTTATCGGTCCAGTTGCCCTGTCCGTCACTGGTATATTCCAGGTGCTGGACGATATTATTGTGCAGGCTGCTTGCGGTGAGCGAAATGGTTTTCCAGTGCTGGTCCAGCAACAGGGCATATTCCACGCGGTAGATCCCGGACTCGTTTTTACCAATAATAACCGAGTCGACCTTGATGCCGCTGTCATTCGAGTTGATGAGGCAATGTTCCCTTGAATCATTTTCGCGGCCGTTCCAGATGATACTCCACTGCATGTTGTTGAATTTGTGTTCCTTGTTGCAGAAACTTCGCCAGAAATGCGGATACCCCGTATTTTCCCCGGGTAGCATGGTTTTCGGATGTTTTTATAAACCGGAAGCTTTAGCTTTAGCAGGTTGGATTTTCCACATATCGCTACCCTTACAGAACAGGACAGGGAATTCCTGTGTCCGGCGCATATTGCGGCCAGCCACAGGTAAACTGTTTTTTAAATCACCCACATTATAGACCAAAATGAAGAAAATTATTGTACTGGGCTCTTTCATGAGCCTGACCGTCTGGATTTTATCCTGCAACCAGGAACCCGCGAAGGAGGTGGCCGCTGCACCGGTTTCACAGGACAGCCTTATCAGGCGTGGAGATTACCTTGTCAGCACCATGGGTTGTGATGATTGCCACACACCCAAAAAAATGGGAGCGGCCGGACCCGAACCCGATATGGCCGCCCGTTTTTCAGGGCACCAGGCCGGATCACAATTACCACCACGGAAGGCCGGTGCCGGGCTTGACGGCTGGGTACTGTTTAACATGAGCCAGACCGCAACAGTAGGGCCATGGGGTGTAAGTTACTCCGCCAATATCACGTCGGATTCTACTGGAATAGGTTCATGGACCGAGCAGCAGTTTTCCAATGCGCTCCGCAAAGGTTTCTGGAAGGGACTTGAAGGAACGCGTGGGCTCATGCCACCGATGCCCTGGCCCAATTATGCAAAACTGACAGATGATGATGTAAAGGCCATGTATACTTACCTGAAAAGTACAAAGCCGGTAAAAAATGTTGTACCTGCATGGGAACCACCCGCAGGTCCGCCACCGCCACCACCGGCGGCAGCGCAGTAAGAAGTGAACGCCCGGTCTGCTGACCGGGCGTTTTCTATTTTGTCATTTCCTGCTGCATTTTTGTGCGGGCGTTTTTGTAGCTGTCCCAGTTGAAATGGATGAGGAATTCCGAAGCGGCTTCGGCGCCCCTCAGGAAGAGTTCCATTTTTTTATCATCAGTCAGGAAAAAGTTCAGCGAATTGAATTCACGCACATTGATAGAGCCAACACCGGTGGCATACACTTTATTTTTCTGGAGGAACTGTTTGTCTGCATAGTTCTGCAGCGTAAGCAGCATGCGGTTGAAGTACCCAATGAGCGACCAGGATTCCGCGTTCTTTCCCTTATCCCCGGGCAGGGATCCATCCAGGTCGATCCCGAAAACGGGGAGCCGCGGAACCTGTACGGAGGGGTTATAAAAAATATCCATCGGGAAATTGCTGAGCATGCCTCCGTCCACGAACCTTGCGGTGGATGGCGGATCGTCTTCATTGAAATGTTTTTTCCATGCTTTTTTCACTTCCTCGCTGGTGCAGGGAATGTCTTTGATAATATAGGATTCGAAGAAAATGGGAATAGCCATGGAGGCGCGTACAAACCCGGCCGGGTCGAGATGGTGGGTGTCGGCTTCGCAACGGAAGAGATCGCACATATCCGGGAGTTCGATTTTATTGCGGCTCGACAGTTCACTGGCAATAAAGGTGACAGAGCCTTCAAGCCCTTTGAGACCGGCAGGGTGTGCCTCTCTTGTCTTCAGGCCCGGGATTGGTTGAGTGGCTTTTGCCCGGAGGTCAGCTACTGTTACTACGCCGTTTTCAGCGAAGCGGTCCCTGATCCAGTTATAGAATGTCTGTCCTTT
>SEAD01000290.1 GCA_004173355.1 Chitinophagaceae bacterium | reverse complement strand
GGGTTTGGTTTTGATAAACCCGAAAAAGACAATTCCACCCGACGTGATCCATATCCATCATTGAGTGTCTCTCCCGCAACCTACGGCCACACCGGCTTCACCGGTACCTGCGTATGGGTGGACCCATCGGTGAAGCTGGTGTACATCTTCCTTTCCAACCGCGTGAACCCTTCGCGTGACGACAATAAATTATCACAACTGAATATCCGGCCAAAGATCCAGGAGGCACTGTACCGCGCAATCGGGATCTGATAAAATGTGTTGTATAAAAATGCCCATCGTAACAAGAACGATGGGCATTGCTTTATGTGTTCAGTCCGTTTGCCTAGGCTGGCGGATTGCTGTCGTTGCGTGGCGGTGGATCCTGCCGTGGGCCTTCGGTACGCGGCGGGCGATTACCCTCAGGTCCGCGTGGATTTTGTCCACGGTCATTTGATCCCTCATTACGCGGTCCTTCGTTACGTGGTCCTTCATTGCGCGGTCCTTCGTTGCGCGGTCCCTCATTGCGTGGTCCATCATTTCGCGGACCTTCATTGCGTGGTCCTTCATTGCGTGGTCCCCGTTCATTTGGTCCGCGGTTACCCCTTGGCTGCCTGTCGCGGTTGCCACCCTGGCGTTCGCCCCCTGGCCGGGCACCCTGCTGGTTACCACCCGGACGCTCACCCCCTGGTGCACCACCCTGTTCACCCTGCGGCGCTTCACCTTCGGGACGAGGGGCGCGGTCAGGACGTGGCTGGTTTGGCCGGCGTTCCTGTTGTCCTCCTTCATTGGGTCCACGCGGGTTCTGTCCACGATCGCCGGGTCCGCGGTTGCCACGTGCCTGGCGATCACCACCCGGGCGTTCACCCCTTGGCTGTCCGCCTTGCTGTCCACCTTGTTGAGGGCCCTGGCCATCGGGGCGCGGACCGCGTTCTGGTCGTTGCTGTCCCTGTTCGTTTGGACCCCGGTTGCCGCGCTGCGGACGATCACCAGCCGGACGATCACCAGCCTGACGGTCACCTGCAGGACGATCAGTCCTGGCCTGTGGTCCCTGGCCGGGGCGTGCTTCACGCGGTCCCTGGGCGCGCTGGCCCTGGCCACTGCGGCGGTCGCGGTCACCCTGTTTCCTTTTTTTGTCTGCTTTTTCAAGCGAACGCAGGGAGATCTGACCAACCACATCCACAAATTCCGGTTCGATCTCTTTTGGTTTACCGCTGGTCACCTCTACCGCTTCCAGTTCTTCAGGGATCACGCCCTGGCGGTTGAGGCCTTTTATTTTGATCACCCGATCGATGGTCAGGGGGTACTGTTTGTTGCTGTCGGGCAACGTGTACCACATCAGGTTTTTGAAAATGTCTTTTTTTATGAGATAGGCATTGCCTTTGGCCACCTGGATCTGGTCGCAGTTGTCAGGGAAATGCTGGAGGGCATCAAGATAGGTATCGAGTTCGTAATTCAGGCAGCACTTCAGGCGGCCACACTGGCCACTGAGTTTGGTCTGGTTGATTGAAAGGTTCTGGTAACGCGCGGCCGCAGTGTTAACCGATTTGAAATCGGTGAGCCAGGTAGAACAGCAGAGTTCCCGGCCACAGCTGCCGATACCCCCGACCTTACCCGCTTCCTGGCGGGCACCGATCTGGCGCATTTCCACTTTTACCTTGAATTCCGATGCATAGATCTTGATCAGCTCGCGAAAGTCGACCCGTCCGTCGGCAATATAAAAGAAGGTCGCCTTCCTGCCGTCAGCCTGCATTTCCACCTGGCTGATCTTCATGTCGAGTTTCAGCTGTTTGGCAATGGCGCGGCTGCGGATCACAGCTTCCGGCTCACGGGCCTTATTCTGTTTCATGAGGTCGACATCCCGGTCACTCGAAATGCGAAGCACCTTCTTCATTTCCGGATTATCTTCCCGCACGTTCCGTTTCTTCATCTGGAGGCGGACGATCTCACCCGTAAGGGAGACTTCGCCAACGTCGAACCCGCTGACCCCTTCAAC
>SEAD01000037.1 GCA_004173355.1 Chitinophagaceae bacterium | reverse complement strand
ACCGCCACCGTAGATCGGGTCGCCACCAAAACTTGCATTTGATGGTACCGTTGCCAGTACTTCATTTGCTTTTTTCAGGTCGGCCAGGATACCATTGTAGATATCTTCCTGTTTGTCGTACACCGGCTGGTAGATCCCGTCGGTTTTTGCCTTACCGGCCTCCGTATAGGGTACATCACCGTATGCATCTGTTACGAGGGAAAACATCCACGACTTCATCACCAGTCCAACCCCATAATAAGGATTGGTTTCATCACCCTGGGTAGAAGCGATAATATTCTGGAGGTTCCGGTTATTGGAATAAACCGAGTTCCAGATATCGTTGCGTTCGTTCCAGAGATAGAGATCTTCGTTTACAAACTGGATCTTGGCGTGGTGCTGGACCACGATGTTGCCAATGCCCCATGCCTCACCTACCTGGCGGTCCATCATATTACGGATCACACCGCTGAGCAGCAGGTCGGGTGACACTGCGGTGGGGTTGTTATTATCGGTATTTGTTTCCTGGAAGTCCTTTGTACAGCTGCCAAGCAGTGTGACACAGAGAGCGGGTATAATAAATCGGCTGAATTTCATTGTTGTCAGTTTTTGCTGGTTTTATAATTTAAAACTCAGGTTAATGCCATAGCTGCGGGAGCTGGGAAGACTCATGTAGTCCACGCCCGGTACCGCGGTACCACCGCTGTAAGACATAGTTTCGGGATCCACGTGAGGCACGTTGGTATGCAGCCAGAGGTTACGGCCAACCAGTGAGATGGTAGCACCACGCACCGGCAGTTTGCCAAATACTTTATCGGGGATGGTATAACCAATCTGCAGTTCACGCAGTTTGATAAATGATGCATCATACATCACCCCTTCTGCAAGACCGCGGCCATTGGTAAAGGCACTGTGCCATGTACGTGCAGGGACTTTAGTAGTATTGGTCATCCACGAACCGTCGGCCTGTTGTACTGCACCACCACCGATCACACCGTTACCTGGTTTGGTAAGGTCATAGCCATCAGCGCGTCCTTCGAGTGTTTCTTTTACGATACCACCTTCGCGACCTACAGTCTCGGTAAGCGAGTACATGCTGCCACCCTGGCGGATATCAAAGAGGAAGCTCAGGCGTACACCTTTGTAGGCGAAATTGTTACCGATCCCCATCAGCCAGTCAGGGTTGTAGTTTCCCAGCAGCACGAGGTCAGTGGTTGGCATCGGGCGGCCATTGGCCTGGTAGACGATCTGGCCGGCATACTGACCGCTTGCATCATAGTAGGGTGCATTTTTATCGTCGCTCTGTACTTTCGCGAAACCGATACCATACATATTACCCATCCTTTCGCCGACTCGCGCTTCGATACTTACGCTGCGGGCGTCATTGATTACATAATTTTCGAGGTCATCAGTCAGTTCAAGTACTGAACTGCGGGCCGCGGAGAAGTTTACATAAGCATCCCAGGTAAACGATGGTTTGCGGATGATTGAACCGGTCAGCATTACTTCCACACCATTGTTGCGGATAAGACCGGCATTGATCAGGCGGTAGTCATAACCCGAAGTAATTTCCAGTGGCAGTTGCAGTATCTGGTTTTTGGTGCGGCTCTGGTAGTAGGTCACATCCACCCCGATCCTGTTTTTCAGGAAACGGATGTCTGCACCAAACTCAATAGCAGAGCTGATTTCAGGTTTCAGGTTCAGGTTCGCCAGGCGGTTGGTCTCGCTATAGATCTGCAGGCTTCCAAACGGATCGTTGCGGCTGTAGGTCTGGGTAAATGCAAACGGATCGGTATCGTTACCTACCTGTGCAAAACTTCCACGCACTTTGAGGAAGCTGATTGCTTCCGGCAGGGTGACCATATCGCTGACAATTGCACTCAGTGCCGCTGATGAATAGAAATAGGAATTGTCTTCCGTGCCAAGGTCTTTCAGCAGTTCAGGCAGCGTAAGCGCCGAACTCCAGTCGTTGCGACCCGTCAGGTCAAGGAAGATTTTATTGCGCCAGGCGAGTCCGGCCGAAGCGTAGAGACTATTGATTTTTTTTCCAACATTATACTGGCTGGAAGAAATGGCGATCCTCGAGTTATTGAGACTGTAAATACCGGGGATATTCAGTTGTCCTGCGATATCCTCTTTCGTCCTTGAGGTCTGCCTCATCTGGTTACCACCAGCAGTAGCATTGATAGAGAAATCGGAGTTGATTTCCTTGTTGTAGCTGAGCAGGAAGTCGGTATTCCTTTCCTGGTTGACGATACCGGTTTCACGATACTGCCCGAAAGGGAAACGCTGGGTGCTGAAAGCGCGACGGAATTCGCGGCGCTCATTGCTCCAGTCAGTTGCCGTGCGGAGCTGCAGGTTCAGGTATTTCGAAAACTCGTATTTCAATACCACATTACCCATGATCCTGTCGTAGTACTGCCCATTGGTATTCTGGTATACAGTCAGGTACGGATTGTCATGGTAGTTGTAGTTCCAGCTGTACTGGCGCTGGTTTTCCAGTCCGTTCTGCCAGAGCCGTTTCATATCGGATACTTTCACCGATGCAGGCAGCCAGGCATTGAAGAGGTACATGATACTTTCGGTACCATAACTGATCGACGGGCGGTTATCACTTTCGCTCTTGATATAACTCACAAATGCGCGGGCGGTAAATTTCGGGCTCAGGTTGTAACCACCGGAGAACGATACCGTATTACGCAGCAGGTCGGTATTGGGTACGATACCCGTCTGGTTGAGGTTGGTGTAGCTCAGGCGGAAATCACCGTCCTTATTACCTCCCACCAGTGCAACGTTATTGGTATAGGTGTTGCCGGTCTGCAGGAAATTTTTGAGGTTGTTGTTGTCGGCCACCCATGGTGTGGATGTGATCACACTACCGGCCGGCGCATTGAGGTCACCGCCCGTGAAAGGAATCACCTGTCCGTTGAGGGTACGTGGTGAGTTGTACTGGGGGAAATTCTGGCCATTGAAAGCCGGCCCCCAGCCTTCGTCGGTACCATCGGCGAGACCGCCACCACCACCATTCACAAATGCAAAATCGCCACCGCTGCCATTACCCTGGCCATATTTGGTCTGGTAGTCCGGCAGTCGCAGTGCTGACTCCATGGTAGCATTGCTGTTTACTTCGATACCGATGCCCTGTGTGCGGCGTCCGCTTTTGGTTTTGATCAGGATCACCCCGTTGGCAGCGCGGGAACCATAGAGTGCTGATGCAGCAGGTCCTTTCAGGATACTCATCGACTCCACATCGTCCGGGTTTACAAATCCGGCACCATTACCAAAATCCACCTCCATATTACCCGCACCTGATGCGCCGGAAATGGAATTGCTGATAGGCACACCATCCACTACATAGAGCGGCTGGTTTTTATTGATGTTGAGGGAACGCTCACCACGGATCGACACCCGTGCCGAACCACCGATACTTCCCGGTCCGCCCACCACCGTCACACCCGCTACCTTACCGGCCAGCTGGTTTACCACGTTGGTTTCCCGGGCAGTGGTCAGTTGATCGCCTTTCACTTCCTGGATGGCATAACCGAGTTTCTTTTTTTCACGACGGATCCCGAGGGCAGTCACCACCACTTCGCTGAGGTCAGCTGACTGGGTGCTCAGGGTAATATCAGCGGCATCGGTCACTTTCACTTCGCGTGTCTGGAAACCCACACTGCTGATCACCAGCAGGTCGGTAGGCAATGCGAGGATGGTGAACGAACCGGTCTCATCCGATGTTGTGGTCGTTTTGGTACTCTTCACCATCACGGTAGCATTGATTACCGGTTCATGTGTTTCTGTAGATGTGATCTTCCCCGGGATCAGTTGCTGCGCAAAAACAGCATTGAGGCTGAAAAGGAAAAAAAGGAGAAAGCCATATCTAATATGGCGTCTTTGTTGAGGGGTCATAACAGCTGAATGGTTTGATAAGTGTTAATAATTATTAACACGGCAAAACTCAGCGTTCAATGTTATGGTTAACTTACGCTAATGTGAACGAATGATTAACAAACCCCTCCGGTATTACGATAAGGTTAAGTAATCCGGCAGCGCGGATTCTGGCACGAACGGCTATTCAGTCTTTTGCAAAAGCGATTACTATCTCCACAACCTGGAAACTGCTGCGGGCCGGCACTTTCTCACCCGGCACGATAATGCGGAACGGACCTTTTGCTACCGGCAACGGTTTGCCCATCGACTCATCCGCCAATATTATTACACGATCTGTAAATCCCTTGTCAATTTCTGCGAGAGAAAACAGCACCTCATACCCGTCGGCGCATTTCACCAGCACATATTTCACGAGATTCTCGCCACGGAGTTCACGTCCAAGCGTGACGCCGGCCATTTCCAGCACATCCTGTAGCGCCACACCGGTGTAGGGCACCTCTTTGCCATCGCGGTCTTTCAGGATCGCCCCGGTCCTTTTCATTTTTGCGAGATCGTCTTTTGTAAGACTAAGCGGGGTCTTTACTTCGCCGGACACTTTCAGTATGGCTTCCGGTGTAGCGGTTTGAGACAAACCTGCAAAGGGCAAAGCAAGGACCAGCAGGAGAAAAGCAATTTTATTCAGCATTGTATTATTTGTTGAAAGGATCGGCAAATTGCTGGTTGGTGATAAATGTGGAATCGGTAAGCATATGGAGAAATGCCAGCAGGTCTTTTTTCTCCCGATCAGTAAGACCAAGTGATGACCCGCCGGGAAGATTACTGCTGCGTAATGCCGGGCTTAATGTTGGCGTCTGTATCATTTCCCTGTTATAGTGATCAATGACCTGCGACAGGCTATCAAACCGTCCGTCGTGCATGTATGGCGCGGTAAGCGCGATATTGCGTAAGGAAACAACGCGGAACCTCCCTGCATCTTGCGGTTGTCCGGTGATACCCTGCCGACCCTGGTCGGCAAAAGCCGTATCAAGGCCATTGTTGTGGTACATCTCGGTGTAGGTCTTGTCCCCGCCATGGCACCCCCTGCAACCCGCGCCCCGTATGCCTTTCGAGGGGTCCGGATTTGTATAGAACAACCTGGTCCCGTTTAGTTCGGATGCAGTTGGCCGGTACGTTCCCGCGAGATAGCGGTCGTACCGGGAATCGGCCGACACCAGCGTGCGCTGGAACTGGGCAAGCGCCTGCCGGATCCTTTTTTCATTGATAAGAGGTGAACCAAACGCTTTTTCAAACAACACTGCGTAGGTTTTCAGTTTGCGCAGTTTGCCGGAGGAACGTTCGAGCGACTGCCCCATTTCATGCACCCCCGTCATGGGGATGGTCACCTGGTCTTCAAGACCCCTGGTCCTGCCATCCCAGAAAAACTGCCGGACCCATAGCAGGTTCACCAATGCCATCGTATTCCGTGGCTGTGTGACTCCATCCACGCCTTCGCTGAATTGTTTACCGTCCGTAAACGCGCGGGACTGCTGATGACAGCTGCCGCAGGAAAACTTATCATTTACCGATAAGGCCGTTTCATAAAATAACATCCTTCCCAGTGCCACCCCTTCAACCGTGGTAGGGTTGTCAGCGGGTATTGAGATGCGGTTACCAAAACCGGCAGGGTAACTGATCCGGAGTGGAGTTGGCGATGCCGGCGGCAGGCCGCTATACAGCAGCACGAGTGCAATCAATGATATGGAGAAAAAAGTGGCCCGCATGTACAGGAGGATCGGGCATCAATTTAACGATTTATCCCGCAGCGATTTGATTTTACCATCACGGGATCAATATCGTGGCCTGAAGCAAGAATCTTTTACCAGTTATTTTTCTGGTCTTCATTCACCCGCTCCGGTTTTTTTGCCGGCTCGGAGCGCCAGCGGGGATTATACCGTACGAAGAATGCCAGCCATACCGAACGTGCCACGCGCATCATCGGTGGCTGGAGCAGGATCAGCAGCACGGCATTGGCCGCCATCCAGTAGAAGAACCGGTTGTCGTTGAGACTGATCCCCACCGTAAAAGCGAATACCAGGAGGAAAGCCACGCTGATTGCGATTCCCAGGCCATAGCTCACATAACTGGAACCATAATAGAATCCCGGCTCAATATCGAATGCCTGGCCGCAAAGTGCACATTCGTCCCGCATCTTCATGGTGGTTTTCAGACGGTACGGATTTTTTACGATAAACATATCCCCCTTCCGGCAACGCGGGCATTTACAACGGAACATATTCAGTATGGATGGCCTTGGTCCGGCCGCTATGGTATCCTGCATGATTACTGTGTTTTGTGTTGACCTCATTATTTTACCAGGACCGCTTCCTGAATTCTTCAGGTGTTTGCCCCGTATATTTTTTAAAAAATCGTCCGAAGTAAGAATTGTCCCGGAAGTCCAGTTCATAGGCAATCTCCCGCACAGTCATACCGGCGTTCACCAGCAGGCGCTTCGACTCCAGCAGGAGACGGTCGCGGATCATTTCGCCAGCTGTTTTTCCCAGCAATTCCCGGCATACCGCGTTTAAATGGTTTGGGGTTACTGACAACAGCTTTGCATAATCCTTTGGCAGTTTTAACCGGATAAAATGCTGGTCGATCAGTTTGCGGTAACCCTGCACGATCAGTTGTCCCGGATGAGGCACCACACCGTTGCCGGCGGTCCCGCAACTCGCTTCCACGAGCAGGAAAAACTGCAGCAACTGGACCCGGATGCGATCGTACCGCAGTGTGCCTGCTCCTTCATTCAGTACAAGCAGTTCCTCAAACATCCCTTTTACCAGCTCCCTGACCCCAACCGGCAACTGGCAGATGCCATTGTCGGCGTCACCACCGAAAAAATGAAACCGCGAAAGATAATCGGGTGCCAGCAGAAAATCACGGAAGTAGTCGGCTGCAAAATTCACAATGAATCCATCCGTCTTTCCGGAAAAATTCCATCCATGTACCTGCCCCGGTGCCATAAAATAGACCTGCCATGGTTTTACTTCGAACTCGGTAAAATCAATACTGTGTGTGCCGGCACCTTTGGTAAACAGAACAAAATGATAAAAAGAATGACGGTGGGCAGTATGCAGATGCTCATAATGCCTTTGCAGGTATGCGCCGAACGGCTCGATCAGCAGGTCCGATGCACCGCGCTGGCTGTCATGCAGGGAACATATATCGTAAACCGGGATCTGCCTTCTGGCCATGGTGACTGATTATGGCACAAAACTAATCCAGACCAGCCAGTTTCAGTGGCACCATTTGTACATTATATGGTACTATTTACTGAATCACCCCGGTATTCTAACCTTATTGCCAGACCAATCAGCCCCGGGTGGTACAAACTTTGTGTCTGTTACCCCGATGAATCAATACATATTCCTGCTGAGCATCATCGGGATCGCGGCTTTTGCCATGACCTGGATGCCTGCCATTACAAAAAAAACGGGGATTTCCTACGCTATCATTTATGTGGCTGCCGGTGCCCTGCTCTATCTGTTATTTCCCGGAAACCTTCCTGCGCCGCTGCCACAGGCGTATCCCGACATAACCCTGCACCTTGCCGAGATCGTGGTGATCATCTCGCTGATGGGTACAGGAATAAAAATCGATCGCAGTTTCCGGATCAAAAACTGGGCTTCACCACTTAAACTGATATCAGTGGCCATGGTACTCTGTATTGCCGCTGCGGCACTGGCCGGGTATTATTTCCTCGGTTTCGGACTCGCCGCAGCAGTCCTGCTCGGTTCTGTGCTCGCTCCTACCGATCCCGTCCTTGCGTCGGACGTGCAGGTAGGACCACCCAACCATGGGATGAAGTCGGAGACGCGATTTTCCCTGACGGCGGAAGCGGGACTGAATGACGGTATGGCCTTTCCCTTTATCTGGCTGGCGATTATGCTGGCAGGTACCGCAGCGGGACAGCAGCCCGACTGGCTTCACTGGGTGGGATATGAACTGGTCTACAAAATAGCTGCGGGTACGGTAATGGGACTGGTACTTGGCCGCGCGATCGGATACCTTGTATTTACGCTTTCCAATAAATACACTTTCCTCAAGACCAATGATGGTTTTCTCGCCATTGCAATGACCCTGATGGTTTATGCACTTACGGAGATGATCCATGGATACGGGTTTATCGCCGTGTTTGTCAGTGCAATCACATTCAGGCATTCCGAAAAACTGGATGATTTCCATCATGAGCTCCACTCCGTGACCGATCAGTTTGAGCGGCTGCTGGTGGCGGTGCTGTTGTTATTGTTCGGTGGTGCACTTGTCAGCGGGATCCTCGATTCCCTGAATGGGAAAATGGTCATTTTCACATTGCTGTTCCTTTTTGTGATCCGCCCGGTAGCAGTACTGATCAGCCTGTCGACTGCGAAATTCCACCGGTATGAAAAGTTTGCCATTGCATTCCTCGGGATCCGTGGCATGGGTTCGATTTTTTATCTCGCCTTCGCGGTGAGTGAAACAAACTTCATGGAAACAGATGAACTCTGGTCAGCAGTTGCATTTACCATACTTGTGTCGGTAGTGGTGCACGGGATTACCGCCACACCTATCATCAACTTCCTGAAAAAAACGATCCCCGAAGAAGAAATACCGCATTAAAAAATACGGGTGTAAATTATAGGAATGAGAACCTTCCTTACGGCCGAGTGGAAAAACCTGGTATTTGCCAATTACACGATCGACCCTGCTATCCTTGCACCGTACCTGCCAAAGGGAGCCGAGATCGATTCATTCGGCGGGAAGTATTATGTCAGTCTTGTCGGGTTTATGTTTCTCAATACGGCAGTTAAAGGCATCCGCGTACCCTTCCATACCAATTTTGAAGAATTCAATCTCCGGTTTTATGTGCGCTTCCCCGATGGCGATGGCTGGAAACGCGGGGTGGTATTTGTAAAAGAGATCGTGCCGCGAAGGATGATCAGCCAGGTAGCCCGTTTGTTATATGGTGAAAAATATTTTTACAAACCCATGCGTAACTCACTGTCGGCAGAGGGTGACCAGATGCAGGTGAAATACGAATTCCGGTTCCAGGACAAATGGAACAGTTTTGCCGTGACTGCCTCAGCACAGGGACAGGCACTTGAAGAAGGGAGTGTGAAACAATTCATCACCGAACACTACTGGGGATACACCCGTCGCTCGGCATTGGTAACATCGGAGTACCAGGTACAGCATCCATCATGGCTGGTGCATGAGGTCACTGATTTTGCCATCGATATCGATACGTTCCATTTATACGGGCCAGGCTTCCATGAATACCTCAATACCACTCCCGCTTCCGTGTTCCTCGCTGCGGGCTCTGCAATCAGCGTGCACGACCGGGTATTGCACCGATTCTGAAACTGCCTTGCCGTTTACAATTCAAACCCATAACCGTTACCGATGGGTATCCGTTCTTCGCCGATTAAAACAGAATTACGGTCGGCGCTGGTAACTTTGTCCCTTGAAATGATATAGGACCGGTGTACCCGGACAAACCGGTATGCCGGCAGGATGGCCTCTGCCTCTGCCATTGTCATCCTTGCCATTATTTTCTTTCCTGCTGACACAAACTGCACGTAGTTGCCCGCGCCCTGCACATACATGATTCCGTCAAACGCGATCCGGACCTGTTCAAAACCGGAGCGCACGAATACATAGTCCGGGACGGATCGCTGCAACCTGAACTGGTACACTTCGAGTGCTTTTGCGCAGGCCTGGGAAAAACGTTCGGCGGAAAAAGGCTTTAACAGGTAATCGACTGCATTGAGATCGAAACTCCGGACCGCGTGTTCACTATAGGCTGTGGTAAAAATAGCGAGGGGTTTTTTCGCCAGGCCCTCCAGCAACTCAATACCCGAGATATCAGGCATGCGTATATCGAGAAAGACCAGGTCGGTACTCCCCTCCTGCATATGTCGTCCCGCATCAAAAGGGTTGGTAAACGTTGCCTCCAGTTGGATATAGGGAATACCTGCACAGAGGTGCCGGATTATTTCCAGCGCCACGGGCTCATCATCCACTGCAACAGTTCGAAGGATCATGTGATAAATCTAAAACATCGATTGGATCTGGGCGGATAACTTTTCACCACTGCTTGGGGCTTCTGCATTGGCGATCCGGATTTTCCCATTGCGGTCAACCAGTACAAATGTAGGATACCGGTTCGTTTCGCCACCTGCTGCTTTCACTTCTTTCCAGATCGCTTCTATACCCTTGTCATCCATCCGGTAATGTTCCCCCTGGATCCCAAAATATTTTACATAGTCTTTCCATTTGCTGTCTTTGGCCTGTTCATCCATATCGAGGTAAAGGAATACCATGTCTTTGCAATTAAACTGTTGTTTCAATGCCGGCATGTATTCCATCTGGATCCTGCAGGGTCCGCACCAGGTGCCCCAGATATCCAGCAGTACGATCTTCCCGCGGTAAGGTTTCAGCAACTCATCGAGTGTGCTGACAGAGCCCGGCGTCCTGAACACAATACCCGCGGCGCTCTGCACATCCAGCCTTTCACGTACGTTGCCGGCTATTTTTTCCGCTGCGCGGAAATACTGCCCCGAAGGATATTGTTCCCTCATCCGGTCCATCAGCCAGAAACCGGTAGCGAGGTCTCCCGCATCCATGGCATCCATCAGTTTGTTATATACCACACGGTCGCGGATCGACCGGGGCAGATACTTTTCTGAATACATCCAGGACAACATGTATCGTTCACCGTACAGACGTACCAGTGAATCAATTTCAGCAAACGAACGCCCGAGGTAATCTGCGATTGCGTCCTGGATCCCGCGGCGGTTTCCCTTCATTTTTTCTGCGAGACGGTTTACCTGCCAGGATGCTACGCGGTGAACAAACATACTGGCATAAAATCCATCGATCAGCTGGCTGCTGTCCGGTATGGGCTGCCAGTTCATTACCATATCAAGCAGGCCATTGCGGTCAGGATTATTTCCCCAGCGCAGGTCGTTATTGGCAAAGTCATTCAGGAAACACTGGAAAGCATACCGTGTTTCGCTGCGGAGGTACCTGCTGATCGAATCCGGCAGGCCGGCTGTAGCGAGACGGTAGTCCAGTTCCTTCAGTTCCGTTTCCACGGGCAACTGGATCCGGTCGAACC
Source organism: Chitinophagaceae bacterium (assembly GCA_004173355.1). Taxonomy (GTDB): domain Bacteria; phylum Bacteroidota; class Bacteroidia; order Chitinophagales; family Chitinophagaceae; genus JBEVJC01. The sequence continues at coordinate 25,296 of SEAD01000037.1, read as the reverse complement.
ATTGGCCACGCGTGACTTTCACGTATGGATTCGCATTGTAATCCGCCGATGCGAAAAACGGGGATTTCCCCATCACCGACCAGCCCAGCAGTTCGTTCTCCTTTGCACCATCCCCTTTGAACTGGATGGGATGCACCCCGTCCTCCGGGATGGTGATGTCGAGGTCCCTGCCAGGCACGAGCAGCAGTTTAACCCGCCTGCCCGGTAATTTAAGTTCGGCCAGCATGATGCGTCCGGGACTGGCCTGGAATTCAAAATCGCCGGCCTTATTGCTGGTTGTTTTTAACTGGTACGTGTCGTAGTAACCATCCCCGGCGAGCAGGTTCAGTGTCAGGCTGCCGGCGGATGCTGAAGGCAGGTGACCGGAAATGCGGATTCCCTGTGCATCTGCAGCACTGAAAAAAAACAGGAATAGTAAGCTGTAAATAAATTGTCGCATGGATTGTTTAATTATTTTTTGGAAGACTGATGGAGAGGCTGGCCTGGAAGGCTGCATCATCCCGCCGGATGGTTAACGAATGTTTCCCCGGGTAGAGCAGGCCGAGCCGTTGTTTCACATTTTCGAGTCCCACACCGGAGCCACCGCCCTCATCCTGTTGCGCTACCTCGGGATGAATGCTGTTCACCACTTCGAGGAACAGGCTGTCGCCGCTGCAGTAAAACCGGATCAGGATATAGGATTCACGTGCCACACGTACGCCATGTTTAAATGCATTCTCCACAAACGGGATCAGCAGCATCGGTGCCACCTGATGGTTGCATCCGTTACGCAGTATGCTGATGTCTATACGGATCCCGGTTGATGAATGGAAGCGTAGTTGCTGCAGCGCGATATAGTTTTCCAGGTAATCGAGCTCCCGTTCCAGCGGGATCGCATCGCGGTGGTTTTCGTGAAGCATGAATCGCATCATATCCCCGAGCTTTTGCACGGCAGATGCAGTACGCGGTGCACTTTCACCGAGTGCTGTACCATAGATCGTATTGAGTGTATTAAACAGGAAATGGGGGTTGATCTGCGAACGGAGAAACACAAGATCTGCATCCTTGCGCCCGACCGCCGCCTGCAAGCCCCGTAGGGAATCCATCCTGTCCTTCTGGAACTGCCAGGACAACCACGCAGCCGGTCCGGCAATAAGTGTAACAACCAGTACGTAGGAAATATAAAGCAGCGGTAACACCGGCTTGTTTGCCATCTGGGTGTACATAATCCAGCCGGCCAGGCAAAGTATCAGTGGCAAAACAAACAGTCGTTGCAGCAGCTTTTTGGTGCTCCATTTTTTTGCCCGTGCTGCCGGAAAAATGCTGTAGAGGTTGACAAAAAATGAGACCAACGCCGGCACTACCACAAAAAAATAAATAACTGCCACAAAGTCACTTTGAAGCAGGCGGAAGCTGATAAGGAAAATGCTCAGCCCGACATACGCGAAAACGGTTGCCGTTACCTGGTTTGCCTGGAGGATCCGCAGCGGCTTGTCAGCCCCGGCAGACTGCAACCACCGCGTGATAAATTCACGCAGTGCGAGGTACAGCGAATAAAACACGATAAAGATTGTTACTGCCTGGGCGGTGGACCGGTCCACCGATGCCCTGAATTCCGCTCCGTCAATTTTCTCGAGTAAATATTCCATGCTGAAAAAACCCGCAAGCCGGAAAGAAAAAAACAAGGCGATCCATGATACCAGCAGGGCCGCCGGTAATATGGCCAACGCGGCGCGGTGCCTGAGGTAGCGGGGAAACAGCCAGTGATTGACCACCAGGATCAGTATCACCACGACCCCGGCCGTCAGCAGGAACGAACCGATATGATGACGGAACGGGTCGTACAGTTTACCAGCTGCCCGCATTAATTCATTGGCTGGTGAATCGCCCATACGAAGCAGTCGTTCCACCAGTAAAAAAGCAAATACGATCAGGGTAAACGCTGATTCCTGTACTGTCCATCTGACTTTTAGCTGATTCATACCGCAAGAATACAACAGCAGGTTTTTGCTCCAAAAACAAGGTGATGAAAACCCCATTCTGTGTGACGAACGAAATAATCCCGCGGAACCGGGCCAGCGCGGAGATTCCTTCGTAATTTCCATCCTCATTCAACACCAGACATTATATGAAGACTTTATTGAATTTTGTGGTAGCCGGGACCGTGATAGCATTATCGGCATGTGGTTCATCCACCAATGAAAAAACCGCGGACGCACAGGCTTCGGCCACAGATACAAGCGGCAAGGGACCGGTGGAAAGCAAAAAAGCGAACTCGGATTATAAACCGGCATTTGCGGGACAGACAAGGATTGCGGGTGTAAAAAGCAAAACCGCGTATGAAGGAAAGGTGCTGACAGAAGCCCTGAAATTTCCCTGGGGTATCACCAGCCTTCCTGATGGCCGCCTGCTGATCACCGAAAAACTTGGTACCATCCGGATCGCCTCAACCGATGGAAAAGTCAGTGATCCTGTGACCGGACTGCCAAAAGTCAATGCCGCCGGACAGGGCGGATTGCTGGGCATCACTATTGACCCCGCGTTTGACAAAAACCGGATGATCTATTTTGTGTTTTCCGAAGCAAGGCCTGATGGCAACAATACCGCTGTAGCCAAAGCGAAATTATCGGTGGAAGAAAATACAGTGACAGATGTAAGCGTAATCTGGCGTGCCATCCCGGCACATAAAAGTACACTGCACTATGGTGGCCGCATCCTCTTCGATAAAACCGGCAACCTTGTAGTGAGCACTGGCGAACGCTCCGATCTCAGTTCACGCCCGCTGGCACAAGACCTGAAATCGGGTCTTGGTAAAGTGGTCCGGATCACCACCGATGGTAAACCCGCAGCAGGTAATCCGTTTGCCGGTAACGCCGATGCATTGCCCGAAATCTATTCATACGGACACCGGAATGTGCAGGGTCTCGCCTGGCATCCGGTAACCGGCGATTTATGGGAAGCTGAATTCGGCCCGCGTGGTGGTGACGAAATCAACCGCGTGCAGGCAGGGAAAAACTATGGCTGGCCAACCATCACCTATGGTATCGAATACTCGGGTGACAAGGTGGGTGCAGCTATCCAGCAGAAAGACGGACTGGAACAACCCGTGTATTACTGGGATCCGGTTATCTCCCCAAGTGGCATGACCTTCTATAGCGGGGATCTCATCCCTGAATGGAAAAACAACCTGTTTATTGCCGCACTCAGCGGATCACATGTGGCACGACTGGTAATCGAAAACAATAAAGTGGTGGGAGAAGAACGACTGCTCTCCGGCGAGGGACAACGCTTCCGTGATATCACACAGGGCAGGGACGGTGCATTGTATGTGATTACCGAACAGGGACGGCTCTATCGCCTGGCTAATAAATAAGCTATCGTACAATAGTATGCATCCCGGCAGTTACCCTGCCGGGATTTTTTTTGCAAATCCATGTACAAGGAATGTTTTCCGGTAAGCGAGCGGGTTCATTTTATACAGGTTGAGGAACTGCCGGTTGAAATTGGACACATTGTTATATCCGCAGTCAAAACATACAGCCGTCACCGGCATATCCGTATCCGTCAGTAAGGATGCTGCCTTGCGCAGGCGCAGTTCCTGAACGAAAGCAGAAAACGTTTTCCTCGTCCGCAGCGCAAAAAACCGCGAGAACGCATTGACCTGCATACCGGCAATGGCGGCGGCTTCCGGCAACCGGATTTCTTTCTCAAAATTTTCCGTCACCCAGTCGAATACATTACACAACCGGTCCGATTCCCGGGCATTGTATGCGCTCTGGCTGCTGCTGGTGACAGGGACAAGGCTGGAGGAAGCTGCCAGCTGTCCAAGCATTTCAACCAGGCAGATCCATCGGCTGATCCCCGACAAGGATACTATTGCATGCATATTTTCCGATACAACATCTGCCGTATCCCCTGTGATATCCAGTCCGTACACCGCCCGCTCAAGCAATCCCCTTATCCCGGCCGATTCAGGCAGTTCCAGGAAACCTTTTCCCAGTGAATCCTCTGTAAAATGTATAACGATGGATCGCGCGCGCAGTGCGGATTTGCCAGGGATATAAAAGATCTCGTCGTTGCGGTAGGTATGCGGGATATTGGGACCAAGCAATGCAAGGTTACCCGGACGGAAATCGCTGATATGGTCACCGATAAACCGTTTCCCTGTACTCGAAGTCACGAGCACGAGTTCGTATTCCGGATGGTAGTGCCATGGTGTGGGATACCAGGGATAGTCAAATTCCTTCACAACAAAGGAACAACCCTTTTCCAATGGCAGGTGTTCGAGTGCGGGTCTGGCCATTACAATCGTTTAGTGGCTTCAATTTAAACCCTTCCGGTGATTTCCTGCTATAATAATACCGATAATCGGCGAAAATCAGGTGGTAACCACAGCTCGTTCCGCTTAGTTTTGGTCATCTCTTATTGCCGCCATATAAATTACCCGACATGCGCCGATCCTGTTTTCTCCTTCTCTTTTTTTCCGTGACATTTTCCTTTGCGCAAAAAAACGGCACCCGGGGCCCGAATGCCATCGCGCCCAGGGGCATCATCAAAAACCTGTCAGATTCTGCCCTGCTGGATGAAGTGCAGCGGCAAACCTTCCGCTTTTTCTGGCATGGCGCGCATCCGGTCAGTGGTCTCGCACTGGAACGGTCCAATACCGTGCTGGCCGAACATTACTGGGATTATATCAATGAAGCCTGGGACGAACCCAATTTCAGTCATACAAAATTTGGTCCCGATGCCGGTGCGATTGGCGGTACAGGATTCGGCATCATGAGCACGATCGTTGCCGTGCAACGGGGATGGATCGGAAAGGATACGGCAATCCGGCGGCTGATCAAAATTGCAGACTTCCTTATCAATGCGGATTGTTACCATGGCATCTATCCGCATTTTATGGATGGGCGCACCGGCAAAACCATAAAATTTGATCGCATCGATGATGGAGCGGATATAGTGGAAACCTCCTACCTGCTGATGGGTTTCCTTTGTGCAAGGGAATATTTCTCAGGTGATACTCCACGTGAAGTATATCTGCGCAAACGGATCAGCCAGATGTGGTCGGCGGCGAACTGGAACTGGCACAGCAACAACACCGAAAAATTGTTCTGGCACTGGAGTCCCAACAACGGGTTCGATATGAACTTCCCCGTATGGGGATGGAATGAATGCCTGATCACCTACATCATGGCAGCCTCCTCCCCCAACCATTCCATCCCGAAATCAGTATACGATGGCTCCTGGGCCGGCAGCCAGTCGTTCCGCAACGGAAAAACATACTATGGTTATGAGTTACCTCTGGGAAATTTTGAAATGGGAGGCCCCTTGTTTTTTGAACAATATACATTTCTCGGTATCGATCCGCGTGGCCTAAAAGACACGCTGGGCGTGGATTACCTCAAACAGGTAACCAACCATACCCTGATCAACCGCGCCTACTGCATAGAGAACCCGAAGAAATACAAGGGTTATGGGGAAAATTGCTGGGGACTTACCGCAGGTGACAGCTGGAAAGGGTATGTGGCCCATTGCCCTGAAGTGGATAAGGGGGTAATCCAGCCAACTGCTGCCATTTCCTCCATCGCATTCACGCCGAAGGAAAGTATGCAGGCCCTGCGCCATTTTTATTATGGACTGGGAGACAGGATCTGGAGCGACTATGGATTTGTGGATGGTTTCAGTGAAGAACATAACTGGTATGCAAAATCACATCTGGCAATCGACCAGGGACCAATCGTGGTAATGATTGAAAATTACCGGAGCCAGCTCCTGTGGAATCTCTTCATGAACATCCCTGATATAAAGAACGGGCTGAAGAAACTTGGTTTCAGCAGCACGCGGTTTAAATAGTTTTTGACCCATAACTATTGTTTTATGAAAACACTTTCCAGGCAACAGTTCCTGAGCTATACCGCCAGTGCCGGAGCAGCCATGTTGCTTTCATCACTTGAAGGTTTTGCAACCGGCGGGCCGGCAAAAAAAATCCGTGTGGCCATCATTGGATGTGGGAGTGTAAGCAACCGGTACATCCCGCACCTGCAGGGCTCATCACAGGTAGAAATCGTGGCACTTTGTGATATCCGCCGGGAGCGGGCAGTGAAACATCTCGAAACCTACAATCTTGGGAAAATGCCCGTATACGGTTCAGTGGATGAACTGCTCGCGGGGGTACCCTTTGATATGATGGTTACACTCACGGATATGCAGGTGCATGGCGAACTGAACAAAAAAGCACTGCTTGCAGGCCGGCATGTATGGAGTGAAAAACCAATGGCCAATACCTATGCAGAAGGAAAGGCCCTGTATGATCTTGCCGGTTCAAAGGGATTGAAGATCTGGGGTGCCCCGGCGGTGGTGAACAGTCCGCAGTTTGAATTCATGGCCGGTCTGGTACGTGATGGCAAACTGGGGCGCATTGCCAGTGCACATGGGCAGTATGGACATACCGGCCCGGGATGGAGTGGATTTTTCTATGAAAAAGGTGGCGGTTCGATGCCAGACCTCGGAGTCTACAATATGGCCACGCTGACCGGATTGCTTGGACCCGCCAGGGCAGTGATGGCCATGACATCGATTGTCAACCCGGAACGGACAGTGGATGACAAGGGCAAAATCAAAGTGGAAGCGGAGGATAATGCGCATATCCTGCTCGAACATGATAAAGGGGTGATATCACATATAATGTGTGGCTTCAATTATTTTGATCCGCATGGGCATGAGGCAGGTGCGCAATCGCTGCATTCCATACAGGTATTCGGCGACCAGGGCAATATGCGGCTGGTGGGTTACGACTGGGAATCGAATGGTGTGTATCTCGATAATTCATGGACAGAACCCCCGGTGCTGCATGTGAAGGATTCAAAGGGATACCAGTGGCAGGAGGGCGCCACGAAAGTAGCCGGGGCACTCGCCACGGGTGTCAGTCCGCGGATCAATGCCCTGCATGCACTGCATGTACTTGAAATTATCGAAGCCGCGCGCGCATCATCCGATACCGGCAGGAAAATCCAGCTGGAAAGCAGTTTCCCATGGCCAATGATAACGGTCACAAATAAACAAGCATGAACTACAAACAATTCCTGACGCCAAGACAGGTTGAAGACTACCACCGCGACGGATACCTGCTGGTGAAAAATTTCCTTCGCGCCGAGGAAACCTACCGGTTGTATACCATCGCTACGGATGACCGGAATATATCACGGCATGCATTTGACCTGAACGACCAGCAGGGAAAAAAAACAAAACTCTCACTGTGGTACACGCCGGGTGACGACAGTTATGGTTTGCTCACCCGTAGCGAACGAATGGTGGGCGCCAGTAACCAGCTGATGGAAGGCGATACGGCCGTGTGCCACTTTCACAGCAAACTGATGCAGAAAGAACCAAAACTCGGCGGTGCGTGGGAATGGCACCAGGATTACGGGTACTGGTACAAAAATGAATTCCTGTTTCCCGGACAGATGATCTCGGTGATGGTTGCGATTACAAAAGCATCAGCGGAAAACGGTTGCCTGCAGGTGATCCGGGGCTCGCATAAAATGGGCAGGATTGAACATGGGTTTTCCGGTGAACAGGTTGGTGCATCCCAAACTTATGTCGATCTCATCCTGAAAGACCATGAGCTGGTGTATGTGGAACTGGATCCGGGTGACGCGCTGTTTTTCCATAGCAACCTGCTGCACCGCTCTGCCGCAAATGAGTCGGACCATGCACGCTGGTCGCTGATCTCGTGTTATAACAGGGCGGGCAACCAGCCTTACAATGAACCCTCCGGCAACAGTACTATCCCGATCCGGGTAGTACCCGATTCGGCGTTAATGGACACGGAAGCCCGGGGCCTGCCGGACTCTTCCAACTTCCTGAAAAAAGAAGAAGACCAGGCGCTGAAATAACCGGCATAGTTACTGTGTATCCTAAACCATGCACAATCCAGCTCCCATTCGATCCAGGGCCCGGCAGATCACGCGTATTTTACTCGGTGGTTTTCTCGTGCTCGCAGGGATTGGCCACCTGAGTTTCGCCCGCACGGAATTCCAGGCGCAGGTGCCTGACTGGGTGCCGCTGAACAAAGACCTTGTGGTTGTCCTGTCGGGGATTGTAGAAATCGGACTCGGTGCCGCACTCATCTTCCTTGTGAGGCAACAGGTCAAAGTCGGCTGGATTGCAGCCGCATTTTTCCTTGCCGTATTCCCTGGAAATATCGCGCAGTATCTCGGGCATCGCGATGGCTTCGGACTCGATACCGATGCGGCAAGGCTTGCCCGCTTATTTTTCCAGCCGGTACTTATCTTCGTTGCGTTGTGGTCGACCGGTGCTTTTTCCCGTAAAAAAAATTAATCCATCAGCGCGCGAGAAGGCTGCCGGGTACACGCAGGCCTTCCTCTTCATCGAGCACCCTCAGCATTACCTTGGTGATGGCTGCGGGGATAGTTGCCACCTGGTCATCGTTCAGCGCATGTACCTCTTCCTGGAATTCGTCTTTTGCATCATAAAATCCATGATAGAAAAAATACCGGCTGCCGGAATGGAGACGTAAAGAAATTTCGGAATCGTCGTCTTCCTGGAAGGTGGAGAGCACCGCCCACTGGTCATTGTCTTCGTATTCAAAACGGATATCCACCATTGCCCTGGCGGTAACATCGGAAATCAGTTTCCCGATATGGTTATCAACCTTGTCGTTGACGGAGGAGTTGTCGCGATTCATAAAATTCAGTTGTGTTGTCAGGGTGCGAAACAGCAATTTGAGACGGCAATTTGCATCTATTTCCTGTAAAAAAAAAGTTCCGGGGCTATTTTACAAAACCCGCGATGGTATTGATCGCCATGGCAACGATCACTGTATTAAATACAAAGGAGATCAGGCTGTGCAGCAGCACAAAACGCCGGATCCTGGACGAACCCACTTCCACATCCGATACCTGGAAAGTCATGCCGATCACAAAAGAAAAATACGCGAAATCGGGGTAGTCCGGCTCTTTTCCCCCGGGGAAATCCAGTCCCCCGCTCTCCGGTAATGTGTTTTCGTGATACAGGTGCGCATAACGGATGCTGAAAATAGTATGCAGCAGGATCCACGAGAATACAACCGGGGAAATGGACACGATGGCATGGAGGTACCGGTTGAATGATGATTCGCCCCGGACGCCCAGCAGGATCAGCGATCCGAACAGGCTGAAGCAAACCCCTGTTACCACCAGCAGGAAAATTACTTCTACCCCGTCATCCTGCGAACGGACCACATCCTTTACTTCACTGCGGGAGGTGGAGAAAAACAGGATCGCGGCAAGCGTGACCATGACGATACAAAACACATCCCACGCGAGTATGAAGCGGCTTTTGATGTCGACCCCGGCAGGGATTAGCACGAGGAATACCACGACTGCACATACAAGGGAGGCCAGCAGTTTTTGCAGGCCGGAAAAGCGTCGGATCAAAGCCAGCCGGGTTTGCATAGCTGTCAGCGGCGGTGGTAAATAGTTTCTGTGGCCCTGGTTTCTTCCCCTGTCGGTGAAATATTCCAGGCTGTGAGCGTCAGGTGGTCGGCTTCGGTCTGGCTGATCTCCGTTCGCCAGCCCCATTCCTGCGGCTCAGGTGCCGGCGCGGTATAATTCCCTTTTACATTGAACAGTTTTTCACCGGGTTTCCCTTTGGAAAATAACAGCGCCGTGCCGGTATGGAAAGTATCCATCCATACAGATTCGAACGATCCCGTAACCTGTGAATAACCGTAGATGGTAATGCCTTCGAAGGGTGCCCCCTGGAACACACCCTGGTATTCATGCATCACGAAACGCCCGTCAAATAAAGGTTTGATGGTACCGGTCATTGGAGACACATCTATCGGTTCACCTTCGTCAAACCATGTTTTTGTTTCCCCAGACCACTGTCCGACCATCTGGTTAAGCGCCCTGTGTAACCCGTTGCTGAGAGATTCTTTCAATTGGTCTGCTGACATAAAACTGTATTAAGGAAGTCCAATTTAAGGAAAAAAAAAGCGCCGGACGGATCCGGCGCAACTGGTAAACGAACACTTGCCTGTGTGTTATTTGATCGGGTGAAGGCTGGTGCAGTCTTCCGTGCCGGTCGAATTGACCGGAATCACCACGGTGAGTTTGCATCCGTTACCCGGACTGGTGATGATATTTACTTTTCCGCAGAACAGTTCGGCACGGCTCATCATGTTGCGGAGCCCCACACCGGTTTTCTTCTGGAGTACGTTGAATCCTTTCCCGTTGTCCGTGATCGTCAGTTCGCTGGTCCCGTCTTCACGTGATTGCCGGAGGGTGATCTCAACCCTGGTGCACTGCGCGTGTTTGAGGATATTGTTCAGCTGCTCCTGCACGATGCGATAGAAAGTCAGGCGCTGTTCACGTGGCAGGATAGACTCATCAAAGCGGCGCACATGGCAATCAATACTGAAACGGCTGGTCAGGTTCATCCCGTCAGCGAGTTCGTTGATTGAATTCACGAGGCCAAAGTCGCCGGCCGAAGGCGGCAGCAGGGCATGTGAAAGTTTGCGGATTTCCTTTGTTGCCAGCTGGATCATGTCTTTGCCCTGGGTGATGATAGCCGTGCTTGGCTCCGGCATCGACAGGCCGTGCTCGATATAGAGACTTGCGGTAGCAAGGATCTGGTTGATATTATCATGCAGTTCGATACCGATCTGCTCGCGTTCCTTCTCCTGCCCCTGGATAGTTGCCCTTGTGACAGCACGCTGCTGGCGGTTCTTGGCGTTCTGCAGGGAAGTTTCCATCATCCTTTTTTCGGTAACATCCTGCATGGCACCCATGAGGCGCAGCGGTGTACCATCTTCGGCATAAACAATTACGAGTTTATCATAGACCAGTTTATATGATCCATCGGCGCAACGGAATTTAATTTCACGCTGCAGGCTCGGGGTACCGGTTTTGAATGCATCCTGTGCAATCTTCATCAGGTTTTCCTTGTCGGATGGATGCACAAAATCCCTCCAGCTGTCCATGGACATTTTACCTGGTGTCCATTTATGTCCGAAAAGTGTGGCATAACCTTCCCCCCAGTACATCACATCTTCCACGATGTCCCATTCATAAATCGCATCATTGGTAATACGGGCAATCATGCTGAACTTTTCATTCGCCTGGCGGATTTTATCCATTGCTTTTTTGCGGGCGGTAATGTCCCGGAAGAACACAGACAGCCCGCTGTCCGACGGATAGGCAGTGACTTCCAGCCAGAGGCCGAGTTCGGGATAATACTCTTCAAAATTGACCGTGACCTGGTCGCGGAAAGCCCGTTTGTATTCCGCAAAAAACTTCAGCCGCTGTGCGGTTTCAAACATTTTCCAGAGACTCTTTCCAAGCACCTTTGAACGGGGAGTACGTACGATCTCTTCGGCTGCCTTGTTCCAGTAGGTAATCGTGTATTCTTTATCCAGCGAGAAAAATCCATCGCCGATATTTTCCAGGATCTGGTTGTTTTCCCTGTAGGATTTAAACAGGAGGCTGTTTGCCTTTTTCTGCTCAGTGATATCTTTGGCGAGCACCAGTATTGCATCGATGCCTTCATACCGGATCAGGTGGCTGACAATGTCGACATGGATGATTTTGCCATCCTTGGTTACATGTTCAAACTCCCCTGCTTTGTTATGGGTACCACCCTGTTTCCGCCGGGCTACGGCTTCCAGGAATTTTGCGGCTGCTTCCGGTGTACGGATATCCAGCACACTGATATTCATAAACTCGTCAATAGTATAGCCGTACTGTACGGTTGCAGCATCATTTACAGCGAGGAATTTCAATGTCGCCGGATCAAACACCCACATCGGTACCGGGTTATTCTGGAAGAGATGCCTGTAGCGCTCTTCTGAACTTTTGAGGTGCTCTTCCGATTGCACCATCTCTGTCACATCGCGGAAATTATCTACAATACCGTCTACTGCGGGATCATGCAGCAGGTTGGTAAGCGTGCCATCAAACACGCGGTATGAACCGTCTGCGTGCCGGACACGGCATGGATAGGCACGGATGGGAACCCCCGGGCTGGCCAGGACTTTGGTCCAGAGTTTACCCAGCGCAACCAGGTCGTCCGGGTGCGTGGATGTAAAAAGATTCATTTGCAGCGCCGTGGCCTCATCATAACCAAGGATATTTTTGATCGAAGGCGAGAGGTATTTCGGACTGCCATCGCGACCAAGGATCGCGATACCGTCAGCACTGTTTTCAACAATTGAACGGAAACGTTTTTCATTCTGGCGGAGGCGCTCTTCAGCTCCTTCCACTTCCACTGCCACTTTATTATTGACAGAGGTGAGACGACCCAGTGACTGTTTGACCGGGATCAGTTCAGCCAGTGCACAGAAACCGGTGGTTACGTTGTTTTCGTCACGCAACAGGGAAATAGTCATGGATAAGCGTGCCACCACACCATCCATTGTTTCGAGGCGGATATTTTTACGACGGGCAAGACCGGTCTCGAAGACGACCGCTGCAAAACGGGTAAGCTGTGAAGCCGAACAGGCAGAAAGCAGATGATCCACCGGCTTACCGCAGGCCTCTGCGGTACCTAAGTGGAAAATTTTCTCTGCAGCCGGATTGAAGTGGATAATCACTCCTTCCATGTCTGCGCAGATCACGGCCCCTGGCAGTGATTGGAGGACAGCATTGGAAATATCAATTACCTCCAGCTGTTTTACGGTTTTAGGGATAGCGGATCGTCTCAAAATCAGGATAAGGTTTAGGTTTCACGGTATTTCTGGCAAACCGTGGGGGTAAAGATCGCGCGGAAAGCCCGAACAAAAAGTAAGGCACATGCCGATTCTGGTGTAGAAGTCCGCCTACAGTTGCCTGTAAAAACTCTTATATACGAGCTAATAGTTATATCATTGATGTTTCCCCATCATCCGCCGGAACACAGGACGGGCGGGCACTGTGCCGGATCACATTTTGGCGGGGAGCCAAATGCTTCGTATTTTTTCGGTGTACAACAAACCGGATAGCACATATGTACCTGCAGAAAACACTGGTCGTCTTTTTACTGATTTTCACGTTTGCCAACAGTGCAGCACAGAATCCTGCGCGGTGCAATTGCCGGGAAAACCTCGACACGCTGGTGCGGCGTACGGAACTGGATTATGCGGGTTTTCCGGCAAAAGTCAACCCGCGCAACCGCCGTCAGTATGATGTGCTGGTAGACCGCCTCTCCGGTCTCGCTACCCGGTCTTCCACTACCGTGACCTGCTACCGGCTGATGGAAGAATATGTCCATTTTTTCCGTGACAAACATTTCATCCTGAGCCTGACGGGGTATGTTGAGCAAAAGCAGGTGCCTGCTACAGCAAATAAGGCGGCCGTAAACCCCGCACCTCCGTTTGCCGGCACCTGGCTCGATGCAGACAGCAGTATTAAACTGGAAGTGAGTCGTACCGGTCCGCTCAGTTTCGTAGCCAGGGTGGCCTGGGCAAGGGATGCCAAAACAATGCCGGCAGGAATGGTTTATTCGTTGTTCCGGAAAAAGGGGGACGGCTGGATCTCTGAACGGTACGACTGGTTCACGAGCACCCATATACCGGTAAGTGTGACAGGCAACCTGCTGCGGGAATGGAATCTCCGGGTTTTTGGTCGCATCGGGGCAACAACCATCGCAGAGCAGGCCGAACTGATGACATGGAGGGATCATGCCAATGGCCTGGCATTTTATATGGCTGACGCGAAGACCAGCTGCCTGCGGATTCCCTCATTCATTGACGATGACCAGGTGGCAGCGCTCGTTGCCCGCAATGATTCCGCCATCCGGTCACATCCCGGCCTGATCATCGACCTTCGAGGAAATGGTGGCGGAAACACCGGTTGGAGGTATGTGCTCCCGTACCTGATGACCAATGAGATCCGGCAGCCGGATAACGAGCTGCGCATCAGCGATAACAACCGTGCCCGCGCCATCAGCGATTTTGCACCCCTTATCAATGGCCCGCTTCCGGATGAATACAAAAAATACTTTCCGGACTCCATCATGGCCCTTTATAAAGCCAGCTTCGAAAAATTAAAAACAACCACGGATAGTTTCCTGGTAACGCCGTCCGTGTATTTCCCCTTTGATTCGGCCAGCCGCTGGCCTCAAGAGGTTGCTTTATTGTTTGATGAAGGCTGTGGCAGTAGTACCGAGTATTTTTTTGAAATCAGTAAACAAAGCCGGAAGGTCACCCGGTATGGCGTTCATACCCTGGGCATGATGGATTATGTGGGAATGAATCACCCTACCCCTTTACCGGCAAAGGAATTTACCGTAAGTATGCCGATGGCTAGGTCTGGCTGGACCAGCATCCGTCCGATCGATGATACCGGTTTCATCCCCGAAAACAGTCTCGGGGATATTCCGAGGGAAGACTGGATCCGGACGATCTGTGAAAATTGGAGATGAATGGTCAGTTTTACAGCTGCTTCGGCCGGGTATGAAGGTTCGGAAGAAATCCTGTAATCAGCCCGATCAGCGGCAGGTATGCACAAACCGAAAACATATACTGTACGCTGGTATGATCGGCCAGGATGCCGAGCAGTGCCGAACCAAGTCCGCCCATCCCGAAAGCAAAGCCGAAAAAAAGTCCGGATACCGTGCCGATTTTACCCGGCAGCAATTCCTGCGCATACACAAGGATTGCAGAGAACGCCGAGGCCAGGATGAAACCGATCACCACACTCAGTAAGGTGACTACCAGCAGTGATGCATGAGGCAGCAGGAGCGTAAACGGCGCCGCACCAAGGATTGAAAACCAGATAATGTATTTTCTCCCGAAACGGTCACCCAGTGGACCGCCCAGCAAGGTACCCGCAGCCACCGCTCCCAGGAATATGAACAGGTGCATCTGTGCCTGCTGGATACTGAGGTTGAATTTATCGATCAGGAAAAAGGTGAAATAACTCGACATGCTCGCGAGGTAAAAATATTTGGAGAAGATCAGCACCAGCAGGATGATCACAGCAAAAGTGATCCTCTTTGAACTCAGTTTATTCTCCAGCGCCGCAGCAACTTTTTTCGGACGGATCAGGTGCATGTTTACGGTGTACCATTTCCCGATCGTGTAAAGTACAAATATGGCGAGTAATGCCAGCAGGCAGAACCAAAGGATGTACTGCTGTCCGTGTGGCACAATCACCAATGCCGCGAGCAGCGGTCCGATCGCACTGCCGGCATTGCCTCCCACCTGGAAAATGGACTGGGCCAGGCCACGTTTACCACCGGATGCCATATAGGCCACTTTTGATGCTTCGGGATGGAAGACCGAAGAGCCGATGCCGATCAGTGCCACCGCAACCAGCACTATATAATAATGATGTGCAAAAGCCAGTACCACCAGTCCGCTCATCGAAATGGCCATACCAGTGGCCAGCGAAAAGGGTTGTGGCTTTTTATCCGTATACAACCCAATCAGCGGCTGCAGCAAAGAAGCCGCAAGCTGGAACGTCAATGTGATAATCCCGATCTGCGCAAAATTCAGCTGGTAGTTTTCCTTCACCATCGGATAGATGGAAGGGATCAGTGACTGGATCGTATCATTCAGCAGGTGCGAAAAACTGATTGCGAGCAGGATCGGATAAACAGTAGCCGCCGCTGCGGGCTGGATGATGGACTTTGGACTCATCGACATGAAAAAAAATTGAGTGATTACAGCAAAAATAAGATCTTACGGTTATACAGGACCCATAAAGCAACAGCATGTACGAATGGAATGCCATCTATAAAACCAGCAGCAGCGACACCGGATCGGAAGCCCTGGTTGAAACCGACCGGACAAACCTGCTCATCCGGCTGGAATCCGCCGTGGACGGCGCTCCTGTGGAATGGCCGTTGAAAGATATCGATGTACGTCACAATGAACTGATGGATATCACATTTGTACGTGCTTATCCGGGAGCACTGGCTGCGCTCGTGATCCCGGGTAAAGAAGTGGCGCGGCAACTCGAAAGCCTGACCGGACGCAGCCAGCATACCCAGCTTCCTGCTGCGCCGCGTCACTGGCGCAGCAGGATCCTGTTGGTTTTCCTCCTGGTCATTGGCTGCATCGTGGGCGCCTGGCTTCTGCTGGTACCATGGCTTGCGGGAAAAATCGCATCCGGTGTTGACCCGGATACCGAAGCCGGGTTCGGGGAAAGTATCTTCAGCGGGCTGAACCTGGGACCAGAAACGGACTCGGCGAAAACATTCCTTGCCAATCGCTTTTTTGCAGAAATGAATGTGGCTACCCCATATAATGTGCGGATCACGGTAGTGAACAGCCCGATCAAAAATGCCTTTGCCCTGCCTGGCGGAAGGATCGTGCTGTACACCGGCCTGTTGAATAAACTGAAAGACTATCCGGAATTCGCTGCGCTGGTCAGCCATGAATACAGCCATGTGCAATTGAAACATGCCACCCGGTCGGTATTCCGTTCGATTGGCTCGAAAGTATTCCTGTCACTCGTATTGGGAAACAACGGGGCAATAGGCTCAGTGCTTGCCGATCAGGCTGAACAACTCAAATCACTGGGTTACTCCCGCTCGCTGGAAAAAGAAGCCGACCTGCATGGACTTCAGCTCCTGCGGGCGCGGCAGATTGACCCTGCCGGTTTTACCGGGTTATTTAACCAGTTGAAAAAAGATGACGGCCAGGGCGAAATGCCCGAAATCCTGGCAAGCCATCCCAACCTCGACGAGCGCATCCGCTATGTGTCCGAAGCTGCGGGAAACCCGGAGATACGGACCGATAGTACGCTGCAACAGATCTTCGTACAACTGAAAAACTAAAAAACTATGTGGTGGATTTTTGCCTTGTTATCGGCCGTGTTTGCATCACTCACCGCAATCCTGGCAAAAAAAGGAATCAAAGGAGTTGATTCCGATCTCGCCACGGCCATCCGCACCGTCGTGATCCTGGTGCTCGCATGGGGCATTGTATGGTTTAAGGGAAACACCAGTATCGCCAGCCTGTCAAAACAAAACTGGATCTTCCTGGTGTTATCCGGACTGGCCACCGGCCTCTCCTGGATTTTTTACTTCAAGGCATTGCAGCTCGGTAAAGTATCGCAGGTGGCGCCGGTGGACAAACTCAGTGTTGCACTCACCATTGTGCTTTCGGTGATTTTCCTCGGCGAGGTACTGAGCTGGAAAACCGCCATCGGCGCGGGTCTTATCATTACCGGCACCATCGTTATTGTGCTCTGATTATTTCTTCAGCAGTTTTCGGAAATACATTTCGGGGGTGGTGTCACCTTTCTCCACGTCCTTCTCATCCGGAAAATGACCTTCCAGTGTCAGACGCGTCATGTTCACCATTGACTCTGCGGCCCTCGGGGAAAATCCGGATTTGACCAGCCAGGGATGCCAGTCTTCCTGTCGGATAGACACGGCCTGGATCCGTTTATGCAGTATGTCACCAAGGGTTTTTGCAATATCATTGGCACTGTATCGCGCAGGGCCTTCCAGCTGGATCAGTTCATGACCTGCGGGTGGCGACAGCAATGCAGACACTGCACGGGCTGCAAGGTCTGCCGGTGCCACCATCGGAAGTTTGAATGCAGGGGGATACAGCGAATAGATTTTCCCATCGGACCTGGCCATGCTGATGGCCATATCCCAGTTTGATAAATAATATGCCCCACGGATAATGCAGCAGTCACGCACGGCGCCTTTCAGTTTCCCTTCCATATTAAAGAGGACATCCAGATCGCCGAGGCGTTTACCCTGTTGGGCACCATAAGTAGAGGCTGCCACTACTTTTTCAAATGTTGATTTCCGGATAGCTGCAATCAGGCTATCCACCTGTGTATTTTCTTTTTCTGAAGGATCACCATCAATCGGAGCGGGAGGATTGAGCAGGTACAGGCGTATACCTTTATTGAACACCTCTGTGAGTTTCGGTGTATCGGACACATCGGCCACTACAGCTGCTGCACCCTGGGACTCTATCTTTTTTTTGTTGGCGGGATCTGATGTAATACCCGTCACTCGCTGGCTCGCGGCCAGCAAAGCTTTCACAACCTCCGAGCCGATATGGCCGGTGGCACCTGTTATGATGTACATGCAAACAATCTTTAAGTCGTTACTATAGTTGGGCGGACAGGTATCGATGGTCCGTGAGATCCAGTTGCAGCGGGGTGATGGACACCAGTCCGTTTTCCATTGCCCAGCGATCCGTTCCTTCTTCCGCCGGCTCGAGGGGCGTGACGGTGAACCAGTAATGTTTACGCCCCATCGGGTCAAGACCCGGTATAATGGTGCCGTCATACAACCGAACCGACTGTGATGTCCACCTGATCCCTTTGGGCTCAGGTGGAAAATTGATATTGAACAGATGCGGTCCCTTTACGGGCAATAACATTTCAAGGCATTCCTTTACAAACGGACGGAGCTTCGCAAAATCAACCCCATCCTTCCCTACAGGCGTGCTCAGGGCAATACCCGGAAAACCCAGCAGGACCGCCTGTCGCGCTGCGGCAAGTGTACCCGAGTGCCAGATTGAGTTGCCCAGGTTGGGCCCCATATTTATCCCCGATAGTACAACATCCGTATCTGCATGCAGGTGTGTACCCAGTGCTACACAGTCGGCCGGGGTGCCATTGACCCTGTACGCCTCACCGCTTTTAAATTCAACAGGTGATTTTTTATAGCCCAGAGGCCTCGAATGCGTGACCGCATGACCCATGGATGACTGCTCCACGTCAGGTGCCATAACCGTCACATCTCCCAGTTCGGCCGCTATTTCAGCCAGCGCCTGTATCCCCGGCGCATATATCCCGTCATCATTGCTGATAAGTATCCTCATACCCTGTTCCCTACATTACTGTGCCAATTGTGGTATAATATTCCATTACTACAGGTATGGCAAAAAAAGTACTGCTGCTCTTTAACCCCAAAGCCGGTCATGGCCAGCATGATGAAGAGGACCTGTTGAAGATGGTGAACGATGCGGGATATGATTGTAAAACACGGTCGATAAAAGACGATGGATGGGAAAAAATACCCTCATCTGTTGACATGCTTGCTGTCGCTGGTGGCGATGGCACTGTAAGTAAGGTGATCAAAAGGATCTACCACCGGAAAAAAGACGAACCGGACTGGCCACTAGGGGTTTTACCTTTCGGTACTGCAAACAACATCGCCACCTCGATTGGTGCCACTGCGCCGCCAGAAGAACTGGTCATGCAGTGGGCACAGGGCACTACCCCCTTTTACCTTGGCCAGCTCGCACATGCCACGGGCAATAACCCTTTCTGTGAGATGGCAGGTTTTGGCTTGTTCCCCCAGCACCTGGATGATATGCAGCAGTATAAAGGGAAAGAGCTTGGACCGCAGGACAAATTGGATGCAGCCTTACGCGAGTCAGTGCTGAGTATCGATAAACTGAAACCGGAAAGTTTTGAAATAGAAGGACCCGGCTTTTCCAAAAACGGGAATTATATCACTGCGATAGTAATGAACACCCGGTACTTCGGGCCAGGCGTCTCCTTTGCACCGGATGCGGACCATGAAGACCGTAAACTTGAACTGGTGCTCTTCAGCGACGAGCAGCGGGACGAACTCAAACAATACTACCAGTGCAAGGTCCGCGGCTCCGAATCCGGACTGCATCCCGAAATTATCCGCGGCAGCCGCTTTACCATCAAAACAAATGCAAAACGATTCCATATCGAGGATGAAATTTTTTCCGTAACAGCCGGTGAGCCATTTGAATTCAGCAGTAGTCCCGAACCCGTGAGGATCATGGGCACCTACCGGTGAGTTTTTTCTGCAACGCCGATGCAGGGTGGCTTTGAAGGGAACATAATTCAGCTATCTTTGAAGGGTGAACCGTGTTGCCGCATTCCTGTTACTCCTACTTGTGCTGGCAGGGACCTTTATTCCCTGCTGCCCGGATGACTGTGGTGGTGAAACAACAGTCTCTGAATGCGGATCAGCTTCGGATGGTGATGCCAAAGCTGTTTGCTCCCCCTTCTTTGCCTGTCCCGGATGTGCCGTATCCATTGAAGTACCACAAGCGGTATTGCCCGTTACTCCATCAGCCACTGAATCGCCGTTTTACAATACCTACCTTGTGAAACCATCTTCCGAATTCCACTCCACGCTGTTCCAGCCTCCCCGCGCCTGCTGACCTGACGCGAATCCCTATTTTTTACTGATTTATTTTACCAGCACAATAATGAAATACCTATTGTCATGCCTGGTGCTGTGTTGTACCCTGGCCACAGCCCATGCACAGAACCGTTTCCGCGCACGCATCATTTCAGCGGAAACAAAAACAGCCCTGCCCGGTACAAGCGTAACCTGGCAACAGGCGAAACGGTCCGTTGTGGCGGACTCCACCGGCACCACCAGTTTCAGCAATATTCCAGATGGCGAACAGGTTTTCCTCTTCACCCATATCGGTTTTGAAGCTGCCAGCATCCGCGTCCTGTTTCCCGCAGAGGACAGCGTGTTTACGATTGAATTGACCACTGCCGAAGCGGAAGAGGATGAAGAAGCCGCGGTGATTGTCACTGCCATGCGGACCAGCCGTACCATTGCCAACACCCCCACCCGCACGGAAGTCATCTCGGGGGAAGAACTGGACGAAAAAGCCAACATGAAACCCGGCGACATCCGAATGCTCCTGAGCGAGAGTACCGGTATACAGACACAACAGACATCCGCCACATCCTACAGCGCAGGCATCCGGATACAGGGGCTTGATGGCCGGTACACGCAGATCCTGCGTGACGGTTATCCGATGTATGCGGGTTTTTCTGGCGGACTGTCTATCCTGCAGATTGCACCACTGGATCTCCGGCAGGTAGAGGTGATCAAGGGCTCGGCATCCACACTCTATGGTGGCGGGGCCATTGCCGGCCTGGTCAACCTGGTTTCAAAAACACCGGGGGAAGACCGAGAAATCAGCCTGCTGGTCAATGGCACCACGGCCCGCGGTCTCGACCTGAGTGCTTTCTACAGTGAACGTTATGGGAAGACCGGACTGACCGTATTTGGCTCACGCAACAGCAGTGCGGCTTTTGATCCGGCCAATATTGGTTTTACTGCCATCCCGAAAGCTGAGCGGTATACCATCAACCCGAGGTTTTTTGTTTACGGGAAAAAACTCACGGCCGATATCGGGTTCAGCTATATCACCGAAGACCGGATCGGTGGTGATATGGATTTTATCAAAAAGGGCGGCACAGGTTTCTACGAAGAAAACAAAACAAACCGGCTGACCACACAGTTTGGACTCGCCCGCAAAACCGGGAAACATTCGAGCCTGCAACTGAAAAACAGCTACAGCCGTTTTAGCCGCAGCATCGCCATCCCATCCTATGAGTTTGAAGCCCTGCAGCAATCCAGTTTCACTGAACTCGACTGGACCCGCAAGGGTGAAAAAGCAGACTGGGTCATCGGTGCTAATCTCGTCACGGATAAACTCGCGGAACAACAACGATCCTCATCGCCGCTCCGCAGTTACCAGTACAATACAGTGGGATTGTTTATCCAGAATGCCTGGACTGTTTCAGGATTCTTTACACTGGAAACCGGCCTGCGCGGCGACTATGTCAATGAATACGGATTTGAACTGCTACCCCGTGTATCGGCCATGTTCCGAATCAACCCATCCATCACTACAAGGATCGGTGGAGGGTATGGCTACAAATCACCCACCATCTTTACCGAAGATGCCGAGCGCTCGCAGTTCCGCCGGATCCTGCCGATCGACATCAATGCCACACGCAATGAACGGTCGATGGGCGGCAACTGGGACCTGAACTACCGAACACGTTTTGGCGAATTCGGATTCAGTATCAACCACCTGTTCTTTTATACCCGGCTCAACCGGCCACTGGTGCTGACGGATGCGGGTAATGGCGAACAACAGTTTGTCAATTCGACCGGACATATCGATACAAAAGGAATGGAGACCAATATCAAACTGAGCTGGCACGACTTCAAACTGTTTGTCGGATATACCTATACGGATGCCTATACACATTTTGGTCCGGAAACCTGGTTGCCCCTGACTGCAAGACACCGGCTCAACAATGTACTGATGTACGAAGTGGAGGAAAAATGGAAGATCGGACTGGAAGCTTATTACTTCAGTCCGCAACGCCTCAATGATGGCAGCAAAGGCGAGCCTTACTGGATCGCCGGCTTCATGGTTGAAAAGTTCTGGGAGAAATTCAGTGTGTTTATCAACTTCGAAAACTTTGGTGATACCAGGCAAACGAAATTCGGACCCATTTATACCGGACCGGTAAACAACCCGGTATTCAACGACATCTATGCCCCGGTTGACGGGTTTGTGATCAACGGTGGATTCAAGATCCGGCTCTGAACATACCACTAAAACAAAAGACCCGCCTGCGTGTGACGCAGGCGGGTCTTTTGTTGTCCGCAAACCGGGATTAAGGTTTTGACGCCGTCATAAAAAATTCCAGCTTCCCACCCGCAGTCAGTTGCCCGTGGGTAATATAATGGGTGGTGAGCGGTTTGCCATTCAGCAAAATTTTTGACACGTATACGTTTTTGTCCGATTGGTCGTGGGCCACAACGGAAAGGGTCTTTCCGTTTTCAAGTTTGATCGTTGCCGCATCCACCGCCGGGCTGCCCAGTTCATATTTGTCAGAACCAGGGGCAATGGGATAAAAGCCAAGCGAGGAAAACATATACCAGGCACTCATCTGTCCGCAGTCATCATTACCACCGAGACCGTCTGGTGCAGCCTTGTACTGGTTTTTCAGGATCATACGGATCCGCTCCTGTGTCTTCCACCGGTTGCCGGTGTAGTTATAGAGATAGGCCACGTGATGTGCGGGTTCATTCCCGTGAACATAACCACCGATGATGCCATCGCGTGTGATATCCTCCGTTTCAGCAAAAAACTCATCAGGCAGGTGCATGGTAAAAAGTGTATCGAGGTAGTGGGTTGTTTTTTCCCTGCCACCCAGCAGTTCAACCAGCGCCTCCGGATCATGCGGGACAAAAAGGGTGAAGTTCCAGGCATTACCCTCGATAAAACCCTGGTGGGAAGTGCTCAGCGCGTCAAACTTTTTTGAAAATTCACCATTCTCCAGCCGGGCATGCATAAACCCGATGTTTTTATCAAAGACATTGCGGAAGTTGCCCGCACGTTTGATAAATTCCTGGTAGAGGTCGTTACGGCCGAGTTTTTTTGCAGCCTGTGCGATACACCAGTCATCGTAGGCATATTCAAGTGTGGTGGATACGGAAGATCCGTTTTGTTCTTCAGGGATATAACCCTTGTCGATATAGTACCCGATCCCTTCATAGCGGCGGTTGCGCGCCGTGGTGACACAGGCATCGAGTGCTTTTTTTGTATCAAAACCGGTGTTGCCCTTGACGATGGCATCGGCCACCACGGATACGCTGTGGTATCCGGACATACACCAGTTCTCATTGGCATGATGGCTCCACACAGGCAGCATGCGTTCCACACTCTGGTCGAAATGTGCAAGCATTGATTTTACCATATCCGAGTTACGTTTCGGCTGCACCAGGTTAAAGAAGGGATGCAAGGCGCGATACGTATCCCAGAGAGAGAATGTACTGTAGTTGGTAAATCCGGTGGCCTTGTGGATGTTCTGGTCAAGACCGCGGTAAGAGCCATCTGCATCCATGTACGTTGTCGGGTTGATAAAAGCATGGTACATGGATGTGTAGAAATTCGTTTTCTCGTCATCGGAGCCTTCGATCCTGATGCGGTCCAGCTCTTTGTTCCAGGTGGTGCGGGCGGCCTGGCGGAATTTATCAAAATCCCATCCCGGTGCTTCGGCTTTGAAATTGGCCAGAGCTCCCTCGGTGCTCACGGGAGACAGTGCAAATTTTACGACTACCGGTTTGCCATCATTGGTATTGAAATCAAAATACATCCGCATTTTTGAACTTGCGAGATCAGGGAAGTTTTTTGTCTGGTCAAATTTGCCCCAGAAACCGCGGTAGACCGAACGACCGGTGTAATCCTTCATGCCATACTGGGTGAAGGCTTTTGAGAATGTCATGGCGAAATAAACAATCCTCGTGCGGCCCCAGCCGTTTGTTTGCCGGTAACCCGTGACCGTGGAATCGTTGATCACCCGTACAAAACTCCAGATATTTTTACTGTCGTAATTGTATATACCCGACATCAGGTCGAGGATAATATGTGCGCTGTCGGTTTTGGGGAAGGAATACCGGTGGATACCTACGCGGGTAGTGGCGGTCAGTTCCGCCGTGATATTATCATCGTCAAGTTTTACTTTGTAATATCCTGCTTCGGCTGCTTCATTTGCATGTGAAAAAGATGACCGGAATCCGCCTTTTGGCTCGGAAGCGATACCCGGGTTCATCTGGAGTTTTCCGGCAGTGGGCATCAGGAGGAAGTCGCCGAGGTCACTGTGGCCGGTACCGCTGAAATGGGTGTGGCTGAAACCAACGATGGTTTTGTCGTCATACTGGTATCCCGCGCAGTACTTATATACGTCAGGGTTGTATTTACCATTCATTTCGTAGGGAATGGTATCGGTATCCGGACTCAGCTGCACCATGCCAAAGGGCACTGTGGCACCTGGGTAGGTATGTCCCATCCGTTGTGTGCCGATGATCGGATTTACGAACTGGGCGGGAGTTTTAGCCTGTGACCAGGCACTGGCCGTTACCGAGGAAAGAGTCAGGATCCATATGGCGCGGACGGAGTTCTTCATCATGCGGTATGTTTTAAGGACCGCAATTTAACAAAGCCTGCCGGTTTTCCGTCCGGCAGGCTTCGATGCTAAAATTTTCCTTTAGGTTTTAGCAGGAAAACCGGAGCCATTAAGGCTGCCTGTTCTCAAGACGGTTACGTGTTGCCTTACCGGGCAGGTAAATCTGGAAACCTACGCTCAGACCAAGGTTGCTAGTTGAGGTCGTGTTACCGAAGCCAACCTGGCCATAGTATTTCAGCAGGCCTTCGATACCGATGTTAGGGGTGATGAAATAGGCATAACCTGGTCCTACACCGAGGTCAAGACCATTGGTACTGTTTCCCCCGTCGGAGATATTTTCCCCGCCGATACCTGCATTACCTTCCACGAACCAACGGCCATGACGCAGCAGGTTCACCGATGAATTGCTTACATAGTACCTCGCCAGCGGGCCGATACCATAGGTGAGGGTTGTCGGGGCATCTTTTGCACCTGCAACACCAAAATTCACATAGGCACCCACTGCAAAGTTGTCGTTCACAAACCACGCAGCTTTCGGCACCAGGCTGATATTATAGGCACTTCCTTTTTTCAGGCCGAGGTTGAAATTGGCCACATTACCACCGATCAGCACATTTCCTTTTTCCAGCTGCGCATT
>SEAD01000289.1 GCA_004173355.1 Chitinophagaceae bacterium | reverse complement strand
TCATCAAGACAACAGATGGAAACACCGGCATTACCAATTTTACCATAGATGTCAGGGCGTATGTGCGGGTCATTGCCATAAAGCGTAACCGAGTCGAACGCAGTTGAAAGCCTTTTTGCAGGAAGTCCCGCGCTCACGTAATGGAAACGCTTGTTTGTCCTCTCAGGGCCACCCTCTCCGGCAAACATCCTTGATGGGTCCTCACCTTCACGTTTAAACGGATATAGTCCGGAGGTAAACGGGAATTCTCCCGGCACGTTCTCCTGCAGGCACCAGCGCAGTATATCGCCCCATGCCTGGTATTTAGGCAGGGCTACTTTTGGTATCTGCGAATGCGAAAGCGATTCGGTATGCGTTTGTATTTTAATCTCCTTATCCCTTACTTTAAAGGTATAAACCGGATTTTTATATTTGTCTACTTTCTCGCTCCATGTCAGGATAATTTCCCAGTTGTATGGGTCGAGGTTCATTTTTACACGGTCAAACTCCGCAATAAGCATCTTCACAAAATCAGGATTGGCATCCGATGCTGGAGTAACCGGCTCTATCCCGAACTTAGCCAGTTCTGGTGTTACCCCTGCCACCGACTCAATAGTTTTATAAATCCCGAAAAGCTTCTGTGCCACTTCCTGCTGGCTGGCGGCAGTTGCATCATACTTACGGTTGTTCTCGGCAATTTCGCTAAGGTAACGGGTACGGTGCGGCGGAATAACAAATATCTTCTCGCTCATTTCGCGGGTAATCTCGAATGTAGACCGCAGGTCGGTTCCTGTTTTCTCTACAAGCTTATCCATGATCTTTTTATAGAGCGTGTTCATGCCCGGGTCATTAAACTGCGAGGCGATCGTTCCAAAAACCGGAAGCGAATCCGGGTTGGCATCCCACAGGTTGTGGTTGCGCTGGTATTGTTTTTTTACATCGCGCAAAGCGTCCAGCGAGCCACGCTTGTCGAATTTATTGATAGCTACAAGATCGGCAAAATCAAGCATATCGATTTTTTCCAGTTGGGTTGCAGCACCAAATTCTGGTGTCATTACGTACAATGAAATATCAGAGTGCTCCAGTATCTCGGTATCCGATTGCCCGATACCTGATGTTTCAAGGATTATAATATCATACTTTGCGGCCTTTAGCACCTGTATGGCTTCGGCAACATATTTTGAAAGTGCAAGGTTAGACTGCCTTGTAGCCAGAGAACGCATGTACACCCTCGGATTGTTAATGGCATTCATCCTGATACGGTCGCCAAGTAATGCTCCGCCTGTCTTTCTTTTGGAAGGATCTACCGAAATAAGCCCGATCGTCTTTTCAGGGAAATCGATTAGGAAACGGCGTACCAGCTCATCTACCAACGACGATTTACCCGCGCCTCCTGTACCCGTAATTCCCAGTACCGGAATTTGCGAGGTCTCATTTAGCTTGTGGATAGCGTCCAGTGTTTCCTTCGCCACCTCCGGGAAATTTTCCGCCGAAGATATTACCCTGGCTATTGCCGTCGGGTTTTTATCTGCCAGATGGTTTATCTCGCCGTTAAGCTTATCGCCCACAGGATAATCTGATTTTTGTACGAGGTCATTAATCATTCCCTGAAGCCCTAATTCACGGCCATCATCCGGCGCGTAAATCCTGGTTATACCATACTCATGGAGTTCTTTAATCTCATCCGGAAGGATAACCCCTCCGCCTCCGCCAAATATTTTTATATGCCCAGCCCCTTTTTCCTTGAGCAGGTCGTGCATGTATTTAAAGTATTCATTGTGCCCCCCCTGGTAGGATGTTAGTGCGATAGCATTGGCATCTTCCTGTATGGCGGTATTCACCACTTCTTCAACACTACGGTCGTGCCCAAGGTGAATTACTTCCACACCCGTGGTCTGGATAATGCGGCGCATAATGTTTATTGCGGCATCATGACCGTCAAATAATGCGGCGGCAGTTACAATTCGTACTTTATTTACAGGTATATAAGGCGTTGCTTGCTC
>SEAD01000036.1 GCA_004173355.1 Chitinophagaceae bacterium | reverse complement strand
CCGGCGATTTTGCCGATGGTGATGAGGTGCCTCCCGTTGCCGAAGCGGGCACCGAGCTGGTGGTACGTAACCTGGCAACGGGTGCTGAAAAAACGTTCCGCAATGTAAACAGTTATCTGCTCCATAAAAAAGGGGCAGCGCTCGTGTTCCGCCAGACTGCTGCCGGGCGCGACAGCACGGCGAAACAGGCAGTGGTACTCTATGATGTCCAGGTTGCAAAAGCTGATACCATCAGTTATGGGGGTAATGATTTCAAAAACTTTGCGTTCTCAGAAGACGGTCAGCAACTGGCTTACGTGGCGGAACGGGATGCAAAGCCAAAGGAACTGCTGAAGTTTTATAAACTCTGGTACCATCAATCCGGACAGGATTCTGCCAGGTTGCTGGCTGATAAATCCACCGTTGGCATGACCATAGGGATGACGGTAAGTGAATTCGGGCGCCTCGAATTCAGCAAATCCGGTCGTCGCCTGTTCTTCAACACCGCAGCTATCCAGCCGGCAAAAGATACCACCCTGGTGGAAATCGACCTTGCCAAACTTGATGTATGGCATTATAATGATGACTACCTGCAGACCGTACAGCTCACCCGGCTCACCCGGGACCTGCAGCAGAATTACCTTGCCGTATACGACTTCGGCAGCGCCTCGCTGCAGCAGCTGGCAACTGAAAAAATCCCGCAGGTATACCAGACAGGTGATGGTGACGGCGAACATTTTATCGCCATCACCGATTATGGAAACCGCATCGAGAGCCAGTGGACGGGCAATACAAAAAAAGATCTTTACCTTATCAATGTAAAAACCGGTGAACCCAGGCTGGTAAAAAAATCATTGTCAGGAGTTATCAACCCTTCCTATATTTCCACCACCGGCAATTATGTATTGTGGTACGACTACAAGGCAAAAAACTATTTCCTCTACTCCGCAGCAACCGACAGTGCAGTAAACCTTACGGCGAAAATCAAGGTAAAACTGTATGATGAAGACCATGACTCACCATCCGATCCGACGCCTTATGGCGTGATGGGCTGGCTGCAGGGGGATTCGGCAGTCTTTATCAGCGACCGCTATGATATCTGGAAAATCACAACCTCGGGTTCATACAAAACAGAATCGCTGACCCGCAACAACGGTCGCAGTACGAGGACAACCTATTATCCGCTGGTCCGGGATAATGATAAAAAATTCTATTCGTCCGCCGACAAGGTCCTGTTCCGCAAGTTTAACTCCGTGTCCAAGGATGCTGGTTTTGCCATGATCAGTATCGATGGCAGTTCATTTACCGAACTCCCGGTGCTGGATCATAAGTTCTCCATGCCGTCCTTTATCGCAAAGCAGCAGGTAGCGGACAACGGCAATTTTGTAGTCACCCGCGAATCGTATGTAAAATCACCTGATCTCTACCTGATGCAGGTTCCGGCCGCAGCCCTTGCCGGCCCAGCGAAACCAACCGCTGCACTCATGGAGAAACAACTGTCTTCCATCAATGCCCAGCAGAAAGAATACAACTGGGGCACTGCTGAACTGTACAAATGGACCACTTTCAAGGGGAAACCTTCGGAAGGCATCATTTACAAACCGGAAGACTTCAACCCGGCACGCAAATACCCCGTGATCCTTTATTTTTATGAGAAGCTTACAGACGGCCTGTATGGGTATATCCCCCCGGCACCAACGCCAAGCCGCCTGAACATCTCCTTTTTTGTCAGCCGCGGATATATCGTGTTTGCCCCCGATATCAGTTACACCATCGGACACCCCGCGGCAAGTGCCTACGATTATATCGTGAGTGCTGCAAAAGACCTTACCCGGCATGCTTGGGTGGATGCAAAAAACATGGGTATCCAGGGGCAGAGCTGGGGAGGTATACAGGTCGCACAGCTGATCGCCATGACCGATATGTTCAAGGCTGCATGGGCTGGTGCGCCGGTAGCGAATATGACCTCTGCATACGGAGGTATCCGCTGGGAAAGTGGTGTTACCCGCCAGTTCCAGTACGAACAGACACAAAGCCGGATTGGTGCTACGCTCTGGCAGAAACCTGAACTCTACATTGAAAGTTCACCATTGTTCCACCTGCCCAAAGTAAAAACCCCGCTGGTCATCATGGCCAATGATGCGGATGGCGCAGTGCCCTGGTACCAGGGTATTGAGCTTTTCACGGGCATGCGCCGTCTTGGGAAAAAAGTGTGGATGCTCAATTATAACGGGGAGGCACATAACCTCGTACAGCGCCGCAACCGAAAGGATATCCAGATCCGCGAACAGCAGTACTTCGACTGGCTCCTGAAAGGGGAGAAGCCGGCGGTGTGGATTACCGATGGTGTTCCAGCGGTTAAGAAAGGGAAAGACTGGGGGCTGAATATTTCCGATTCCCGGTAAACAATGACGTTAAGTCCGATAATATGTCCCTGCCGTCGACAGACAGCAGGGACTTTTTTTTAAACAGCCTCAGCTGATGTATTTCACCAGCGAACGTTTTGCTACCGGCAGCAGGGTTTCATCCACCGGGTAACTCAGCTCGGACCGGATAGAATAAACTGCCGGGTTAGGTAATTCCTTTTTGCCACGGATCAGTTCGGACTTTATATGTTCGAATGTATGGGCGAGGCTCCTTGTCCACCTGTCAACATATGAGGTACGGATACTCCTGTATCGTTCATCATGTTTGTCAAAAATCGACAGCCGGTAATAATAAACCAACGTGTTGCTGGTATTGCCATTACTCAGGAAAAAATATCCCTCCTGCGTATCAAGCGGGATCAGCCCCACCGGTGCGATTGTCAGTTTCCCTTCTACAAATTCATAAATGCCGGCACCGGTACGCAACGTACTGTTCATCGTATCCGCAGCAAAGCCGATAATGGATTCCAGCTCCTGCATCATCTCGCTGTCCTCGATCATCTGCTCATAAAGCAGCTGCAGTTTTTCCAGCTGGATCCCGGTGAGTTTACGCGGAAACTGCTCCTGCAGGTATCGTTTGTTTTCGCGGAACGCGACAATATTATTGTAATGGAAAACGACCTCCGCGAGCTGGGGATATAGCTTGTTCTCGTTGAAATACCGGTTGACCTGCTGGAGGTAGGCGAGCAGCGT
This sequence comes from Chitinophagaceae bacterium, assembly GCA_004173355.1. GTDB lineage: Bacteria > Bacteroidota > Bacteroidia > Chitinophagales > Chitinophagaceae > JBEVJC01. The sequence goes on along the minus strand of SEAD01000036.1, from coordinate 33,349 downwards.
ATATTTCTTCAGTTCGAAATCAATATATCCTTCGGCGAACCAGGTCTCGGAAAGTTGTTTCATAAGTACCGGCTTTTTATTATTCCTAATTTAATAAAAAGCGCGGACAAATCCATGCATCAGTCCATGTTGGTCCGGATTCCCTCATACGGGTTCCTTGAGCCATCCACATCGATCATGAGGGTGAGCTGGAAAAAATTCTTCCCGGTACCGAGACTGTTGCGGTAGTCGAACTGGTGGACATATCCCGGCTGGATACTGAAGTAGTTATTGATCTGGTAACCAAACCCTGCAAAAAAACGGTTCCGCTCAAAATAGGGGGCCTTATTTGTCAGGAAAATTTCGTTGAAAGCGGCGACATAAAATGTATTCGGCTCCATTTTCTTTTTTGCTATCGGAACAGCGGCATTGAGCCGGTAGCGGAACCGGTTGCGATAGCCGGTCTTGAACCAACGCTGCTCCACCCGGTAGCGGTGTTCAAACTTCACACGCGTGAGGTAATTATTCATCGTCAGCTGCTGCCACAAACGGAATTCATTACCAGTGATGGGTTTGGTGAAACTACCCGGATCGGAATAGGTGATATACCGGCCAACCCCTGCAAGCACAGAAAAATTCTTGCTCAGGAAATAGGACACACCTCCTTTTACCTCGTAGTAGAAATGATCCTGGTACATCGACTGGGACCGTAGTTGCAGTTCATTGAACAGCTCCCAGTGTGGTGCAAGGGTGACCCTTGAATTGATTACGTTCCATGATCCCAGGTGGGATTTCTGTGTATGTCCGGTTACTGAGACCAGCAGGACAGACAGCAGTATGATTATGCGCATAGATTATCAGAATAGTAAACTCGTCAGATTTCCCGGTTGCTATCAAAATTTTCCAGCTCTTTTGCCACAGCGGTCAGGAAGGTGGCGCCGAGGCTGCCATCCACGATGCGGTGGTCATAGCTCATGGAGAGATACATCATGTGGCGGATGGCAATGCTGTCGCCCTGTTCGGTTTCAATCACCACCGGGCGTTTTTTGATGGCACCCACTGCCAGGATCGCAACCTGCGGCTGGTTGATGATCGGGGTACCCATCAGGCTGCCAAAAGTGCCCACATTGGTCAATGTGAATGTACCACCCTGGGTATCGTCGGCTTTCAGTTTTGACGTTCGTGCAGCATCGGCGAGACTGTTTACCTTCTTGCTGAGCCCGACAAGGTTGAGCTGGTCGGCATTTTTGATCACCGGCACAATGAGGTTACCCGTTGGCAGGGCCGTGGCCATACCGATATTGATATCCTTTTTGATAATGATTCGGTCACCATCCAGCGAACTGTTGATCATGGGGAACTTCTTGATACAGCGGGCAACGGCCTCTATAAATATGGGAGTAAAGGTGATCTTTGTAGCCTCCCTTTTTTCAAAATCCTTTTTCACTTTATCGCGCCACAACACCAGGTTGGTCACATCGGCTTCCGTGAAGCTGGTCACGTGCGGACTCGTGTGTTTACTGCGCACCATGTGATCGGCAATCAGCTTGCGCATCCTGTCCATCTCGATGATCTCCACGTTGCCACCAAATTGCTGCTGCGACTGCTGGGGCGGTTGTGCCTGCACCTGCGGCGCGTGGGTGGTCACCGTGGCAGGGATGTATTGGTCGTGTTCATCCTGTGGGCGCGAATGGCTGCCATTGCCGTTCTTCCGGTCACCGAGGTATTGCAGGATATCCTTTTTGGTCACGCGACCCTCGCTGCCGCTGCCATCCAGCTGTTCGAGTTCAGCAACGCTCACACCTTCGCTGGCAGCGATGTTAAGCACCAGCGGTGAATAAAAACGCGGTCCTTGTCCATTCGACGGACGGGGTACGGCCTGGTAAGAGGGAGACTTTGCAGGGGCCTGGGGCTGTTGTTGCGGTTGCTGTTGCGCAGCATTTGGCGCAGTTGTTTCTGCAGCGGGTGCAGCAGGCTGTCCTGCGGGCGTATTACCCGCGGGTTCCGCTGCGCTGGTATTGATGCGGGCGATGACAGAACCGATCGGCACCACGTCATTGACCTTGAATAAAATTTCTTCAAGGATACCTTCTGCAGTACTGGGTACTTCGCTGTCAACCTTATCGGTTGCGATCTCGAGTATGGTCTCGTCCATCTTCACCATGTCCCCCGGGTTTTTATGCCACTTGAGGATGGTCGCTTCCATGATACTTTCGCCCAGCTTGGGCATTATGAGGTCTGTCTTCGCCATAATTTTTTTTCGGTTTTCCTTCCGTCCCTTCACCCGTTTCCGTTGCACAGCAGTGGAAGTCGCGGGTTAAAAATTCCCGCGTGATTGACAAGCGTTCTTACGCGGCCAAAGGTAATGATTTGGGCAGAATCCGTTGTCACTTAGTGGAAAGGACAAATTTCCGCAGGAAGTTCAATGCGTTAAGTGAGGTGATGCTGATATTCCGCTGGCGGTCCTGCCTCAGGTTTAGCTGCAGGGTCTGCACCTGTCCGGCGCCGGCCACCGCCAGCCAGACCGTACCGACCGGTTTTTCCTCCGTGCCACCACCCGGTCCCATGATCCCGGAAGTGACCAGCACATAATCGGTTTTTAATTGCGCCAGCGCCCCTTTTGCCATTTCTTCCACGGTCTCCCTGCTCACGGCGCCAAAGCGCGCCAGGGTGTCGGCACTGACCCCCAGCAGTCCTTCTTTCAGTTCATTGGCATAACTCACTATACTCCCCTTGAAATACGCCGACGAACCCGCCACACTGGTGATCAGGTGGGCGATATTCCCGCCGGTGCAGCTCTCTGCTGTGCCGACGGTCCTGCCCGCATCCAGCAGGATCTTCCCGAGCGTGACTTCGAGTCCTTCGTCGCGGTCGCTGACCAGCCACTGACCCACTTCCTGTTTGAGCCTGTCGAACAAACCATCAATCTCCCGCTCCAGCAACACCGGGTCAGTGCCGCGCGCGGTCAGCCGCAATTTGACCATGCCGTAACTGGGCAGGTAGGCCAGTTTGATATGGGGTGGCAGGGAATTTTCAAAATCACTGATTGCTTCGGCAATCATCGACTCACCCTGGCCAGCGGTAAATGCCGTACGATGTACAATGGCAGGCAACGGGAAACGACCCACGATCCTCGGGATTACCTGGTCGGTGATCAGCCCCTTCATTTCATGCGGCACACCGGGCAATGATACAAATACCGTTTCTGGTGAAATGGCGGCATCTTCAAACCACATACCCGGTGCTGATCCGCGGGCATTGTGTAATACCTCGCATACATCCGGCACCAGTGCCTGGTCGAGGTTGCGCTGCAGGATCGGACCCTTGCGCAGGTACACTTTTTCAAACAGGTAGTGCACATGAGCCAGTACCTCTTGATTCACCACCAGTTTACCACCAAAATATTCGCAGAGCAGGGGCTTGGTAATATCATCAGCAGTAGGGCCGAGTCCGCCGGTAATGATGATCACCTGCGAATGTTGACGCTCTTCATCAAGGGCATCCCGGATATCCTGTTTCACATCCCCGACGGCCACTCTCCGACGGACCCAGACACCGATCCGGTTCAGCTCCTGTGCAATAAATGCACTGTTGGTATCAATGGTCTGTCCGATCAGCAACTCATCACCAATCGTGATCACAGATGCATAAACTGTTGAATCCCGCTCACTCATTTCTTTTGTTTTAACAGCAGTCAAAAGACCTGACTGGTCAAAGCTGCTTATCTTCATTCCGGTTCAAAATTAGTCCATTTACATCCATAAATACCTGCATTGATGAAGCTGCTGCGTTGTCTTTTACCAGGCCTTTTATTTTCCCTGTCGATCTTTGCGCAGGAACCGGCTGCAAAAATCCGCAAAGCCTTTACCGGGATGCTCGCTGACCCGCAACTGGCCAATGCTTCCGTTTCGTTGTATGTTGTGGATGCCACCAGCGGCGCGGTTGTGTTTGATCACAACAGCCAGGTGGGACTCGCACCCGCATCCACCCTGAAAGTAGTTACCAGCGTGACCGCATTTGAACTGCTCGGACCGGCGTTCCGGTTCCGGACCGACTTCGGTTACTCGGGCAAACCCGGCGATGGCCGTCTCAACGGCGACATCATTATACGCGGCTCGGGTGATCCCACGCTAGGCAGCTGGCGCTATCCTGCGGGTACGGAAACCGCTGTTACCAATGCGCTGCTGTCAGCCATGAAGAATGCCGGCATCCGCGAAATGCAGGGCATTGTATATGCCGATGACCATGCTTTTGAAAGTGCCACCGTGCCGGGTGGCTGGATCTGGGATGACCTGGGTAATTACTACGGGGCGGGTGCTTCGGCTATCAACTGGCGGGAGAACCAGTATGATATTTATTTTAAACCTGCAGACAGGATCGGGGAGAAGCCGGAGATTATCCGCACCCAACCGGCACTATACCAGACCAGCCTCGTGAATGAACTGGTCACTGCTGCAAAAGGTTCCGGCGATAATTCCTATATCTACCTGGCACCATACAGTGCGGTTGGCTACCTGCGGGGTAGTATACCCATGGAAAACAATTTCAGGGTCTCCGGATCTTTTCCCGATCCTTCGCTCCAGGCCGCAGCGATGTTTACCGAAGCACTGAAGAAGGAAGGCTATAATCCGGGCATACCCGACAGTTACCATAATTTTTCCGGGGATAAATCAAAAAGCACAACGCCGTTCACCCTGCTCTTCAGCCAGTACTCCCCAACGCTCGACTCTATCATTTACTGGTTCAACAAAAAAAGTATCAACCTCTATGGTGAGGCGCTGCTGAAGAAAATCGGAAGTGGGGAAACCAGTACCGGCACCACCGAAAACGGGATCAGGAAACTGAAGGAATTCTGGAAAACAAAAGGCATCACCGATGCGGAACTCGAAATAGGGGATGGCTCAGGGTTGTCACCACAGGACCGGGTGACCACGCGTGCGCTGGTAACCGTACTGAAGTATGCCATGAACAGGCCATGGTATAAATCCTTCTTCGAGGCACTGCCCGAATACAACAATATGAAAATGAAAAGTGGTACCATCCGCAAGGCAAAAGGGTTTGCCGGTTACCACCGCTCTGCTGCGGGGAAAACATTTGTGTTTTCGTTTATCATCAACAACTACTCCGGCAGCAGTTCGGCTATGGTTGCAAAAATGTACACGGTGCTGGACCAGCTGAAATAATCCTAGAAACCGAAACGGTCGAAGAAGCTCAGGTCCATGCCCGAGAGCCATGGCGAAGCCAGTGCCGCCACCCACAACAGTAGGATAAGTCCTTTGCCCGCCCAGGACAGGTCCTGCATCAGGTTGCGGTGCAACAGGCTTTCGATAGTAGACACAATCTTCTCCTCCTTCTGATGGAATTCAAGCGGACTGCCCTGGCCAAGATCCTTCAATGGTGCATACTCCGTCACCAGGATCTGCCTGATTTTCCAGTAGTCTTCATCGGGAAGTTCCTCGTAGGAAGTATCCAGGTTAAAACCCGCGTCCTCGATACGTTTCTCAATCGTATTCAGCTTGCCGTCACCAAATAGCCGGAAAAGCATCATCGCAGGGAAAATCAGCAGGGGATACACCGGTGTACCCATACCATAAAGCGCAAACCAGGTCATGGCCGCGATCGACAACAATACAAAGAAGCGACTGACCAGCCCTGATTCATCCAGGAAAACCCGGTTCAGCAACTGGCCGCCATCCAGGGGATAGACGGGCAGCAGGTTCACGAGGTTAAGGAAGATCAATGAGATCGAAATGGTATAAAACGGAATCCCGCCGAGGTGCAGTTGCGGATCCTGCAGGTAGAAATAATAGAGTACAAAACCGATGATCATTCCGGGAAGCGGTCCCGCCAGGAGGATAATGGCTGATTCGCGCTGGGAAACTTCCCTTTTGGTGCCCGAGACATAGGCACCGAGCAGGGGTATGAAAAATATGCCGAGATCCTTGTACCGGAATGCCTTCATGGCCATGAAATGGCCCAGTTCATGAAAGACCACGATAGCCGTGATCAGCAGCAGCATGTTGAAACTCTTGAAGATATAATAGCCGATGACGAGGTAAAGAACCAGGCTGGTGGCGGATTTCAGCCAGATATTTGAAGGTTGTTCAGCATGTTTGCTGTACTTCGGCGGGTAACTGACCTGTTCGGTAACACCAGCGGAAGGGTAGGCCTGGTTTTCCGGATTAAGCTGCTCGGTATGATCCATCCGGCTAATTTAATTAAAATACTCCTGAAGTCTAAGCCTCAGCGGTTCCGGCATCGAAGAACGGCGCATGGCACCGGCCTCCATAAAATAAAGGATCACATACCCGCTGGCGAGCAGTTCCTGTTTTTCATTGTACACTTCCTGCAGGAATTCAATCTTGTGGTTGTGCGGCATTTCCTTCAGGATCACCCGTACAGTCAGCAGGTCGTCGTACAATGCCGGTCGCAGGTACCGGCATTGCACTTCGATCACCGGCATGATCACACCCGATTTTTCCATGTCTGCATAGGTGAAACCAAGTGTGCGGATAGCTTCCGCCCTCGCCACTTCAAAATACTGGAAGAAGTTGCCGTGATACACCACGCCCATCTGGTCCGTCTCCGCATATCTTACCCGCAGGGTAGTGTCAAACGTATACATGCGTTATTTACCAATAAGTTTATCTGCACTGAATTTACCGGGGCCAACCAGCAGCAGCAGGAAAAAAACCACCAGGAACATGGCACTTGCTTCGCTGCCTTTGGCAAACAACTGTCCCTTGTGGGCTACAAAAAATGCCGTGCCCATCGCGACAATCAGCGCAAAGGCGGCAAAACGAGTAAGCAACCCGAGTACTATCATAATGGCACAGAAGAATTCGGCAAAGACCAGCAAACCCGCTGCTATATTGCCTGGCAGGTGGTAGATGTTGGCGGACTGGCTGGATGCAGTGGCGGAGAAATTTGTGAGTTTGCCATATCCATGGCCCACCGCCATCGACAAACCTGCAACAACACGCAGTACAAAAATGCCGATGTTGAATGCGTTGTCGGAGTAATTGGTGCTGAATAATTTTTTCATGACAGAGTATTTCTTCCGGCAAAGAAAAGGCATTAATGGATTCAACCCCTTTCCGAGAAGGAAATGTTAAACCTTTCAGTCATCAGCAGTTATCCACAGGTGTTTGGAATGATGTTTGGCCAACGCTGAAATAATTTGAATATTCGCTCGTTAATCCCACAACGGTTAATAAAGGACATCCCCGCATGAAGAAATTAATCTTACAGGCATTTGTTACTGTGCTTAGCAGTGCAGCGTTCTCCCAGCAAACCGCCTTCTACACGGATCCGCAGACCAGGTTTAAAGAAGCGAAAGAATATTTCCAGAAAGAGCAGTACAGCCTTGCGTACCCGATCTTCCGGGAACTGAAGACGGCTGCACGCGAAACTGACCTGGTTAATTACCCGGTGAGTTCGCAGGAGCTGGACTATTATACAATCGCATGTGCATTGAAACAGGACGAAAGCCTTGCCGAGCAACAGGCACAGGCATATATCCTTTCGGAAAAGAATAATGCCCGCATCCAGATGATGAACTTCCAGCTGGCCGAGTATTATTTCCGGCGGCATGATTTCCGGCAGGCCATCACACATTACGAGAACGCCAGTATCGCCAATCTCAGCAATGCGGATATCGCCACCATGAAGTTTCACCAGGGATACTCCTATTTTACCCTGCAGCAGTTTGACCGCGCCAAACCGCTTTTCAATACCATCCGGGGCATGAAGGATGACAAATATTACAAGGATGCCAACTACTATTACGGGTTCCTTGCATTCCGCGACAAACAATACACCGAAGCACTGGCCAGTTTCCGTGTAGTGGAAAATGAAAAGGAATATGCGGGTGTGGTACCCTATTATATCGCACAGATCTACTACATCCAGAATAAGAAAGAAGATGCACTGGCCTATGCAGAGAAAAAACTCAAGTCGGGGAATTCGCAGTACTACGACCTCGAGATGAAACAGATGATCGGGCATGCCTATTTTGAAAAAGGAGAATACAAACAGGCCCTTCCGTATCTCGCCGATTTTGTAAAGGCCTCACCGAAAGTGCGCCGGGAAGACCTGTATGAATTGTCGTACAGTTATTATATGGCGGGGGAAATGCCCAAAGCGATCGAAGGGTTCAAACAGCTCAGTGGCAAGGAAGACTCCCTCAGCCAGAGCGCTATGTACCTGCTGGGTGATGCTTACCTGAAAACCGGCCAGAAACCAAATGCACGTAATGCCTTCCTTTTCTGCGCTTCCAACAGCAGTGATAAAAAACAACAGGAGATTTCAAAATTCCAGTACGCTAAACTTTCCTACGAACTTGGCTACCAGGATGAGGCGCTGAACGGTCTGCGTTCATTCCTGACCGACTACCCGGCATCCGTCTATAATAACGAGGCAAAAGACCTGCTCGTTGGTGTGCTGACCAACACCAATAACTACCGCGAGGCCCTGTCGCTGCTTGAAGGCATGGTTAACCCGACCCAGAATGCAAAACGGCTGTACCCCCGGATCCTTTTCGGACGATCCACCGAGCTCATCAATGACGGTCGTCCCGCCGAGGCGGAAGCCCTGCTGGACAAAGCACTCAAAGATCCCAACAACGGCTCTATCGTGGCGCTGGCCAGTTTCTGGAAAGCGGAACTCGCATTCAGGGCCAACCGTATCGATGATGCCATTAAGTATTACAATGCCTACACTGATGGCGGCGCACCGGAAAGCGGTGATGCCAATGCATTTACGGCCCGATATAACCTTGGGTACTGTTACCTGAAAAAAGAAAACTACCCGGTGGCACTGACCTTCTTTGAATCAGTATCCCGAAACCCGGCACTCAATTCCAACGAACTCACACAGGACGCTTACATCCGTACCGCTGACTGTTATTATATGCAGCGCAACTATGCAAAGGCCAAACCGATGTATGAAAACGTGATCCGGTTCTCCTGGCCCGCGGAAGACTACGCAACCTTCCAGCAGGCAATGGTGGCGGGCATCAGCAGTTCCAAAGAGAAAATAAGCCTGCTCAATACCATGGTCAGGAAATTCCCGGCTTCCCCGCTGGTAACAGATGCTACCATGGAAGTGGCCAATACCTATCTCGCGGATGAAAAATTCAGTGATGCCATCCCTTACCTCAATAAAGTAATCGAAGGAACCAACAGCAGCTTCAAACCGGAAGCGCTGCTGAAACTCGGTGTGGCCTATTACAACCTGAACAACAGCCAGGCCGCCCTTACCCAATACAAAAAACTGGTGAGCCAGTATCCCAATTCACCGGAAGCGGGTGACGGTCTTGACAACGTCAAAACTATCTATGTGGAAGATGGGAAACCGGACGAGTATGCGTCGTTTATGCGTGACGCGGGCAAGCCGCTCAGCATAAGTACTGAAGATTCACTCACGTTTGTGTCCGCCGAAAACCAACTGGGTGCCAATAATACCAGCGGTGCACTGGCAGGATTCAATAATTATATCCAGAAGTTCCCGTCCGGTGCTTACATCATCGATGCGCAATACTACCGGGCCGGGATCTATTCGGACAAGAATGACTGGAAAAATGCATTGCCCGGATATGAATTTGTGGCGCGTAATGCCCCGAACAAATTTGCCGAACGTTCAATTCTCGAGGTTGCCCGCATTTATTTCTTTGAAGTAAAGGATTATACAAAAGCTGAAACTTATTACACGCAGCTGAATGCAGAAGCCGGTTCGCAGGATATCCGCCTGGAAGCCATGCGGGGATTGCTTCGCAGCCAGTACCAGCTGAAAAAATATACCGAGGCCGAGGCAAACGCCCGGTCACTTGCATCAGCCAAAGGGGCAAGCGCAGATGATAAGGTACTCGCCAGTATGACCATTGGTAAATCCTTCCAGGTAAACAACCAGTATGACCAGGCAATTACCAACTTCAAATCAGTGGTGCAGCTGAACAAGGCCGCCCTGGCAGCAGAAGCCCGTTACGAAATCGCCGCCAGCTGGTTTGCACTCGGTAAATACAGTGATGCCGAAAAAGCCGCATTCGAGGTGATCAATAAATCCGGTTCTTACGACTACTGGGTCACCCGGGCCTACATCCTGCTGGGTGATGTATACTTTGCACAGAAGGATTTTTTCAATGCAAAGGCTACTTACCAGAGCATTGTGGAACACTCAACAGACCCGGAACTGAAGGCTGAAGCGCAGTCGAAACTGACAAAAACAAACAGTGAAGAAGGAAAGGGCAGCAAGGTAAACTGACCTTTCGCCCCGGGAAAAACCTTTCGCCAAATAACCTATTGACTTTTTTAAACAGACCAGATGACAATAAGGAACATTTTATTACTGACCACCGGCCTCTTTCTTTCCGGAGCCGCAAGTGCACAGCGGGATACATCCCGCCCCAAGTCAGTTGATATCACCTCGTCATACCGTCCAACGCTGAAACCTTCAGCAAAAATCAAGTTCACCGCCACACCACCTGCCACTGATACCACCCGGCCGGTGCTGAAATATGATATCCCAAATCCAAACCTGCTGTTTGCTTACCAGCCAGGATCGCTGAAGCCACTTGCCCTCCAGGTGGATTCGGTGGGTATTTTCGACAACAGCAGTTATATAAAAATTGGTTTTGGCAGCCTCCGTACACCCTTTCTCCAGACCGGCATTTCTTTCGGGGATGGCAATACCGCCGGTGCCAATATCTATGCGAAACATGTAGCCTCACAGGGGAAAAGGGAAAACCAGGATTACTCCAGCACCGAGGTGCGACTGTCCGGGTTTTATAAAACGGCAAAAAATATCGAATGGAGCGGCGGCATCGGGATGAAACAGGATCGCACCTACAAATACGGATACCAGCCCGAAACCCTGCAGTTCCCACGCGACAGTATCCGCCAGCGTTTCCGCACTGTGTCATTACGCGGGGCCGCACGCAACGTCAATGCGACCGAATTCGGGATCAATTATAACCCATCGGTCAGGATTGACGTATTCGGTGACCAGCTGAGCAACAATGAAACCAACGCCGTGCTGGATGTACCGGTCGAGAAGTCGATAGGGGAAAACATCATTGTGAAGCTGGGGCTGAATTTTGATCTTACGCGTCTTTCACTCGATGATAAACAGACCATCAACAACAATACCTGGTATATCAGTCCCGGGGTCCTCTACAGCAACGGGTCGGTAAAAATCCATGCGGGTATCCGCCCGTCATGGGACAACAGCCGGTTCAGGATGTTCCCCAATATCCTCGCGGAGGCGGGGACCTATGACCAGCGCTTCACACTCCAGGCCGGATGGACCGGTTATGTAAGGAAAACAAGTTACCAGTACCTGGCAGGGCAGAACCCATGGCTCTGGGCTCCGACAGAACTCAATAACACCTGGATCGAGGAACGTTTTGCCGGGTTCAAGGGTACCATCGATGACCACTTCACCTACAGCGCGAAAGTGGGCTTCAACCGGCTCAACAACCAGCCGCTGTTTATCAACGATACGACCGCCGGCACCGACGGCAAATCATTCCGCGTGGTGAATGCCAGCCGGATCAATGTACTGACTTTCGGTGGCGAGCTCGGCTACACCGTGGAAGAAAAAGTATCCGTGATCACCCGTCTTTCATGGAACCAGTTTAACGGAATCCAGGGGCAACAGAAAGCCTGGGGTATGATCCCGCTGGAATTCAATACAGCCCTTCGCCTGCAGGTACTGAAAGATATCTGGATCAAGGGCGACCTGCTGGCATGGAGCGGCTCCCGCTATCTGCGCCAGGACGGTTCGGATGGCAAACTGGGTGGTGCTTTTGACCTCAACGCCGGTCTCGAATTCAGGGTAAAAAAGAACATCAGTATCTGGACACAGTTCAACAATGTTTTCAACAAAGAATACATGCGCTGGAACCAATATCCGGTTTATGGCTTTAACTTCGTCGGCGGGGTGATCTTCACCTTCGACCAAAAGACGAAGTAATGTACAAGGAACTCTACCAGTATTTTTTACTGCACCGTGAGCTGCAACTGCCCGGCATCGGCACCTTCCTGCTCGAACGGCAACCGGCCGAAATTGATATCGCCAACCGCGGGATTATAGCCCCGTCTTACAGCGTGGCCCTGCATCACGGGTCGGTCACAGGTTCCCGCCGTCTTTACCAATGGCTGGCTTCGCTGACCGATGGCAGCGAATCAGACGCTGTGATCCGTTTCAACGACTTTGTATTCGGCGTTAAAAAATCCATACAGGAAGGTAACCGTATTGACTGGACGGGACTGGGCACCCTCAGCCGTGGCCTCGCCGGTGAAATCCGGTTTGAGCCCGCTACGGTACGGAGTTTCACTACCAGTATACCCGCAACGAAAGTGTTGCGTGAAAACGCGGACCACCTTGTACGTGTGGGTGAACAGGATCGCACCTCAACCACAGTGGTCAATGTATACCAGCCCGAAACGGAAGTGGCACAGAAGTCCGGCAAATCCTGGATCCTGATTGTCCTGCTGATCATTGCCGCCATCAGTTTTATCGGGTACTATTTTTCCGTGCACGGCGTGGCTCCGGCATCGGCAGGTTCACGATCTACCATCAATCCCGCCAGCCCGGCAGAAAATTCCCGCAACATTCCCTGATCTTTTTTTACCCAAGAATGAACAACCGCATCCACTATACAAAATGCCCGGTATGCTCCGGCACATCCCTCAGTCCGGTGCTGGAAGCAACTGACAATACTGTTTCGAAAGAAAAATTTCCTGTCTGGCAATGCGCTGACTGTACACTGCGGTTTACTCAGGATGTACCCACCGCTGACACGATCGGTCCTTATTATAAATCGGAAGAATACATCTCCCATACCAATACCAGTAAGGGACTGATCAACCGGCTCTACCATGTCGTGCGTGGAATCACGCTGCGCAATAAACGTAAACTGATCGAGTCCGAGACGCCGAGCGGCCGTGGACGCCTGCTCGATGTTGGCAGCGGTACCGGGGCCTTTGCAGGCGAAATGAAAAAGGCGGGTTGGAATACCACGGGTCTTGAACCCGATCCGGAAGCAAGGAAGGTAGCACTGACGAACCACGGGATCACACTTGAGGACATGGATCGTTTCCATAAACTTGAACCGGGATTCAATGCAATCACCCTCTGGCATGTGCTGGAACATGTACACGAACTGCATCCTTATATAGCGCGTCTGCGCGAACTTTTGGCAGCCGATGGCCGCATCTTTATCGCGGTACCCAACTATACATCACTGGATGCAAGAAAATACGAGGGAGCGTGGGCGGCCTACGATGTACCCCGGCACCTCTACCATTTCTCACCCGCATCCATCCGTGCGCTTATGCAGGCAAATGGCCTGGTGGTGAAAAAATACAAACCAATGTGGTTTGACAGCTTCTACATCTCATTGCTGAGCAGCAAAATCAAAAGCGGCAGCACAAGCTGGCTCGGAGCTGTCAGTACCGGGATCCGCTCCAACATGAAAGCCCTGTCCGACACGCAGAAATGCAGTTCGGTGATTTACATCATCAGCAGGTCCTGATACTATTTGCTGAATTCAACCTGGTAAAGTTCGGGCCAGAGTTTTCCCGTAACATAAATTTTTTTGGTATCGGGATCATATGCGATCCCGTTGAGCACATCCCCTGCGGGGTTAAGTGTCCTTGACCGCGCCACGAGTTTGGAGAAATCTATTTTCCCTGTCACTATGCCCGATGCAGGATCGATACGCAGCACGAAAGGGGTCTGGTACTGGTTGGCATAAATAAATCCATCGATGATTTCCAGTTCATTCAGGCTGTCGACAGGCTGACCCGATTCCGTTACACTCTGCGTGCGTTGCAGGGTAAAACTGGAAGGGTCGTAGTAAGCCAGGTTACTGCTGCCATCACTAACGATCAGGGAACTGCCGTCATTGGTCAGGCCCCAGCCCTGGGTCGGCAGGCGAAATTCCTTCACCTTTTTGAAATCGGGCAGGGTATATACAAATACCACATTTTCCTGCCAGGTCAGCTGGTAGACAGTGTCGCGGAGGATAGTGACCCCTTCACCAAAATACCTCGGGTCAAGCCGGATTTTTTTTATTGCCCTGCCGGTCTTTACGTCAACTTTCATCAGGTGCGAACGGCCATAGTTGCCCGTGCCTTCGTAAAGGTCACCCTTGTAAACCAGCAGCCCCTGCGTATAAGATGAGGTATCATGCGGGAAGGTTTCCACAACGGCATAGGACACCGCTGCCGGCGCTGGTACCACCGGGTTGCCTTCTACGGGTGTATTCCCGCCATCATCCGTTGAATTGTTACACGCAGCCAGGAAAATGAGCAGGGCAGTGGCAATAAATCTGTTCATGAAAGGGTATTTTTAAACCTGTTTGCAAAAATAGGTGATCAGATGCAGCCGACGTGTTAAAGCTGCGGGGAAATAAGGTCCGCGACAGGTAAGGGTTTCGCCTCAATCTGTAAACTTTCAGCGCCAAACGCTTTGACATCCCACGGAAAAATATATATATTTGGGAGAGCCTTACCTGCCCGACTGAATCCAATCCCCCCGATTACCCCCGTTTCCATTCCTTTGTTTTCCCGTTTTCTTTCCAATTCCATTTGAATACTCATGACCTGTATCGCCGTCATGTTGTTATCAATTATTCATCTGGAAACGAATGCGGGTTTTTATCTCCTGTCTTATAATATTCTGCCTCTCTGCCGGACCAATGGCTGCACAGCAAACCTGCGTGAGCAGCGATCGTAACCAGTCGCGTGCAAAAAAGAATCCCCTGCGGGAACAGCTCCTGCGCATTGCAGAAAATGCCCCGGGTACTTCGTCCACCACTTCACGCGGACCGGTCACGGTGATCACCATCCCGGTGGTGGTCCATATACTTTACCATACTCCCGAAGAAAATATCAGCAACCAGCAGGTGTACGAACAACTGCGGGTGCTGAACGAAAGCTTCCGGCGCCTGAATCCGGATTCGGTCAATACCCCGGAACGTTTCCGTGGACGTGCCGCTGATGCGGGTTTTGAATTCAAACTCGCAATCTCCGATCCCAGGCGCCGCAGTACCACAGGGATCATCCGTAAATACACTCCGCTGGCCAGGTGGGACGTGGATGACAAAATGAAATCCAGTGCGGAAATGGGAGATGATGCATGGGACACCGGGCAATACCTCAATATCTGGATTTGTAATATCGGTCGCTATTCCGGATACTCTACCTTCCCCGGTGACGATGCAGCAGTAGATGGGATCGTGGTCAACCCTTCTTTTTTCGGGGTGAAACCAGGCGGCATCTCGGGCAAAACGGCAGTACATGAAACCGGCCACTGGCTTGGGCTCAAACATATCTGGGGCGATGAATACTGTGGCGATGACGGGGTCGACGATACTCCCCGGCAGGGCAACTCCACCATGTTCTGCCCGGCATCAGGGGTTAAAACATCCTGCGACAACGGGGCCGATGGCGACATGTATATGAACTATATGGACCTCACCCCGGAAATATGCACCAACATGTTTTCACAGGGCCAGGCAGACCGCATGCGGGCACATTTCCTGAAAGGTGGTGCAAGGGTCAGGCTCCTCACATCAACCGGTCTTTCCATTCCACTCATCAGCGAAATCCCGCTCAATCCCGAGCCTGATCCTACCTGGTTGTATGCGAACCTTTACCCGAATCCTGCGCGGGATCAACTGACCATTGATTTTACCTATGACATCCGGTGGATCGGTAAAACGCTCAGCATCACCAATGCCCAGGGGCAGGTCATCGCGCTGCAGGTCGTCAGTGCCAAAAAACAGGTGATCAATGTGAGCCGCCTCAAACCGGGTTATTATTTTGTTGCCGGTAAAAAAGAAGATGGGTCTGTAGTACAGCTCAAATTCATCAAGATGTAATTCGGAAAACACCTAAGCCATTACAATCCGGGCAGGGGAGCGATCCCGGCACCGCATTAACTGCATAAAAAAACCGGGACACTGCCACAGCAGCTGTCCCGGTCCCGTTTCAGGGGCAATGTTTTACTTCAGCACCCTGTCGAAAAATTCAAGCATATCTTTCCAGGAAGCGGTATCCGCTGCCGGGTTGTAACTGATCGGCATACCAAACTTTTTCCCTTTTTCGGTTGCTTCCGGATTGGTGAATGCATGGGTGGCACCGTCATACACCTTGAATGTGTATTTCGCACCGATGGAGTCCATTTGTTTTTTGAACTGGTCAACTTCCGCCTGTGGTACAAAGGGATCGGCACCGCCATGGCAGACCAGTACTTCTGCTTTGAGTTTGCTTTTGTCCGGCTGTACGCCAACAAGATTACCGTGGAAACTGACTACCGCCTTCAGGTCTTCGCCAAGCCTCGCCATATTCAGCACCTGCGCGCCTCCAAAGCAATACCCGATCGCCGCAATCCGGCTGCTGTCCGTCTGCGGGTAGGATTTGAGTTTCGCCAGCGCGGCATCAAAACGCTCCCTGGCCATACCTGGATTTACATAAAAAGGAGTAGCCCAGGCTTTGGCTGAATCAGGGGTTTGCGCCACCTTGCCCTCGCCATACATGTCTACCGCGATAGCGATATATCCGAGTGCAGCCAGTTGCCGGGCCCGGTTCTTCGGATAGGTGTCGATGCCCCACCATTCGGGGATAACCAGTACCGCCGGGCGGGTACCTTCCCTGTTCTGGTCATACACCACAAAACTGCGCATGGTTGTGCCACCACTAGTGTAACTCACTTCCTCTTCCTTTGCCGAATACTGTTTTGTGCTGTCCGTTTTTGTGTCCGTACCGGCACCTTTGTCCTCGTTGTTGCAGGATCCCATCGCAAGTGCAAAACCAAGCGTGAGCATCCAGGTAAATTTCCGTTTCATTTGTTGTTGTTTTATTTGGGTCTGGTTTCAAAGGTCCGGAAATTCCTCCATGCTTCCGGGCGGGCACAAAAAAAAGGTGCAGCCCTCACTGCACCCTTACCCTAAGACTAAATAAAAACTTATCTGATTACGAATGACTGGCTCAGCTTGCTGCCGGTTGCCTGCCATACGATATAATAAACCCCTTTGTTGAGTGTGCTCAGGTTCACATTTACCTGTGCGTTGTTTTTTGCAACGGCTACACGTTTTACCATCACACCCGATGCAGTGTACAGCTCAAGGCTTGACGCTTCGGAAGAAGGCAGGTCAACCGTGATATTGCTGGTGGCAGGGTTGGGGTAAATATTCACCGACATTTTTTTAGCTTCCTCGGCAGACACCAGGATGGTACGGCTATATGCTATCGAACCATCAGCGTCAACCATACGGAGACGGTAGTAGCTGGTGCCGGCTTTTACTTTACGGTCAACCGCGCTGTAATAATTGACCGATGTAACGTTGCCGTTTGCTTTTACCGAATCAATAGCGGTGAAAGAACCGTTGCTTTCTTTTTTCTCAACGATAAAATAGTTGCTGTTTACTTCAGATGAAGTACTCCAGTTCAGGACAGTATTGTTGTCCGATTTTTTTGCAGTGAAATCGTTCAGGTTAAGGGGCAGCACCGCAGTGATGCTGATCGTCCTCGTGTTGTAAGCCACAAACGCCACATCACTGTCGCCTGAAAGACGGATTTTGAATTTACGGATCGACTGGTAGTTGACGGCAGTAATACCAAACTCGCTGAGATCCGCTGCCCAGAGACGGATAGCGCGGTCCGTGTTTATGAAACCACCCTGCAGTGTCATCGGGTTCTGGTTTGCTGACCAGAAGTCGGCAGTCCAGTTGCCCACGGGCGGGATATTGGTAAATACGATATCACGTGATAAACCAACTACGTTACCCGCATTGTCCACAAACGAGTAACGGTCAAAAGAACCACTTGGATCAGCAACCTGGGTAACCACGATATCCGGGATACCGTCGCCGATCATAGCGGGATTAATATTGTTTACAAAGAACGTCAGGTCACCGGCTGGCAGGTTCGCCACACAGGTACCGATATCGAGTCCTTTGATGCCATCAGTCAGATAGCTTTTCAGATCGTTTGATGGAACAGTGCCGGCGCCGTTGTGTACGCCATCATACAGCTGGCCTACACCAACTTTAGTGTTACCGGTAGCATTGCCGGCAATGCCTTCTACGGGGAGCGACCAGAAATCACCGGCAGTAAAAGCCTGGTTGTTTGCAGTCAGCGCAGCGTCATTGACACCGGTAGAGTATGTTCTGGTATTGTAGGTAAAAGCCAGCAGGTTGTGACTGTTCGCTGGTTTTACTGAGTTGTAAGCACCAGTCTGTGTTTTCCAGTAGCCATTATAATCAGTGATGATCGCGCTTACCGCCTGTTGTGCGTTTGCGCCGGTGGCAGCGAAGAAGAACGAAATGGCGAGGACCAGTTTCGTAATCTTACTGCTTTGCAGTGAGGAACAGGCTGAGGAGGCCTGTTGGGAAAGTTGTTTCATTTTGAGGGTACGTTTGTTGTCTTAGGGTCGATTCTTACACAAAGGTAAAAACCACAGTGAAATTTCATAGTGTTTGCACCGAAACTTACTACTAGTAAAACTACGATTGGGCGCGGCTTTCAGCTTAACCGGCTGATTTTCACATATAGAACTCTGTCGATGGACAGGTAAAATTTCCTGGAAAAATCCGGTATTTTTTCGATCAGTGTTGTACCTCCGGGTATATCGGGGCCATCACGTACCCATTACGTTCATAAAAGGATACACTTACAATTGATCCGGATCTAACCTCGATGAGTGTATACCGGCCTGGTCCCCCAGTTGGAATTACAGTTGCCCTTTTCACGTGAAAAAAAATCCTTCGTAACGCTTGAAGGCAGCAGGTTACAGCAATTTTTTTCATTGCAGTTACATTGATTTTGTATAAACAGAGTGGATACACTCTCCCTGCTGAGGGAAACCCTTAAAATAGTATATGTGCTAATGACTAATAAGGAAAATTTCGAGTAAATACTACATTTTACGTTGTGGAGTTCCCCTAGTTTTGGTTCTTCCAATATCCTTAAAATCCAATCCTTTGAAAATGCACCGGACATTTCAAATAGTGTTTTGTTTATGCATAACCATAACCTCGGTACTGATACCGGGTTTAACGAAAGCCCAGCCCAAAGCGGCTTTTACCTCCTCCGCCCCATCGGGGTGTGCGCCGCTGGTTGTGAATTTTGCCGATGCATCTTCCGGCAATCCGCTCACCTGGAAGTGGGACCTTGGTAATGGTACCATCTCCACACTGAAAAATCCAACAGCCAGTTATTTCAACCCGGGTACCTACACAGTGAAACTCGTGGTGCGGAATGCGGCAGGTGTTGACTCCGTTATCCGCCAGCAATATGTCACGGTGTACAGCAAACCGGTGCCTGCATTCAGGGCTTCTGATACATCCGGTTGTTTCCCGCTTGCCGTTTCTTTTACCGATATGAGTGCCGCAGGCAGCGGTACAGTAGAAGAGCTTGCCTGGGACTTTGGCGATGGCACCACCTCTGCCGAAAAATCCCCCACACATATTTACCAGTCTGCCGGGAACTTCACAGTTTCCGTCCGTGTGAAAAACAGCAATGGCTGTTTCACTACCGCAACAAAATCACAGTACATCCGCGTCAGTAATGGCGTGAAGGCATCCTTCACCAATACAACAGCTGCTGCCTGTGAATCGAGCCCGCTGGTGCGTTTCACCAGTACGTCCACCGGACCGGGTAACCTTTCTTATGAGTGGCAGTTTGGCGATGGCGGTGTATCAGCCCTGCAGAACCCGGTTCATATCTATATCCTGCCCGGGACCTACAGTGTTTCGCTGGTGGTCACAAGCCCGCAGGGATGCCGCGACACACTGCGTAAGGAAAACCTGATCAGCTTCGGCCACCTGCTTTCGGCCTTCAGTATGCCGGATAGTATCTGCGCAGGTGTGGCATTTGTTCCGGTCAACAACAGCAGCCCCGTTCCATCCAACATGTCCTGGAACTTTGGCGATGGTACCACTTCCTCTTCTTCCCAGCCCTATAAATCCTATCCGACTCCAGGTATCTACCGCGTGCGGCTGGTTAATAATTTTGGTGCCTGCCGCGATACGATATATCATAACATCGTTGTCAAATCAAGGTCAATAACCGGCTTTACCGCGTCCGCGCTGAAGTCGTGCCAGGTACCCTTCAAAGTGAAATTTAAAACCACCAACCTCGGCATCTTCCGGTATGCCTGGGATTTTGGGGACGGAGCTGTTTCATCCCTGGCTGAACCGGAACACACGTACACATCCACCGGCGTATTCGATGTCCGCCTCATCCTGACCAACCTTTTTGGCTGTTCGGATACGCTAACCCGCAAACAATACATTACCATTGCGGAGCCCACGCTTGCAATCAATGGTTTCCCACAGACTGGTTGTGCGCCCCTTACTGTGCGCCCAACGGCCACGGTGAGCGCTGGTGAAGCCGTGACGGGGTGGGAGTGGTCGTTTGGAGATGGGAGCAGCAGCCGCCTGGCCAATCCCGTATACACCTACACAAGGACGGGCACCTATAATGTTTCGCTAACCATCACCACAGCAACCGGCTGTAAAAAAACAGTGACCGTACCAAACGCCGTCAGGGTGGGGGCCAGACCCGTTGCCGCTTTCCGCGCCCAGCCAAATGATGTATGTGCATCACAGCCCGTATTTTTCACCGACAGCAGCAAAGGTTCAGTGGACCAGTGGCTCTGGAATTTCGGGGATGGTGGTACCTCCACACAGCAGAACCCGCGTTATACCTATTCTGATACCGGATATTTTTCGGTTACGCTCATTGTGTGGAACAATACCTGCTCCGATACAATCCGGCTGCGTAATATCGTACATATCAAACCACCGATTGCCGCATTTGTCGTACCGAATGATTGTGTAAACCCGTTCCGCAAAACATTCCGCGACCAGTCCATCGGTGCGAATACCTGGTACTGGAGTTTTGGCGACGGGCAAACAAGCACATTGCAACATCCGGTACATACCTATTCGTCCCCTGGCAGCTACACCGTAACACTGGTTATTACCAATGGCAGCTGCTCACATACCAGCAAAAAAACAGTCGTGGTGATGAATGAAGAAGCAGCCGTAAATCTTCCTGCATCAAAACTGTGTAAGGATGGACTGCTGACTGTCAACGCAGGCGCCATGAACGCCGCGAATATCCAGTCATGGAGCTGGGACTTTGGTGACGCAGGCCCCGTATCATCTACCGCACGAAGTGCGGAACACGTGTATACACGGACCGGTAACTTCCGGGTTAAACTCACCACACGGGATCTTCTCGGTTGTGTGGATACGGCTTCCGCGGCAGTGACGGTTTATGGCCCGAAGGCCTCGTTTAATGTAACCGCTATCAGCAGTTGCCTGGGTGCGGGTCCGGTTTCATTCATCGACCAGTCCGTGTCCGACGGCAGCAACCCGATTGTAAAGTACAGATGGATTTATGGGGATGGCAGCAGCGATTCCACATCCGCTGGTCCATTCCGCCATAATTACAACAGCACCGGCAACTATAATGTAAGCCTTACCGTGACCGATGCATTCGGATGTACCAATACCATCACCAGGGAACAGGCCGTGATTATCTCCCGGCCCGTCGCCGCATTTTTTTCACCCGATACCCTCACGTGTACCGGCAAACCCGTCAGCTTTATCAACGGCAGCACCGGCAATGATCCTGTGTACAGCTGGTCGTTTGGCGATGCAAGCCTGTCAACTGCCATCAACCCGGTTCACAGTTACACCCGCACCGGATTATATGATGTGAAGCTGGTGGCGACTGACCGCTATGGTTGCATCGATTCGGTCAGCAAGCCCAGGTATATCAATGTAAGCCTCCCTGTTGCCGGATTCCGCATGTCCGATTCAATCGGATCATGCCCCCCGCTGAAAATAAGTTTCACCAGCAGCGCATCGAACTACATTGGTATCAGCTGGGATTTTGGCGATGGCAACAGTTCCGTGCTCGTCAATCCCGAACACACCTACACTTTCCCCGGGATTTATTTTGCGAAGCAGGTGGTCACCGGTCCTGGTGGCTGTGAAGATGTGGTCATCCGCAGGATCGTGGTGAAAGGGCCTACCGGCTCATTCGATTACAGCCCGAAAACCGGCTGCAATCCCCTGACCGTAAAATTTACCGCACACACAAAAAACAGCAGCTCGTTCCTCTGGGATTTTACCGACGGGAATACCAGCCTCGGCACGGACTCAGTGGTCAGCCATACCTACACCAGCTCCGGCGACTATATCCCGCGAATGATCCTGACGGATGCGATGGGTTGTAATGTGCCGCTGGAGGGACTGGATACCATCCATGTAGTAGGGGTGAAAGTGGACTTCACGCCGGATACAAAACTGTTATGCGACCAGGGTTCGGTCCGTTTTGAAAACCATACCGTCAGCAACGACTATATCCGCTCATGGTCCTGGGATTTTGGGGATGGCAGTACCAGCAGCGAACAGCATCCTGTACATTACTACAGCCGCACGGGCCGCTACCGTGTGGTGCTCCGCGCAGTGTCCGCCACGGGTTGTACTGATTCGCTTGAAATGGAAACGTCAGTGGTGGTGGCCCCGCGGCCACTTGTAAAAATCCATGCGGACAAAGAAGCCTGTATCCCGGCCACAACCATTTATACCGTTACTGTGAACCGCGGTGATGCGGCATCACTGACCTGGGACTGGAATTTCGGGTCCGCAGGAACCTCCGTCCTGCAGTCGCCTGCGCCGGTTACATATACTGTTGCCGGTTCCTATGCGGGTACACTCATTGTGACCGACAGCAATGGCTGCCGTGATACTGCCACCCATACTTTCTCTGCCCGGCCCTTACCGGCCACCAATGCGGGAAATGACAGGGTCTATTGTTATGGTACACCGGTACAGTTGAAAGCCACAGGGGCGAGTACCTATACCTGGCTGGATGCGGCGGGTCTGAGCTGCACTACCTGTGACGCACCCCTTGCTGCACCTGAAATCAATTCGATTTACCGTGTGGAAGGGAAAAACGAATTTGGTTGCGTGGCTACCGACAGCCTGGACATCCGCGTCCGACGGCCCTTTACCATCCGCGTGTCACCCGATGATACGCTCTGCCTTGGTACATCAGTAAAACTCAATGCATCCGGTGCTGACCTCTATACCTGGTCTCCGGCCGCCGGACTATCCGGTACCAGCATTGCCAGCCCGGTAGCTACTCCATCGGCAAGCACCCGGTATATTGTTACCGGTCGTGACAGCGATGGCTGCTTTACGGATACCGCATCAGTCCGTATCAAAGTGTATCCGATCCCTGTTGTGGATGCCGGCGCAGATATCACACTTGCTGCGGGTGCTTCCACTACCATCAACACAAAAGCGTCGGACGATGTGACAAAGTACAGCTGGTCACCCGCCTTCCAGATCAGCTGCATCAATTGCCCGGCGCCGGTTATCAACCCGCGCAAGACAATGGAATACACCGTTACCGTAGCCAACGATGGCGGATGTAAATCGAAAGATGATGTAAAAGTGTTCGTGACCTGCAGCAATGGCAACCTGTTTATCCCGAATACATTTTCCCCGGATGGCAATGGCGTGAATGATAAATTTTACCCAAGGGGTACGGGCATCCACCTGATCCGGACCTTCAGGGTGTTTAACCGGTGGGGACAGCTGGTATACGAGGCTTCCAATTTTAAACCGAATGAAGCAGCCTACGGATGGGATGGCATGTTCAAGGGCAAACAGGTGCCGGCCGATGTGTTTATTTATACCTGTGAGGTGATGTGCCTCAATGATGAAATTATAGAATACAAGGGGGATGTTACCCTGTTACGATAAGCCGTCAAAGGACCCGCGGCCGGAAAGGGGTGGTCCAGTAATCCAATTCCTGTTGAAAAAAACCAAACCGATGAAAAACTTTTACAAGGGCCTGATGGGCGTAACCTTCAGTATCCTCGCACTGTGTGCAGGTGCACAGGATATCCATTTCTCGCAGTTCCACGAGGCACCGCTGTACCGCAACCCGGCACTGGCGGGCATCATGCACGGTGATGTGCGTGCACAGGTTGTGTACCGCTCGCAATGGAACAGTGTCGCCAATGCGTACAAGACCGGTTCGTTTAATGTGGAGTATAAAACCAAACCCGGGAATACCGACGATTTTATCACCTGGGCATTACAGGCATACTATGACAGGTCAGGGACTACCGACCTTACCACTACCATCGTGATGCCGGCCATGAACTACCACAAGTCCATCAGTGAATACCGCAACAGCTACCTGTCGGCCGCATTTATGGGCGGACTGGTACAGCGTCGCTTTGACCGCTCAAAGATGACCACGAATAACCAGTATGATTATGGTACCGATGGCGAGGGCCTGATCGGCAACCAGTACAGTTACTGGGATGGAAGTGCAGGACTGAGTTACCATACCGAGCTGGGGGAGAAGTCGTCGAACAACCTGGTGATCGGCGCCGCCATCCACCACCTCAACAAACCGCGGAATTCCTTTTTCACTGCTTCCACCATGGCGCTGGATCCGAAACTCACGGTTTCTGCCGACCTGAAAATGGATGTAAACGAATTTGGTTCGGTCACTATCTATACCGATTTTATCAAACAGGGCACCTACTCCCAGATGATCGGTGGTGTGTTCTACGGCATGAAAATCGGGCCCATCGCCGAGAACCCGGATTATGTACTGCATGGGGGTTTGTTCATGCGCTGGGGTGATGCAGTGATCCCGACGATCAAACTGGACTACAAGCCATTTTCCGTATCGGTCAGTTATGATATCAACCTTTCCAAATTATCGCCGGCCAGCAACGGGATGGGCGGATTTGAAATGTCGGCTACCTACACCGGATTCCTCAACAAACTCAACAGTACTTTTGAGGCCCTGAAATGCCCCCGTTTCTGACACCGGTTATTTAACCTTCGTTCTGTATCTTTGCGGCATGACAACAGAAAAATTAGTTGATATGCGGTCCCGCATTGTCGGGATAAGGAGGTTTCTTTGACGTCGCTCACAGACGCCAGAAAATCGAAGAAGACAAACAGCTTTCATTAAGTCCCGGTTTCTGGGACGATAATAAACGCGCCACCGAGATCCTCAAATCCATGAAGGTGAATGAGTACTGGGTGAAACTTTACGAAACCGCCGAAGGTTCCGTGGAAGATTTCGCCGTGCTGTTCGAATTCTGGAAAGGCGGTGATGCCACCGAAGAGGAAACACAGGAAGCGTTTAACCAGGCCATTGTCCTGCTGGACGATGCCGAATTCAAGGCTACCCTCAACGAACCGGAAGACGAGTTACCGGCCGTGCTCCAGATCAATTCAGGGGCCGGTGGTACCGAAAGCCAGGACTGGGCAGAAATGCTCGCCCGGATGTATCGCATGTATGGCGAGAAGCAGGGCTGGACAGTGACCGAGCTCGACTGGGTATATGGTGACGGGGCTGGTATAAAAACCGCCACTCTCCAGTTTGACGGTTCTTTTGCCTACGGTTTCCTCAAAGCGGAGTCCGGTGTACACCGGCTCGTGCGTATTTCACCTTTTGACAGTAATGCCCGTCGTCATACATCCTTTGTATCGGTGTTCGTGTACCCGCTGGTGGATGATACCATCAATATCGAGGTGCGTGAAGCAGATGTAAAAATGGAAACATCCCGCAGTGGTGGTGCCGGTGGCCAGAACGTAAACAAGGTGGAGACCAAGGTACAGCTGACCCACATCCCTACCGGGATTGTGGTGGTTTGCCAGACTGACCGTTCGCAGCTCGGGAACAGGGAAAAGGCAATGGCCATGCTGAAAAGCCGCCTGTACGAAGAAGAACTTCGCAAACGCAATGAGCTCAAGGATGCCGTGAACAGTACCAAGAAAAAGATCGAGTGGGGCAGCCAGATCCGTTCCTACGTATTCCATCCATACAAAATGATCAAGGACCACCGGACCGATTTTGAAGTCGGGAATATCCAGCCGGTGATGGATGGTGAACTCGACGGGTTTATCAAGGCCTACCTAATGAGTGAGAAAGAAGGAAATACAAATGCTTAACGCGGTGGATCAGCACCTGTAAAAACATACAACAATGAGTCTAGGAACATTCTGTTATCCATTGCCGGTTAATGAGCCTGTACTGAATTATGGACCAGGAAGCCCGGAAAAAAAACGGCTGAAGGAAGTACTTGCGGAGCTGAAAAAAACACCGCTTGACATCCCGATGTATATCGGTGGGAAGGAAGTAAGGACGGGTAAGACCGTTTCCATCCATCCCCCGCATGAACGCAGTTTCAACCTTGGCCAGTTCCATGAAGGCGATGAAAGCCATATCAATGATGCGATCGCCGCAGCCCTTGCTGCACGGGAGTCGTGGGCAGCGATGAGCTGGGAAACACGCGCAGGGATTTTCCTGAAAGCGGCTGACCTGATAGCAACGAAATACCGTCCGTACATGAACGGTACCACCATGCTTGGACAAAGCAAGAATGCCTACCAGGCAGAAATCGATGCGGCCTGTGAGCTGATCGATTTCCTGCGGTTCAACGTGCATTTCCTTTCAGATATTTACAGCGTACAACCGATCAGCGGACCGGGTATGCACAACCGGCTTGAATACCGCCCGCTTGAAGGGTTTGTCCTTGCGGTCACTCCCTTCAACTTTACCGCTATCGGTGGCAACCTGCCGGCCAGCGCTGCACTTTGTGGAAACGTGGTGGTATGGAAACCGGCCAATACCCAGGTATACAGTGCGCAGATGTTCATGCGCATCCTGAAAGAAGCCGGTTTACCGGATGGTGTGATCAACCTCATTTATGTGGATGGTCCTTCACTCGGAAAAACCTGTTTCTCCCACCGTGATTTTGCCGGTGTGCATTTCACCGGATCAACCGGCGTATTCAATTCGATGTGGGACAGCATCGGCAAAAACATGGCGAAGTTCCGCACCTACCCGCGGATCGTTGGTGAAACCGGCGGGAAGGATTTTGTAGTTGCGCACCGTTCAGCAGATCCTGCTGTAGTGGCCACTGCCTTGCTGCGCGGCGCATTCGAATTCCAGGGTCAGAAATGTTCTGCTGCATCCAGGGCCTACCTGCCTTCCAATATTGCTGCTGCGGTAAAAGAGAAAATGGCTGCCGGGATCAGTTCGTTCAAAATCGGCACGGTGGAGGATTTCAGCAATTTTATCAATGCCGTGATCGATGAAAAAAGTTTTGACAGGATTGCCGCATATATCGACAATGCGAAGAAAGATCCGTCTGTCGAGATCTGGGCCGGTGGTACCTATGATAAAACGGAAGGATATTTTATCCATCCTACGGTGATCGAAACCAAAGACCCTTCGTACGTCACTATGTGTGAGGAAATCTTTGGCCCGGTGCTGACCGTGTATGTGTATCCCGAAAATGAATTTGAAAAAGTGCTCGAAACGGTTGACAATACTTCTCCCTACGCACTCACCGGATCGATCATCTCGACCGATCGTGCGGCGGTGGAACTGGCAACGACCCGGTTGCGGAATGCGGCGGGTAATTTTTATATCAATGACAAACCTACAGGTGCAGTGGTCGGCCAGCAGCCATTTGGCGGCGCGCGTGCCAGTGGTACCAACGATAAGGCAGGAAGTATCCTCAACCTTTTCCGCTGGCTCAGCCCCCGCACAATCAAGGAAACATTCAATCCGCCGGTGGATTACGGATATCCGTTCCTCCAGGAAAAATAATCGGTTAACCGCGGGCCATGGTCCGCGGTTTTTTTTGTCCATTATAATTACATTTGAAAAAATTACGCGGTTTGAAAGCAATTCTCAGCGGACAACAGATTTCCATTACCATCAAGAGACTGGCAAACCAGATCCTCGAAAACGAGACGGATACATCCGGTACGGTAATTATCGGGCTGCAGCCGAGGGGTGTGTTCCTCTCGGACCGCATCGTGGCGGCCATGCACTCGGAATTTCCAGGCATCGGGATCACTTACGGAAAACTGGATATCACATTCTACCGCGATGACGTGCGGAAAGAACTGCATATTGCCAACCAGACGGACATCCCGTTTTCGATTGAAGGCAAGAGGGTAGTGCTGATAGATGATGTGTTATATAAGGGCCGTACTATCCGCGCTGCACTGGATGCCCTGCTGGCGTTTGGCCGTCCGGCAAAAGTGGAACTCTGTGTGCTGATTGACCGCCGTTACAGCCGCGAATTCCCGATCCAGCCCAATTACGTGGGCAAATCGATCGACAGTATCGTGTCCCAGAAAGTCAAAGTATTCTGGAATGACAAGGATGGCAAGGAAGAAGTGGCGCTCCTGGAAGAATGACCGTGTAAAACCCCGGTAATTTTTACGGCCGCCGGCTTAATTTTTTTCCGATCAATGTTTCAAACCCATTAACTTCGCCCTTTAATGCAACTATCCACTCGACATCTCCTGGGCATTAAAGACCTCACCGCAGCTGATATCTCGCTCATACTGCAGACAGCTGAACAGTTCAAGGAAGTTTTACAACGTCCCGTCAAAAAAGTACCATCACTCCGTGATATAGTAGTCGTTAACCTTTTCTTCGAGAATTCCACCCGCACAAGGATTTCTTTTGAGCTGGCTGAAAAACGCCTCTCCGCCGATACGGTTAATTTCACTGCCTCGGCATCTTCCGTGTCAAAAGGGGAGACCCTGCTTGACACCGTGAATAATATCCTCTCGATGAAGGTGGATATGGTGGTCATGCGGCACAGCGCCAGCGGGGCGCCGCATTTCCTGGCCAAACATATCCCTGCCGCAATCATCAATGCCGGTGACGGGATCAACGAGCATCCTACGCAGGGACTGCTGGATGCACTTTCCATAAAGGAAAAACTCGGTGGCCTTGAAGGAAAAAAAGTTGCCATCATCGGTGATATCATGCACAGCCGCGTGGCACAGAGTAATATTTACCTGCTGAAAAAAATGGGCGCTGAAGTAACCGTCTGCGGACCGCCTACACTGATTCCGCGCCATATTTCGGAAGCATTCGGTATAAATGTGAGTTACGACCTGAAAGAAACCCTCCAGTGGTGCGATGTGGCCAATGTGCTGCGCATCCAGCTGGAGCGGCAGAACCAGGTATTATTTTCATCACTACGTGAATACAACCTCGCGTACGGGATCAGCCGCAAACTGCTCGATGGCCTGCATAAGGAAATTGTGATCATGCACCCCGGGCCGATCAACAGGGGGGTGGAACTGGATAGTGACGTGGCCGACAGTAAACAATCGATTATCCTGCAGCAGGTGGAAAATGGTGTGGCCGTACGCATGGCTGTGCTGTACCTGCTGGCAAACCGGAATAACTAACCAGCACCATACAATCGCTTAACCATGTGTCTATGAGTCGTATCTGCCTTTTCCCCGGAACCTTTGACCCCGTTACACTCGGGCATGTGGATATTATCGACCGCGCCCTGCCATTGTTTGACAAAATCATTGTGGGTGTGGGTCTCAACTCGGCAAAGGCCCCGATGTTTTCAGCCGAACAGCGACTGAGCTGGATCGAAGAGATTTACAAGGATGAAGAGAAAGTGCAGGGTGCAGTATATGAAGGACTCACCATCAACTACTGCAAACAGATCGGTGCCCGGTTTATCCTCCGCGGCATCCGCTATGTCAGCGATTTTGAATACGAAAAAACAATCGCTGATGCCAACCGCACACTCGACAAACGCATCGAGACCATCTTCCTTACAGGCGAACCAAAATACACATCAGTAGCATCCACCATCGTGAGGGATATCATTCGTAATGGCGGCAATGCAGCACAGTTTTTACCACAGGAGGTCTACCAGACCCTCGAAAAAACAAAATAACCATGGCAGCTATCTGGCACAATAAAGAACTGACACTTGATGAACTGACTCCGCTTGGCAGGAATACCATGGGTGAGCTGCTGGGGATTGAATTTACAGAAGTGGGAGAGGATTTCATCACCGCTACCATGCCGGTTGATAACCGCACACGGCAACCGTACGGACTGCTTCACGGCGGTGCCTCCTGTGTGCTTGCGGAAACGATCGGCAGTGTAGCGTCTGCCATGGTGGTGGATCATGTGCGTTATGCCTGCGTAGGGCTGGAGATCAATGCCAACCACGTGCGCAGTGCACGTGAAGGGGTTGTTACCGGTACAGCACGCCCCCTGCATCTTGGCGCCAACACGCATGTGTGGGATGTCCGGATCTACGACGGGCTGAACCGCCTGCTTTGCGTGAGCAGGCTCACCGTAGCAGTGATCCCGCGAAAAGAATCATTCCGCCAGCCAAGCCTTTAAGCCAGCAGGCCGCTGATACCCTTTTTTAATACATCACCAACCGATGGGAAGGAGATGGCCACATAATTGCCGGCTTGATCTGCCGGAACCCATCGCGCCTCGGTGATATCTTCCTCCGTCTGCGGCACCAGCTCCTGCTGCTCGCTGACAGACATATGGTACCAGTGGGATTCCTTCAGCATCAGGTGGGTGCCCTGCTTATACGTATGATAGGTTACCAGTAACGGCGCACCCAGTTTTATATTCTTGATCCCCGTTTCTTCTTCCACCTCACGGATCGCACACTCCTCGATGGTTTCGCCCTCATCCAGTTTGCCTTTTGGCAGATCCCATTTTCCCCTCCGGTGAATCAGCAGGTATTCGTTCACCGGATTGCGTACCAGCCCGCCGCCAGCAGGTATCACAGTGAATTTTTTGAAAACCGCCTTCCGCAGTTCATCGAGGTCGTGATGTACGAACACCCCCGCATGGATTTTCTCCTGCTGCATTTCGTGGATCATCGATTTCACGGTATGGCTGTTGAGTTCATCGATCATCACGGCATCGTCGTGATGGACATAGGGTTCAATTTCCGCATCGATTTTATCGCAGAGAAAGAGGGGCTTGTCGTCGAAAAAGATCTTGATGTACATGCCATAAAGTTATGGATTCAGGGTCGATTAATCTTTATCTTCGCGGCATGACAGACTCCAAACAGATCGCGGAAAAATTACTCCAGGCCAATGCTGTTAAACTGAGCGTGAAAGAGCCTTTTACATGGGCCAGCGGATGGAAGAGCCCGATCTATTGCGATAACCGGAAAGTGCTTTCTTTCCCGTTTATACGCGACTATGTGAAGTCTGAAATGTGTAATGTGGTATTTGAAAAATTCCCGGAAGCCGACCTGCTTGCGGGTGTGGCCACAGCCGGTATTGCCTGGGGTGCCATGACTGCCGACCAGCTGAAGCTCCCGTATATTTATGTGCGGCCAAAGCCAAAGGAACACGGCTTGGGCAACCAGGTGGAAGGGTTTTATGAAAAAGGCCAGAAGGTGGTGGTAATCGAAGATCTCGTGTCTACCGGAAAGAGCAGCCTGCAGGTGGTGGATGTGCTCCGTGACCTGGGTCTCGAAGTACTGGGCATGGTATCGATCTTCAATTACGGCTTCCCGGTTGCCGCACAGGCGGTAAAGGACTATAAACTGGACTATTATTCCCTGACCGATTACCCGACCCTGATTGAACTCGCGGGGGAGAAGGGCACCGTTGACCCGGCCGATATGGACATTTTGTTAAAATGGCGCGACGACCCTGCAAATTGGAAGGGAGTATTGTAATTTGCCTTTAAATCAACCCGCATGAAACGCCCGTTTTTACTGACCCTTATCGCCAGTTTTTTTGCCATCTGTTCTTTCGCCCAGAATAAACCCCTGAAGGCGCTGGAAACTGCAAAGATCAAAACCCCCAACGTGCTCTGCGAGGAGTGCAAGAAACGCCTGACAACTTACCTGGACCGCTACGACGGGATCCAGTCAACAGTAGTCAACTACCGCAAAGGGGAGATGACTGTAAAGTACTGGACCGACCGGATCAATATCGAGGAAATCAAAACCGCGATTGCCAATGCCGGTTATGATGCCGATGACATACCCGCGGAAGAAGGGGCTTATAAACGCCTGCCGAAAACCTGCAAAAAAGCGGAAGACGGTGGCGACCACCCCAAACCAAAGGAGACACCGGCAACACCTGCCGCAGAATAACCCGTCTACATTTCCATTAAGAGTTTGGTTATATCCTGTTTGCCCCGGTAATTCAGTTTGAAATTCCGGTAAATGCCATTACGCCCGGCCCTGCCCGTGCCTTCGAGACGGATCAGTACCTGTTTGCTGATAAGCGCTGCAAGCGAATTCTGCAGGATTTTTTTCATATCCACCGTCAGGTTTACCGGCACCACAAAATTGCCGCTGGCCGGGATATCCACCGTACTGTCCACGACGAAATGGCCAAGGTACGTACTGTCCATCCACGCATCACCCTCGGCTGATTTCAGTTTGGCCCGGTACTTATTGGGATTTGAGTAACTCAGTCCCAGTGTGATCGACGATTGTCCGAGTCCCACATTGTTGACCTTTACATTTTCTATACCGTTGAACACTGGTTCCTTGATCGGACGGCAGGAGCTCGCCAGCAAAAACAACAGGATTGCGGATATGGTGAGATTTTTGATCATGATGCAAAATAAGCGTTCGGTCCCGCAGCGGGACGGACCGGATTGTTAATTCTCTGTTTTTTAAACTGCATTTGCCCTTCGATGTCTCCCGGAAGGCAACATGGCAGCACCCTCACACGTTAAATAACTACTATGCACACTCTCCAACGATACTCCCTTTTTGTGACGCTGCTCCTGATCGCATGCAGCAGCCAGGCCCAGTGGAAATCCTTTAAAATCAGTCCGAGGGGTGACACGCTCAACCGGATCGACCAACGGGACCAGAAACAGGGGCCCTGGGTGAACCAGGTACCCGAACTCCGGGGTGAAATGGGTTATGATGAGCAGGGTTATTATATCGATGATAAAAAAGATGGCCTGTGGAAACAGTTTGCCCTCACCGGTGACAAAATCGCGGAGGAAAATTTCCGCTGGGGGGTGCTGGATGGCAAGTCGAAATACTTCAATCGCACCGGTGCGCTGGTACGGGTGGAAAACTGGCGGGCAGTAGATCCCAAAAAAACCATGGACACCGTTGATGTGCTGGATATAAAAGATCCTACAAAGGTGATTGACCGGGTGGTGGTAAAACTGGAAGGACAGACCATGAAACACGGCCAGTGGATATATTACGATCCGGAATGGGGCAATGTAGAAAAGGTGGAGAACTACTTCATGAACAAGATCCGCGAAGATGAAGCCACTGCATCGGCGGGTGATGATGACCTTAAGCCAATCGATGTCACCAAAAAGGATGATCCGGCAAAGAAAAAACCGCAGGCCATCCTTGATTATGAAAAAAAGAATTCGGGTAAAAAGAAAGTACGTGTGCGTGATGGAAGCACCGGGGGCAATTGAGCCTTATTTTTTCCCGGAATAAAAATAGTCATTGAAGAACAGGAGCTGGTACTTCAGCGAATTTTTCC
>SEAD01000288.1 GCA_004173355.1 Chitinophagaceae bacterium | reverse complement strand
TCCACCTCCGATCTGAGCTCGGCCAGCACCTTTGCTACAGCCGATAGCTCCGAGCGCATGCGCTCAAGGGGATCCAACTCTGCAAACTTTTCCAGCTCCCGCTCCAGAGAGCGCAGCAGATGTCCGTATTTTTTTTCCATGACGATAGAATTAGCACCGGACCATTCCGGATACCCAAAACTAGCCCGGCGACAAAGCCAGCCCAGTGACCCAGATCACCAACGGACAGCAATAGATCCAACTGGCAGCAAACAAATAAACCTATCAGAAAAATACAATTGAACCGTGAGGGTAATCACAGAATAATACTGCCTGCCAGAAAAGAACGAACCTTAACAGCCCATACAGCGCAAATGTCCCAAAATGATGGGACAAAAAACATTATTCGACAGCATTCGTTTTTATCCTGTCCGGCCGCACAAAGGCAATTTCAGTCCACCCTTCGGCCAAGCAAAAATTTTCCGAACACCAAATCCCCCAGAAAATGGAAAGTCTAACCAACATTGAGGGAGTACTGCAGCTCATGGGCCAGATCGCCCCACTCCCTGATCCCTTCCAGCAGCGCATCGCCTCCCAGCTCAGATCAGAACATCTTCCAGCCAAGACTATCATCCTCAGTCCTGGTGAAACCGCCCGGCGCATCTACTACGTCAAAAAAGGATTCCTTAGGAGCTATTTCATCGATCCCCAGGGCAGGGAGCATACCACCGGATTTACCCGCCAGGGAGAACTGCTCACCTCCCCTGCCAGCTTTCTGCTCCAGCAGCCAACTGACGAATATATCCAGGCCCTACAGGATTGCCATCTGCTCTCGCTCAGCTTCCACCAGCTGCAGAGCTATTATGCAGATTTTCCGGAGGGCAACCTGATCGGAAGGATCCTAACTGAGCGGCATTACGCCATGTCCCAGCAGCAATCGCGCATCCTTCGTTTCCGCAGGCCCGAAGAACGCTACCAGGCACTGCTGCAGCGCCACCCGGATATCGAGCAGCTTACCACCACTGTGAATATCGCCACTTACCTTGATATCAACAGGGAAACCTTGAGCAGAACAAGGAGCAGACTGCTCAGGTCCAGCATCACCCCCAAATATGGATGACATCAGGAATATCTTACAGGCACCCTCCAATCTAGCCCTGTATATCTCCAGCCCACCACTGCTTGAACATCGGCGCACGTCTTCTGGAGACGGTCAGACTGATCGGAAAGACCAATGTGGTTTCCAGCTGTAGCCGTTTGCCGCTCAGCTGGGTAACCTTGGCAATGGCCGAACGGTGCACCAGCCATTCCCGCTGCCCTCGGAAGTAATCGGTTCCTCCAAGCCGCAGGTAACTTTCATCCAGCGAACAGTTCCAATGTTTTTTCTCTCCGGTAAAAGCGATCGAAAAACAGCTCCTATCGGCAACAAACAGCAGCGCGGGGTTATCCAAAAACTGTTCTGCAGAATCAGTTTCGCTAACGGCCGGCTTGGCAAGCTTATAGCGCACCAGCGTGGTCACCGCAGGTTCCCTGTAGAGGTAGTAGACGGCAAAGAAAAGGTTTACGATCAGAATGAACATCAGAATAGGTGTAAAGAGCTTGCGGAAGAACATCGTCTCCCATATCACCAGGCCATGGTAATAATAGACCGCACCTGCGATCAGCAGTTCGGCCAAAACGGTCAGGCCCACTCCCAGCACCAGCTGCAGCAGCATCCACCTTGCCCCCAGGCCCTGCGACTTGAAGCTCCGATAGAGCCTTCTAGAGATCATGTGCATAAACTCGATCAGCAGCAGTGCCGCAAAGGCATTGATCGCCAGTGAATAATAGTACCTAGGCATTGCGAAAAGCTCAAACAGGGAATAACGCTGGTCAAAGGAGACCACAAGGTGGCTGGCAATCAGCGAGGCCAGCATACTAAAGGAAAGGTTCCGCCAGAAATGGGGCGAGCGGAAATGTGAACGGAGTGCAATCAGCATAGGGATTTGGTTACACGGTGAACGAATGAAAT
>SEAD01000035.1 GCA_004173355.1 Chitinophagaceae bacterium | reverse complement strand
GAAATCACTCGCCCTGCTCAATGATGGTGGCGGGATCGTTAATATATCTTCCGGCCTTGCAAGGTTTTCACAACCCGGATCCTCCACCTATGGGTCTGCAAAAGCTGCTATCGAAACACTCACACGTTATCTCGCAAAAGAACTTGGCGCGAGGCAGATCCGGGCAAATGTAGTGGCACCGGGAGCGATTGAAACCGATTTTGGTGGTGGCAGGGTCCGTGACAATGCAGAAATCAACAAGATGGTCGCGGGTATCACGGCGCTTGGCCGCGTAGGCAAACCCGATGATATCGGCGGAGTGGTTGCATTCCTCTGTACCGATGATGCGAAATGGATCAATGCACAGCGGATCGAAGTTTCAGGAGGTATGGCCTTGTAAGCATATCATACCAGGATAAAATGGCTGCATGTTTCCGGACATGCAGCCATTTTTTTTAGTGTAAACACTGTATCCAAATGTTGTGGATTTGCTAATTAGCAAATGGCTGTCTTTTCTTATCAATGACTTTGTTTTACTTCAGGCCATTAACCGGTAAGAATCCGGATGATTACCACAAAACCATCAACCATGCCATTGCCTGC
The DNA here is from genome assembly GCA_004173355.1 of Chitinophagaceae bacterium. Taxonomy (GTDB): domain Bacteria; phylum Bacteroidota; class Bacteroidia; order Chitinophagales; family Chitinophagaceae; genus JBEVJC01. Next base: position 36,090 of record SEAD01000035.1, on the reverse strand, counting down.
CTTGTTCCCGCCCGGGAATGCCCCGCCTGCACCCATCCCTGCGCCAAACAAAAATTTTCAACAAAACTTTTCTATGAAACTGATCATTACACTTTTTGTGCTGGGCGTTTGTATGCCTGGTATACTGCCTGCCCAGTCACTGGCAGGAAAAAAAATCCTTACCACAGGTTTCGGCCTGGGGTTTACACAGCAGGAGCAGGATAATGAATCTGCGATCCCTCCCGAATATCACACGCGGAGTTTTAATATATCTGCTGATGTTTTATACGGTCGCGTGAACAAACGAAACCTTCTTTTTGCCTATGGTATCGGGGTCACACATCAGGTGACAAGGTCGAAAACCGGAAATGAGCCGGCATCAAAGTGGAAGGATACCCGCATTTATCCCACCGTGATGCTGCAGAAATACCTGCCCTTGAATCCGCGTCTTTTTTTTTCACCGGAGGCCCACGTGCGTGTACGTTACAAGAGTGAATACAATACCCGGCTTTATGAAGCGGAAAGTTTCCTCCGGCCGTTTGCCATCACTTTTACGGTGAAACAAAAAACACTGCTCCAGCTGCAGTTCGGGCAGGTGCATGTGAGACAATCCAATACCGTGTCCAGGGGCGATGGATCAAAGTCTCGCAGCAGCACATCCCTTATCGACTTCAATATGAATTATGTAAATGCAGGTGTACAATTCCTGCTCTGACCTCGTAACATCAAAATCTGATTTATGGTAAAATATCTGCTTTTCTTTATGGCTTTATCCCTGGCCTCTGCCGGCTTTTCGCAGGACCTGAAAGGGAAGTCAGTCATTACAGCCTCCCTCGGCGGAGGCAGCATAAACCGCAGCACCAGCAGTTCTGAACAAAATGGCATCGAGGTTTCCGCCTACAGCTCCTTCGGCTTCAGTCTCTCCCCGCAGATCACTTATGGAAAAGTCAACAGCAATAACCTGCTATTTTCTTATGGCCTGCAGCTGGGCTATGATTACGGACGCACGAAAGAACGCGGTGAAGTGACCAGTCGTGCGAAGGGTTACAATCTCGGTCCGGTGCTCGGTCTCCAGAAATTTTTTTACGTTGGGGAAAATATCTACTACGCACCGTCCGGTTACCTGCAGGGTGGGTATGGCTGGAGTGAAAACAGGTTTTCGCAGGACAAGTCGAGGGGGTGGAATGTGGGCGCCGGACTGAACCCGCTTTCACTCGCATTCCGTGTGCGGCCAAAGGCAAACCTCCTGTTCCGTGCCGGGGTGCTCAGTGTGCATTACAATCAGGGTGTCCAAAAAAATACCTCTGCCGGTACAACGCGTATTGAATCCAGTTTGCTGGCTTTATATGCAGGATTTAATAATTTCAATATCGGGTACCAGATCATCCTGTAATCCGTACAGGTAGCTACTACAAACCCAAGCGGGGTAACCTGTATCTTTGATGCCCTTACAACACCCATTGTCACGAGCATGAAATTTACCGGAGCCCCGTTTTTTCTTTTCCTTTCCATTTGCGTGGCGGGTGCTTCCTGCCATACCGCGCCGGCAAAATCCTGGTCGGTCTTTATCGGGGATACCGGTACTTACTCCTCCGCGCGTGTCGCGGATCTCAATGGGGATGGAGTGCCCGATATCGTGATGGGAGCAGGCGGGCAGGAAGCTAAATCCAGCGCCAGGGCAGTGATTGCACTCGACGGAGTGGATGGACATACGCTCTGGACCGTACCGGGTATCAACCAGTTTGTCGGATCAGCGGTGTTTGAAGACATCAATAAAGACGGCAGCCTGGATGTGATCATCGGTGGGAGATGGGCCCAGCTCCTTGCCATCAATGGCCGTAGCGGCGAAACCATCTGGTCATTTTTTCCCGAACGGAAAACAGTGGATGGGTCGGATGGCGGATGGTTCAATTTCACCACCCCACAATTTGTGCCTGACCAGGACCGCGATGGCCTCCGTGATCTCGTGATCGCCAATGGCGGGGATGCACGCAAGGCCGCGGGTGACCCGGATCGTCCTGCCGGCCGGATCCTTGTCATCAGCAGCGCTTCGGGTAAAATCCTGGCCAATGCCGTGGTGCCGGATGGCAGGGAGACCTATATGTCCGTCCTGACCGACAGCATCGGGAATGATCTCCGCATCTACTATGGTACGGGTGGTGAATCGCTGGGTGGTCATCTTTACCGTTGCACATTAAGTGAACTGATGTCAAATGACCTCAGCCATTCGGTGATCCTCGCCACGGGTGAAAGCAAAGGGTTTGTGTCGTCCCCCGTACTCGCCGACCTCAACAGCGATGGACGGAGGGACCTGGTGGTCAATACAGCCGACGGCCGTATGCTGGCCATCAGCACTGCAAACGATTCATTACTCTGGTCATTGTCTTTTCCCAATACCGAAGCCTACACCATGCCGGCAGTGGGACGTTTCACCGGTGATGCGTTGCCTGATTTCTTCTGCAATTTTGCGATAGGGGTGTTCCCGAACCTGCAGCGTTCGATCCGTTTTATGGTGGATGGTGCAAATGGAACACTGCTTTTCCAGGATACCATACCATCTTTCCAGTATGCCAGCTCCATTGCCGCCGATCTCGATGGCGATGGGTATGATGAAGGCATCATGAACCAGAGTGAAATGAAACGTACACAGTTTGAATACCATTACTTCAGTTACCTCGTGGCATTCGATTTCCACCGCGACAGCAGTTACGCGCTCGGGGATACGGTAAAGGCGACCAACTTTGCCTCCACCCCGTGGCTGGGTGATCTCGACAATGATGGCCGCCTCGATATTATCTACAGCAGTGTGCTGTTTGACGGGGTCAAACTGGATCTCGAAAAGCCGCGCGGGTTAAGGGTTTCGCGTTATGTCAGCGAGCGGGCTATCAGCAGCAGACCACGATGGTCTGCATTTATGGGTTCCGGTTATACCGGCCGGTATTAATTCATCTTTTGTTTCTTCAACCATTTGATACAATGGTCAAACCATGGATCTTTGGTGCGGGGATTATTCAGCCCGTAACCATGACCCCCTTTTTCATACTCCAGCAATTCATACGGGATATTATTTGCCTTTAATGCTTCAGCAAAAATCCGGCTGTTCTCCACCGGTACCACATCGTCATCAATGGAGTGTTCCAGGAAAACCGGTGGCGTTTTTTCCGTCACGCGCTTTTCATTGCTGTATGCAGCGATAGTGACGGAGTCTGCCTCGCGGCCGATGAGGTTTTCCCTGGAACCCACGTGTGCATATTTCCCGAAACTGATCACGGGATACATCAGGATGGCGAATGAAGGGACGAGACTTACCTTGTCCCTGAAAATAGTGGGGCCATCAAAATGGGTAGCGGCAGTGGAAGCCAGGTGACCACCGGCGGAAAACCCGATGATGCCCGTCTTGCCCGGATCAATACCCCATTCGCCAGCACGCTCACGTACCAGGTGGATCGCCTGTTGCGCGTCCTGCAGCGGACCGATGGATTTATCTTCCATGATCCGGTCGTCCGGCAGCCGGTATTTTACCACAAATGCCACATACCCTTTTGCCGCAAACGCCATCGCAATCTGCCTGCCCTCGTGATCCATGGCCAGTCCGGAGTAACCGCCACCCGGAAACACAATCACTGCCGGACGTTTTGTGCCTTTTCCCGTTGGAAAATAGGGAGTGATAGTGGGGATGCTGACCTGTTTGACAAACCCTCCTTCGTCGGTCTTCTCCACATAATCAGTTGGTGTGGGTTTGCTGCCCGGGATCACACCGGGATAAAGCGGCAGCGGGTTTTGCTGCGTGTATGCACTTAGGGTAACAAGGGTTAACATCAGTACGAGGAGCTTATTTTTCATAATTATACCACATTCAGGTGATTGTCTTGTCTTCATCCTGGCTGTAATTTAGTGATCTTTCTCAGGCAGTATAGCAGTCGTTTAGGAGGTTCCCTTCGCGGGGAACCTTTCTGTTTCCGGTAGGACAGATGGCTGGGAAAAAATACCTAGATTGGGTGCCGATTAATTACAACATATGAAACGGCTCCTGTTCCCCCTCGCACTCTGCCTCGTATCAGCTATCTCGTTCGCCAACATCCGCCTTCCCCGGCTTTTTTCCGATGCTATGGTGCTCCAGCGCGATAAACCCGTTCCGGTCTGGGGATGGGCCGATCCGAAAGAGAAAGTCACTGTAACCTTCAACAACCAGTCGAAGTCCGTAACCACCGGAAAGGACGGGAAGTGGAGACTCGAACTGGCGGCAGTGCCTGCGGGCGGACCATTCACTTTAACAATCAAAGGGAAAAACCGTATCATCATCAGCGATGTACTGGTAGGGGATGTATGGCTGGCATCGGGGCAGTCAAATATGGAAATGCCCATTGCCGGCTGGGGTGAAATCAACAACTACAAACAGGAAATCGCAGAGGCGAAATACCCGACGATCCGGCAATTCCTCGTTCCGAAAATCACCGCTACGGATCCGCAGGACGACCTGCCTTCGGGCGACTGGAAAACGGCTGAACCTGCAAATGCCGGCGACTTCTCGGCAGTGGCCTATTTCTTTGCAAGGGAACTGCAGGCCAAACTCAACATACCAATCGGGATTATCAATTGCACCTGGGGTGGTACACATGTGGAGACGTGGACCAGCCGTGGCGCATTTGAAGGCAGCCCTGAATTTGCCGGTATGATCAAAGGCATGCAGGAAGGCTCACTTAACAACCTGGCGGACCAAAAAAAAGAAGCAGTCAAAGCCGTGGTGGCGAAGTACCAGGGTAAAACAGATGGCGTCAGCGATATCGTGAAAACCTGGTCCGATCCCGCGTTCAGCGATGCAGCCTGGCATACGGTCAGTGTACCAGGTCTCTGGGAATCACAGGGACTGGCTGACCTGGATGGCACGATCTGGTACCGCCGCACTGTGCAGCTCAACGCCGCAGACCTGGCAGGTGCCGCCGTGCTGAAACTGGCAAAAATTGATGATGAGGACGAAACATTTGTAAACGGTCAGTCAGTCGGTAGCAGTAAACCATACAATGCCGATCGTGTGTACCAGCTGCCCGCAGGTTTGCTCAGGGAAGGGAAGAATGTAATTGCCGTACGCATAAAAGATACCGGTGGCGAAGGAGGGATATATGGTGAGGCAAAAGATGTAGTACTGGAGACTGGTGCAAAAAAAATCCCCCTCACCGGCGAATGGAAAATTGCCATCGAAAAAGCCGACCCGGTAAAAACCGGTATAGGCCCCAACAGTTATCCCACACTTTTGTCCAATGCAATGCTCAACCCGCTGATCCCTTACGGCATCAAGGGAATGATCTGGTACCAGGGTGAATCCAATGCCGGTCGCGCGTTCCAGTACCGCCAGGCATTCCCGCTGATGATCACCGACTGGCGTAACCGCTGGAAGGATCCGACCCTGCCTTTCTATTTTGTCCAGCTCTCCACGTACGGGGCCGATTTCGGAACAAGTACAAAGGGCAGCAACTGGGCGGAGTTACGCGAAGCACAGACACTTACCCTCTCGCTTCCAAATACAGGCATGGCCGTCACCACGGATATCGGGGATGTAAAAGACATCCATCCGAAAAATAAAAAGGATGTCGGACTGCGTCTTGCCTACCAGGCATTGAATAAAACCTACAAACTCGGCCAGGTTGCCGGTGGTCCGGTGTATCGCTCAGCCAGTTTTGCCAGCGGTCGCGCAACAGTCAGTTTTGATAACGGCGGATCCGCTCTCATGACGCCTGACAGGTATGGCTACCTCCGCGGATTTGAAGTGGCCGGCAGTGACCAGGTGTTCCATTATGCAAGGGCATGGATCGAGGGCGATAAAGTAGTAGTAGCCAGCGATGCCGTGAAAGAACCGGTATCGGTGCGGTACAACTGGGCCGATGATGCATCGGATGGCAATCTTTTCAACCGCGAAGGACTGCCCGCCGGACCATTCCGGTCCGACGAATGGAAATCTTTCACGGAGAAAAACAAATACGAGATCGGGAAGTAGTTACTGGCAAACACTTACGGCCTTAGGTAATAAGTACCGTAAAGATTGAAGCAGATCAAAAAAATCAATCCGGATGCGGGTTTTGCTGCGTATTTCCTGCAAACCTGTTTACTTTGTACCAGCTTTTTCCTAATCCATATTATGAATACGTATCCACTCCCGGCAAACGAAGAGCAGCGACTGAAAGAACTTTATTCCTACCAGATCCTCGATACCGAGGAGGAACAGGATTTCACGGATATAGTGGAACTCGCTTCCTACATATGCAATGCCCCGATGTCGCTGATCACCCTGATCGACCGCAACCGGCAATGGTTCAAGGCAAAAATCGGGATCGGTGATTCGGAGATGGACCGGCAGATCGCGATCTGCGCCCATACCATCGCCGGCAATGGCGCATTTATCGTCCCGGATGCCAGTAAAGACGTACGCTTCGCCGACTTCTCCACCGTGACCGGTGATCCGCATGTCCGTTTTTATGCCGGTGTGCCACTGGTGACACCCAACGGATATAATATCGGCAGCCTATGTGTGATCGACAGCAAGGCACGCAAGCTGCCAAAGGCACAGGAGAAAGCACTGGTGACACTTGCCTCACAGGTGGTGCGACTGATGGAAGAGCGCGCCAATGCGATCCGTCACAAGGAAACCGCCCGCCTGGAAAAATTACAGAGTTCTTCCCTGGAAAAAATGATGCAGACACAACGGAGGATCCTGACCATCCTTGGTCACGATGCCCGCGCACCCCTGTATGCCATCAACCAGATGCTGAAAATCACCGGCAGGACGACCGTGAGTACCGACGATCTCAAATCAAACCTCGAGCTGATGAGCAACCAGCTGGGGGCCACACTCATCATGATCGAAGACCTGCTGAGCTGGGGGAAAAACCATCTCCGTGCGGAAGCAGGATCCGCCCTGCAGCAGATCCCGCTGCAGGACATTGTGAATGATGTGGTGGAACTGCTGAAAGCAAACGCCGGGCTGAAAGGGATCCTGCTCAACAACCGCATCCCGGTCAAAATGATTTCACCGATACCGGCTACCATGATGAATTTCATTATCCGTAACCTGGTAAACAATGCTATAAAATTTACCCATGCCGGCTCCGTCAGCGTCACCGCTGTGGAAAAGGATTCGATGGTGGAGGTCCTGGTGATCGATACAGGTATCGGGATGAGTCCAGCCCAGGTTGAGCATTACAATAACAAAGATGCGCAACGGAGCGTCACCGAATCTGCCATGCATGATTCCGGGATCGGGCTGATCATGATCCAGGAATTCCTGCAGCAACTGGGCGGGGAAATCCATTTCACCGGTAAACCGGGCTCCGGTACTACCGTCTCCGTGCGTCTTCCACGCAAACCGCCCCTGTCGATCCCGGGTAATTTCACCCTTTATAATTAAAGGCGACAGGCTGCTTTTATCCCGTCCGGGAATTCCCGGATATGTTCCTGCTGCCCGCTCTTGGCTCATAATTTGGATGTTCCATGCCGTGTTACCAGTTACGAACCACCAGAGGAAGATCCCATTATGAGCAAACCTGATCAATCACTTCGTTTCGGCCTTATCGGCGGGGGACCCGCTGCGCTATTTTTTTACAAAACATTACTGGACACAGGCCGCTCCGGTTTCAGTGTCGATATTTTTGAAAAGAAAACCATCGCAGGCATCGGTATGCCCTACAGCAATGAGGGGGCAGGGATGGAACATATCACCAATGTGTCCGGCAACGAAATACCCAGCCTTGTCACCAGCACCGCCGACTGGATGAAGCAATTGCCGGCCGCGCGCCTGACCCGTTATGGCATTGACCCGGAGCGTTTTTCGGATTACCGCGTTTTCCCGCGGCTCCTGTTTGGCGAATACCTCGCCGACCAGTTTGAACTCCTCGTACAACGCGGCCGCGAAGCGGGCATCCCCACCACGCTTCACCTCAACACCACTGTGCAGGATATCCGGGACAACCGTGAACACAATACCGTTGAAGTAAAAGCAGGTGATGGGCTGTATACCTTCGACCATGTTATAATCTGTACCGGTCACCACTGGCCCTGCCGCCAGGAAGGCCGTATACCAGGTTATTTCGACTCCCCATACCCGCCTGCGAAACTGGAAAAAAAATTCAACCACCCCGTTGCCATCAAGGGTGCATCACTCACCGCTATTGATGCGGTGCGTACCCTCGCGCGATTCAATGGTTCGTTCCATGAAAAACAGGGTGGGCTGGAATACACTCGGGACGAGGGCAACAGTGATTTCCGGATGGTGATGCACTCCATCAATGGACTGCTTCCTGCCGTGCGGTTCCATCTCGAGGATACACATCTTGCCGGTGAAAAACTGCTCACCGAAAAAGAAGTACTGGAACATATGCTGGACAATGACGGCTACCTTTCACTCGATTATATTTTTGAAAAAGATTTCAAGGAGGCATTGAAAAAGCGGGACCCGGTTTTTTATGAAAAAATAAAAAACGAAACGATCGAAGGGTTTGTAAAAATGATCATGCCTGCACGTGTGGCAAAAGACGCGTTTGTATTGTTCCGGGAAGAGTATGTGGAGGCAGAACGATCAATCCGCAAGCATGAATCCGTACACTGGAAAGAATTGCTTGCCACACTGAGTTTTGCGATGAACTATCCCGCCAAACACTTTTCCGCGGAAGACATGCAGCGCCTGAAAAAAACACTGATGCCACTCATATCAGTGGTCATTGCTTTTGTGCCACAGGATTCCGTAAAAGAATTGATGGCACTGCATGAAGCCGGTGTACTCGAACTGAAAGATGTGGATACCGACAGTAAGATAGAGCCCGCAGAGGGAGGCGGTATCATCTACCATTACGGCGAGGGGAAGCAGGCGATCTTCAAAACCTTTGTCAACGGCACCGGCCAGCCACCACTCGATATGAAGGATTTTCCCTTTCAGTCCCTTGTGGAAGATGGCACACTCAGCCAGGCCGAACTCCGCTTCCGTGATCCCGGAAAGGGGAAGGAAGCTTTGGCCAGGGACCCGGAAAAAGTGCGGGATGCGTCGGAAGCGTTTTTCCTCCGGGTGCCGGGTATGGCGATAACCGATTCATTCAAAGTGATTGGCACGGATGGATTCCACAACCCGCGGATCAGGTTGGTAGCGGTGCCGTACATCGGTGGGTATAACCCCGACTACTCCGGCCTGGATTTCTGCGAAGAGGCAAGCTGCCGGATCGTACGCGATATTTTCCCCCAATAACGCAGCGTGTGCACTGATTGCTTAAATTGGTAATACCGGCCAAAACCCCCGCTGTTACCACTGATGCAGAGAATCCTTTTTTTGCTGCTGGTTGTTTTGTTGTCGCGACCCCGCGTTGCTGCCCAGCAATCGGCGCTGGATAGTCTCTCTTTTGTGTATGCATCATTAACGGAAACCGATACGGCAAGAGCCAGGGTACATGGCGAATTGAACCAGGCCCGCGCAAGCGCAGCATTCTGGATGGCTATGAAAAAACCCGATTCGGCAGTGCTGATGGCACGTCAGTCGATGGCCTACGCAATCAGTGCCGGCAACAGGGAATGTGAAGCCAACGCCTTCAATGCCCTTGGTTGGATCAGCCTTCATCGTGGCCGGTACGACTCGGCCATCTTCCTCCTTTCAAAAGCACACCAGATCTATTCTTCAGAGAAATCCGGATATAATATTGCCCGCGTGGCAATGAACCTTGCCGAAGTGTATACGCGGCAGAGTAATTTTCCCGCGGCCATCAGGGTTTTGCTGGAGGCCGAAAAAATTGGTATCACGGAAAAAGCCACCACGCTGCTGACGGATATCAACCGCCAGCTCGGCATCATCTACCGGGAGTCCGGCGACTTCCCGAGGGCCGTGGGTTATATGCGACAGGCCCTGCACGGGTTTGCCCAGCAGAAAGATTTACGCAGGTACGTGAACACGGCGATCAGTCTCGCGATCCTGTTCAACAACCAGAAAATGCCCGACAGCAGTCTCGCTTATCTTGCCCCGGCACTGAGGACGGCTATTTCACTTCCTGAAAACGATTACCAGGTAGGAATGGTGAATGAACACCTGGGGCAGGCTTATTCGGCATATAATGACGAGCCGCGCGCACTGCAGCATTATGAAAAAGCCCTTGCGATTTTCAGGAAAATAAATAACCAGGCAGACGTTGCCTATGAGTTGCTCAACATCGGCCGCAGCTGGAGGATCCAGCGTGACTTAAAAAAGGCGGAAGCATTTTTGCTTGAATCCAACCGTCTTAACGACAGTCTTGGACTGCTCAACTACCAGGAAGAGGTACTGAATGAACTGGCGGGCATGCATGGCAGCGCCGGCAACTGGAAACTTGCACACGATTACCTGAAGCAGGCCATTGTGGTCCGCGACAGCCTCAATCTCCAGGGTAACCGGGCAGAGGCATCCGAGCTGACCGGGAAATATGAGGCAGATAAAAAGGAACAGGAAATTATCCTGCTCAAACAGGAACAGGAACTGGCCCTGCTCCGGCTGCAAAAGCAGGATGGCCTGCAGCTGGCGCTGATTACGGGTGCCTCGCTCATCGCCGTGATTGCTTTCCTCGTGATCAACCGTAACCGGAATATCCAGCGGGCCCGGCGACTCATTGAAATGGAAAAGATGCGGAATGCCATCGCCCGCGATCTCCATGATGATATCGGGTCCACGCTTACGAGTATGAATATCCAGGGTAAGATGCTTGCCCGGCAGGCAGCACCGGACCCGGTTTTTGCCGAAGGGCTGAGGAAACTGAACGAGCATACCCGGGAGATGATGGACCATATGGTGGATATCGTGTGGGCGATCAATCCCCGGAATGACCGTATCGGCAGCGTGTTTTACCGCATCAATGAATTTGCTGCCGAAACCCTCGAACCGCAGGAGATCAGTTACAGTTACTCGGAGAAAGGGAATTTTGATTCGGTCCGGCTCGACCCGCAGCAGCGGAAAGACCTCTACCTCATCACCAAGGAAATCATCAACAATGCCGCGAAATACAGCGGTGCTACTGCGGTGAAACTTGAACTGGAACGGGAAGACGGACATGTAAGGCTGCAGGTGAGTGATAACGGGAAGGGATTTGCCAAAGGCAGATCAACAGGTAACGGCCTGCGTAATATGAATGACCGCGCCGCCTCACTGGGTGGTACACTCGACATAAACAGCGAACCGGGTATGGGCACTATTATCACACTTGGTTTCCCGGTAACCTGATCGTGGTATAGGTCAGCCCCGGAAAGCAGGTTAAGTTACAGCAGTTATGGCAACAGGCATCCTGATATACGAAGACAATGACCGGTTGAGGGAAAGTCTTACCGGACTACTGGCACTCGCCGAAGAGTACCAGGTACTTGGGGCTTATTCCAATTGCCTGGAAGTGGAGACACAAGTGGAAATGCTGTCGCCCGATGTGATCCTGATGGACATCGATATGCCCGGGCGCAACGGGATCGAAGCCATCACTCGGATCCGGTTGAAAGATGACAGGGTGCAGGTGATCATGATCACGGTGTTTGATGATAACACCCATGTATTTGATGCGCTGAAAGCCGGTGCCAACGGCTACCTGCTTAAAAAATACATCTCTGAAAAACTGGTTTCTTCGATCCAGGAAGTATTGGCAGGCGGCGCACCGATGAGTCCGTCCATCGCCCGTATGGTGATCGGGAATATGTTTGAACGTCCGGTTGCGGATAATGATTATGATCTTACCCGGAGGGAAAAGGAAATCCTGCAATCGCTTTCGCAGGGTAACAGCTTCAAGATGATTGCTGCCGCCCTGCATATCAGTACCGAAACAGTGCGGACGCACATCAAACGGATCTACGAAAAACTCCGGGTACATTCCCAGACCGAAGCTGTAAGCAAAGCACTTAACGAAAAGATCGTGTGACGGGTCACCCCATCAGGGTATCGCATTTCCGGGACTATGGCAAAGGAATTGATTAGCAGGGAATTCCCCGGCAGGTGCCGGTCTCTGTGTCATTTCGACGGAATTGACGTGAAAGTTGGCCGAAGCGGCTTATTTTTACCGGGATTTATTACCGGTTTAAATAATATAACCAAGCGCTTCCATTGATGAAAAAGTACCTGCCATTCCTCGTAATCCCGGCCCTTTTACTTGTACTCACATCCTGCTCTGGACGGAAAGGTGCACCACGTGTGCTCGTGTTCTCCAAAACCAGTGGCTGGCATCACAGTTCCATTCCCAATGGCCAGGCTGCCATACAGAAGCTCGGTGCTGAAAATGGGTTTGTTGTGGATACCACTTCTGATGCCGCCTATTTCTCCGAAGACTCACTTAAAAATTATGCAGCGGTTGTTTTCCTGCAGACCACCGGTGATGTGCTCAACAACTACCAGGAGGCGGATTTTGAAAGGTATATCCAGTCGGGTGGGGGATATGTTGGGATACATGCAGCAGCGGATACCGAATTTGACTGGGGTTGGTACGGGCGGCTCGTTGGTGGATATTTTAATGGCCATCCGGCAGGTACACCTACAGCCATGCTGCGTGTGGTGGATCCGGCGGACAACTCCACGAAACACCTGCCGCGCGACTGGAAGCGGGTGGATGAATGGTACAATTACAAAAAGCTCAATCCCGATATGCATGTGCTGATCGAGCTGGATGAAACCAGTTACGAAGGTGGCACAAACGGAAAAAAACATCCGATCGCCTGGTACCATGATTATGATGGTGGCAGGGCCTGGTATACGGGTCTGGGCCATACCGAAGCGTCCTACACCGAAGAACCATTCCTGCAGCACCTGCTCGCAGGGATCCGGTATGCAATGGGTGACAATAAAAAGAATGATTATTCAAAAGCACATACCGCACGTGTGCCGGACGAAGATCGTTTCAACAAGACCACACTGGCGCAGGGGGTATTTGCCGAACCTACGGAAATGGCCATCCTGCCCAACCTCGATGTGCTTGTGGCACAACGGCGGGGTGAGCTGATGATGTATGATAAGGAAACAGGCAAGGTGAAACAGGTCGGTCTCCTGAATGTATACTGGAAAGCAGTCACCCAGGGTGTGAATACCGAAACGGGTTTCCTTGGGATCCAGGCAGATCCTGATTTTGCGCGGAACCATTATATCTACGCGTACTACAGTCCGGTGGACAGCTCGGTTGACCGGCTCTCCCGTTTCCGTTTTGAAAATGATACCCTCAGTCTTTTTTCGGAACAGGTTTTACTGGAAGTAAAAACCGATCGTGAAATCTGTTGCCATACCGGCGGCTCCATTGCTTTCGGACCTGACCGGATGTTGTATGTGTCCACGGGCGACAACAGCACCCCTTTTGATGAACCCAACCAGAAGTACAATACATTTTCATTTGCACCGCTGGATGACCGTCCGGGTTTCAGGCAGTATGATGCGCGTCGCAGCCCGGGTAATACCAACGACCTCCGGGGCAAAATCCTGCGGATAAAAATCAATGAAAACGGTACAGTGGAAATACCGGATGGCAACCTTTTCCCGAAGGGCATGGATAAAACACGTCCGGAGATATATGTGATGGGAAACCGGAATCCATACCGGATCACTGTCGACCAGAAAAACAGTTTCCTGTACTGGGGCGAAGTAGGTCCGGATGCAAACGCCGACAGCACCGGTACACGCGGTCCGCGTGGTTACGATGAAATCAACCAGGCGCAGAAGGCCGGCAATTTTGGATGGCCGTTTTTTGTCGGGAACAACTATCCTTACCATGCATATGATTACAGCAACGGTGTTTCCGGCGCTGCATTTGACCCGGCCCGTCCGGTAAATGAGTCACGCAACAACACCGGTCTCCGCGAACTCCCGCCAGCCCAACCCGCATTTATCTGGTATCCCTATGGCGAGTCAGCGGATTTCCCGCAGGTAGGCGCAGGGGGGCGGACAGCCATGGCGGGTCCTGTGTTTTACAGCGACCTCTATCCCAAAGGCGGACTGCCGTCCTACTACGATGGAAAAGTGTTTATCTATGAGTGGATCCGCGGATGGATCAAGGTGGTCACTCTTGACAAGGACGGAAAGTTTGACAAGATGGAACCATTTATGCCCAATACCAAATGGTATTCGCCGATGGATATGGAACTCGGTCCGGATGGAAATATCTATGTCCTCGAGTACGGTACCGGCTGGTTCACCCAGAACAATGATGCCGCATTGGTCCGTATCGATTTCAATTCCGGTAACCGTCCGCCGAAGGTCAGCAGCATAACCGTGGACAAAAACACAGGTGCCCTTCCGCTGCGTGTATCGGTGACAGCCAGTGTGACTGATCCAGAAAAAGATGAGCTGACCTATACCTGGCATATCGGTGATAAAACCCGTCAGTCGGATGATCCGGAACTCATTTACACCATAAATGAAACGGGCGATTTTTCTATTTATGCAGAGGTGAGCGATGGCAAAGGGAATACTGTGCGTACGGACGCGGTACAGGTGTATGCCGGCAATGAAGCTCCGGTGGTAGGGATTAAGGTAAACGGGAATAATAGTTTTTATTTCCCGGGGATGAAACTGGACTATACGGTAAAAGTGGAAGACAAGGATGGTGAAACAACTGACCTGTCTGACCTGTATGTGTCGGCGAGTTATGTGGACGGGATGGACAAAACCACCACGATGGGACACCAGCAGGTGTCCGAAAGCACAATCGGCAAAAACCTGGTGCAGAACCTCGATTGCAAAGGCTGTCACAAGACGGATGATGTATCCGTTGGTCCGTCCTTCACACAGGTGGCCATGAAATACAAAACCGATCCCAATGTATCACAGTACCTCGCGGGAAAAATCATCAATGGTTCCAAAGGCGTATGGGGTGAAACGGCTATGCCCGCGCACTCTGCCCTGAAGGTGGAGGACGTGAGTGCAATCGTGAGTTTTATTACGTCCCTGACACAGACCGATAAAAAACCAAGCCTGCCCGCAGCCGGTATGATCGATGCCACACTTGGCCAGCCGGCACGGGACAACGGGCAGTTGTACCTGACCGCAACCTATTCGGATAAGGGGGGAGAGAATATCAAACCACTGACCGGTACCAGCACCCTGCTGCTGCGGAACAACAAGGTAAACATCGGCCGTTTTACGAGACCTAATGGCTTTACCGTTGCAGACCGCGAAGGGAAGTCGTATGCGGAAGTGCCGGCCGGCGGCGGTTCCATTGCACTCGAGGATATTGACCTTTCCGGCATCAGTCGGGTCAGCCTTACCGCTGAATGGCTTAAGCAACCTTTACCGGCTTTTGAATTTGAATTGCGTCTCGATGCACCCGATGGTAAAAAGATCGGTGGATTCCAGTTCAATGAGATCACCTTTGCCGCTGATTTTGGCAAGGCCTGGCACAATGCCGAGCTGCTGTCTGCGCTTGTCCCGGTAACTGACGGTAAAAAACATACAATCTATTTAATCAGCAAAGCTGTAACTGCGGGAGCCGGAAACCGGATCTCGCTGACCTCGCTGAAATTTATTCCATGATGAAGAATTGGTTCGTGATTGTGCTGCTGTGCTCTGCGTTTTTTTCAAATGCCCAGCAAACCCGGGACACCCTGCCGGACGTGCGGGTGACTGCACAGAAAAAAGAAGAGTCCGGACGGATGTTACCTGCTGGTTTCAGCGCGCTCGATGCACGGCGTGTATCCGAACTCCGGTTGTGGAACAGCCGCGACCTTACGGCTGTGGTGCCCAACCTGTATGCTGCCAACCCCGGCGACGGGCGTAATGTAACATCTGTCCGTGGTATCACTTCAACCTCGTATGATCCGGCAGTCACCACCTATATTGATGGTGTGGCACAGTTCAACCTTGACACCTACATCCCGCAGCTGTTTGATGTGGAGCGGATCGAAGTGTTACGCGGACCGCAGGGTACGCTCTACGGACGCAATGCAATGGGCGGGGTGATCAATATCATCACAAAACAACCGGTCAACGGAACCAGTGGCTTCGCTGAAGCAGGGTTGGGCAATTATGGCCGGCATCGGTATACGGGCAGCATCCGGACAACATTGGTAAAGGACCATCTGTTTGCAGGGGCCGCCGGTCTCTATGACAAAATGGATGGCTATTTCACCAATGAATTCAATAACACGGATTTTGACCGCCAGCACACCGGGGCAGGATCTTACTGGCTGAAATACCTGTCAGGGAAAAAATGGAAGGCTGACCTGAATGTAAAACACCTTGCCACGCGCAACGATGGTGCATTCCCGCTTGCGGGTTCACTGGCAGATGCACTGGCAAACCCTTACAAGGTCAACCAGGATGCCTTTACGGAACTGGTGGATAATACCTTCAATGCGTCCTTATCGCTGGGTTATTCACTGCCGGGTGTAAACCTGGTGTCGCAGACGGCTTACCAGTCCAATTACAGGTATTATAAATCCCCGATTGATGGCGACTTCAGTCCGATCGACGGGGTAACCGTCGTCAATAATTACGGCAGGGATTTTAACCGGGTAAAGGTGTTTACCCAGGAGTTACGTGCATCCGGTGCGAATCCTGGTGCGGCCTTCAGCTGGACTGCCGGACTCTTCCTGTTCAGCCAGCGATCGCCCAATAAACAGGCGACCCATTTCGGGGAAGACGCTGCTATGGTCGGATCACCCGATATCAATTATTCAGTGATCAACACCAATACCTTCCGCAACAGGGGAGGCGCATTGTTTGCGCAGGGGGAATATAAATTGTCGCCTGTGTTCACGCTGGTTGCCGGTCTCCGCGCCGACCGCCAGCGTTCATCAGCAAGGGTGCTCGGCGAATACCAGCCCGATGGCGCACCTGAACCGGTATTTGAAACGCAGGCTGATACCAGTGCAGCACGGACTTATACCGCGCTGTCGCCAAAACTCGGTCTTACCTGGACAAGCAGTCCGTCTTCCATCGTATTTATCAGTTACGCCCGTGGTTACCGCACGGGTGGCCTTACCCAGCTCGCATCGGACCCGTCGCAGCCACCGTTGTTTGGTTACGATCCGGAGTACAGCGATAATATTGAACTCGGCACAAAACATACCCTGCTCAACAAGCGGCTGCAATTTGACCTGAATATTTTTTACAGCATCGTCTCTGATGTACAGGTGCCTACACTGGTCCTTCCCGACGCGCTGACCATTACCCGCAATGCCGGAAGGCTGGAAAGCCGCGGGATTGAAGCATCGGTTGAAGTCCTTGCGGCAAAGGGTTTGTCGCTGACGTATAATGTGGGTTATACCCATGCCCGGTATACCAGGCTGGACATGTCGAAAGATGGCGGGTCGGTTGACCTGAGTGGCAACAGGCAGGTGTACACACCGGACATGACTTCGATGTTGACCGCCCAATATTCACTGAAGCTGGACAAACGCTCGGGACTTGCATTTACACTGCGAGGCGAGTGGGTAGCCATTGGCCGCACCTATTTTGATTTTGCCAACCAGCTCCGGCAGTCGCCCTACCAGCTGCTGAACGCACGTGCCGGATTTTCGCTGAAGCAATTCGAACTCATGTGCTGGATGCGCAACCTCACCGACCAGCGGTATATTTCATATGCCTATGAGTTTGGCGCCGCGCATATGGGTGATCCCCGGACGATCGGTGTGACACTACGGGCGGCATTCTGAGTTTTTCTGTACATTCATCCAATGAGGTATGAATTTAATCCGGCAGACTTTGAACCCGTGAGGCAGGTGGCACTTGGGTTTCCCGGAACCGTGGACAGTACATCGCACGAAGGCACGCCTTCGGTGAAAGTCCGCGGCAAACTGATGACACGTTTGCATGAAACAGGTAAGTTCATCCCGATCCATCTCGACTTTGAACTCGTGGATCAATATCTTGACAGCCATCCGGAAATCTTCCACCTGCCGGATCACTTCAGGGGTTACAGGTATATCTGTATGTGGGTGCACCGGTACGACCAGCGTTTGCTGAAGGAGATACTGGAACACAGCTGGCGCGGGCTTGCATCAAAACAGATGCTGAAAGAATGGGATCAGAAAAAATGAATGGCCAGGTCAGGCGCCGGGGTTGTTGATTCCCTTAAACACTTCATTCAATTCAATCAGGTTGGCTACTTTGAGCTTGGTAAAGATTTTCGCTTTATGTGTGCCGGCTGTTGATTGCTGGATATGCAGTTTTGCGGCGATTTTGCTCAGGCTATGACCCTCGAGCAGCAGGGTTGCAATCTGGAGTTCGCGCGGGGAGAGTTTATCTACCGGTGATTCGGATTTCTGGAAACGTTGTCCCGCGATCTGTTGAGCAAGCTCCTGGCTGAGATAAACCTTTTTTTCCAGCGCGAGCACAATCGCTTTTTTCAATTCGGAAAGCGGCGATGATTTGGACACAAACCCTTTAGCACCCGCCTGCAGGATCCGCAGCCCATATAATTTTTCACTGCACATGGAATAAATAAGTACAGGCAAATCCGGATGGTTTTCGGACAGGTACTTGATCAGCCAGAGCACATCCGTATCGGGCATCTGGAAATCCATGATCAGGAGATCATAACCGGAAGCGGAAATTAATTTAGGGATATTCTCACCACTTTCCAGTTGTTCCAGTGATGATTCCGGATAGGTCTGTTCAATCAGCGTAGTAAGCGCCAGTCGGATCAATGGATGATCATCAGCTATCAGGAATCTTTTCGAAGTTGAGTCGGTAGTCACGTGTGCGTTATTAGGATCAAGGTGCAACCTATGCAGGCTGTGTTCAATAGTAAATATACGGAGATAAATCTCTATATGTTTTAAATGGCAGCAAGGTCAGGTGGTCAGGATCAATGGCAGGCGGGCTATAAAAGAAGGGCCCGAAGGGGCCCTGTATGCTGAAACCGTCCAAGAGAAATTCAGTTTTGAAACAGTCATACCAACCGTTCAGGGTAAGGATTGAATGTACAGGGAAAAAGACAATTGTTGCTGGCCGCGAAGTCCCGTTCAGCCCGGTTGTCCGCGTTTTTGCATGGTTTATGATTAGTCGGAATAAGGTTCATTTTCGTGAAACAAAGATGGTATGATTTTTCTCAGCAACACAGTGTATTGATGATGATTTAGTTGTAAGAGTACGACTACAGGCCTATCGATGTTCTTCGATAGGTGCTAAATGTTTACCCTTGTTTTTTTGGGAGAAAAAAATACTGGTAAACAAAACATCCTGCGCAAAATGCGAGCATGGACTCGAGGAAAGCGAAGGCGAGGAGGAAGGCGATACTGATCATTGCCAGGCTATGGAGACCGGCGAGGTACAAAAGCAGTATCAGCACACTGAAAGCACAACCCATCATGGCTGCGAATTTTTTCGGGGCACGGTCAACCGGTTTTTCACCCAGGTCAAACAGCTGCACAATCCGGCGACTGATCATATTCAGTAAACTGAATCGCCCGTAGTTAATCGCCCGCATTAAAAAGTCAATGATTAAAAACACCGGGATCCATGGTGTCGGGCCCAGCACCCATGCAATACCCAGCACCAGTACAAGACCGGCCGTTACGCGGACTTGGTATTCATTGACCTTTATATTATCGACAGGACAGGAGACAGTTGAATTCATAAAAGTCTATCTTTTGGGTCGACAAATATAACCCTTTATTGCAGCAGTTCACGGACGAGCATGCCGGCAGTTTTGGAACCGTTGGCAACCGCCATTGATACCGCACGGAAACCGCTGCTGTTGTCACCCGCAGCATAGATCCCCGGTACCGTTGTGCGCTGGAACTCGTCGGTCCGGATATATCCTGCGGTATCGAGTTCGCACCCCAGCGATGCCAGCGATGGCGCTTTCTGTTCAAACAGTGGCCGGTGGTACAGGACTTCGGGTGAATCCTTGTCGCCATTTTCAAACTGTATCTCCTGCAACTGCCCATCGAGGTGAACCAACTGGCTGATGCGATTGACATTTACCCGGATTTTTTTCTGCTGCAGGATTTCGAGCTGGGACGGGGTAAAACTGCACGGACCGTTTGTATAGATGGTGATATCCCCCGACCAGTTTGAAATCATATTTCCCATCTCCATGGCATGATCACCATTCATCAGAAGGCCGGTAGGGCGGCTATGGTATTCGTACCCATGGCAGAAGGGACAATGGATCACCGACTTTCCCCAGCATTCCCTGAATCCCTTTATCGCCGGCAACTGGTCCAGGATCCCGGTTGCCAGCATGATTTTCCGGGCGCTGAAACTCCCGCCGGTACTGGTTTCCACGAGAAAATTATTATCGCTCCCTCCAATCGACACAGCGGTGTCATCAACAAAAGACACCGTCGGGTACTTCGCTACCTGCGCCTTTCCGATGGCTGTTATCACTGACGGTTCCACACCATCCTGTGTCAGGAAATTATGCGAATGGGGAGCGGTACGGTTGCAGGGCAGGCCATTGTCAATCACCAGCGTCTTTCGCAGGGAGCGGCCAAGACCCAGCGCAGCCGACAAGCCGGCGTAACTCCCGCCAATAACAATCACATCCGCCGTTTCATTTGTTTGCATAAGCACCATTTCCTGCAAATATATAAAATGCAACGTAGATGCAAATAATATCTTTACGATTTTTGAATCCTTATATTTGGAAAGCTGTCGCGATACAGCAATCATCCTAAATAACAAGCCATATGCATCGCAGGGATTTTATCGGTACCACAGGAAAAGCGGGAATGTTCATGGCCTTTGCAGGCGGTGGATTAATGGGAAGTGATTTTTTGAAAAGCATTGGCCGTAAGGAAGATTTCCCGATCTCCCTTGCGCAATGGTCACTCAGCCGTTCCATATTTGCCAAAAAGCTGGCGGCACTGGATTTCGCCAAAAAGGCGAAGGAACTGGGGTTTGATGCGATTGAGTATGTGAACCAGTTGTACCAGGTAGATGCAGCAAACAAAACCGCTTCAATAGCCGCACTGGCAAAAGAACTGAAAAAACGCAGTGATGGCGAAGGCGTAAAGAATGTGCAGGTGATGGTGGATAATGAAGGTGGCTTGTGTGATGCAGACAAAACAAAACGAGGGGAAGCAGTGGATAATCACAAGCGATGGATCGATGCCTCAAAAGAACTGGGATGCATTTCCACCCGCGTAAACCTGTTTGGTGATACAGACAAGGACCCGGCGAAATGGCACGCTATGGGAGTGGAGAGCCTGTCACGCCTCGCTGAATACGCGGCTCCCCTGGAATTAAATGTGGTGGTGGAAAACCATGGGGGCCTTTCATCCGATGCAGGCAAACTGGCTGCGGTGATGAAAGCCATTGGTAAATCCAATTGTGGTACCCTGCCAGACTTCGGCAATTTCTGTGTCCGCCGTGAGGGTGATGCACCCTGGGGCAAACCCTGCGTGGAGCAATATGATATTTATAAGGGAACTGCTGAACTGATGCCTTATGCAAAAGGGGTGAGTGCAAAAACTTTTGACTTCAATGAAAAAGGGGATGAGGCTACCATTGACTATGTGCGCCTTGGGAAAATCATCAGGGACTCCGGTTTTAAAGGTTATCTCGGCATCGAATATGAAGGGGATCACCTGGGTGAAGAGGAAGGGATCCTGGCGACGCGCAAACTGGTGGAGAAGATATTCCATTGAAAAAAAGGCCCGGTTCATTTACGAACCGGGCCTTTCAATTTTTTAATGCCTGAGCGGTAGGGTGAACCAGAATGTACTGCCCGCACCGGGGGTACTTTCCACACCGATCTGTCCGCCATGTTTGCGGATGATCTCTGCAGAAATATATAATCCGAGACCAAGTCCGGAATATTGGGTACCGCTGTTATCCACGCGGAAGTAGCGGTCGAAAAGGTGGGGCACTTTATCAGGAGCGATACCCATGCCCTGGTCAATTACCGATACTTTCACGTGATCATCGGGCTGGGTGATGCGGATCTCGATATCTTTTGAATCTGCCGCATACTTCATGGCGTTGTTGAGGAAGTTGACCAGTACCTGTTCCAGTTTGTCGGGATCAGCATCCACATGGAGTTTCTGGGGTCCGGACACACGGATATTAAATCGTTTTTCCTGGTGAAGGTCTTCGCAACAGGCAGTTACCAGCTCATAGATCGAAACAGCACGTTTATTGAGCATCAGTTGTCCGCCACGTATCTTGGATACATTCAGCAGGTCTTCAATGAGTACACTCAGACGGGTCAGGCTTTTATTGGCCTGGGTAATGAGCTTCGACACCAACTCGGGGTTGCCCTTGTCTTTCACCTCATTCATCAGCTGGAGCGACGCCTTCAGCGAAGTCACCGGAGTTTTCAGTTCATGGCTCGCTACGCTGATAAATTCATCTTTCTGCTGGATAACCTTGCGGCGGTTGGTCACGTCCATGAAAGTGGCCACGCTTCCGATGACCTGCGCGTTTTCATCCATCAGTGGCGCTGCACTCACGCTGAGGTAAAATTTATCCTTGCCTGGTGGTTGTACACCGATTTCAAAATCAAACACGGGTTTTCCGGTCGCCATTACCCGATGCACCGGATCCTCCTCACGGGTCAGCGGATCTCCATCCATTTTAAATTTCGGGTATCCGGGGTCCAGGTATTCCTGTCCCTCCGTTGCTGTGATACCCATGAGTTTCTGCGCCATCGGATTGGCATAATTCAACCTGCCATCCGGTGTGACGATCTGTACTCCCTCAATCATCGTTTCCAGGATCCGGGCGAGCTGTTCGCGACTGCTCCGCAGCTCTTTTTCGGCCAGGGTTTTCTGGAGCACACTGATTTCGAGTTCGCGCGTACGGTCCAGCACCGTTTTTTCCAGGTTCTGGTTCAGCCCGCGCGCCACTTCCTGGGCTTCTTCCAGCTGGATATTTTTTTCCTGCAATAATTGCTGGGTTTCTTTCTGGAGGGTAAGATCCGTCATGATCACACTCAGGTAGGTGCCATCATCCAGGATCAGTGTATTCAGGGAAAGCAATACAGGGATTGTTTTGCCGGCAGCATCAAAAACATTGACTTCCGCTTTCACGGGAGTTTCCCATGCTTCGGCAAACAGCCGGTCGAAAAGGGCTTTGTCTGTTGGCGTTACAAAACTCCGGAATAATTGTCCCGTCACCCGTTCAATCGATGTGCTGATCATGGTTGCGCATCGTGAATTGGAATAAACGACCAGGCCTTCCCTGTCCAGGGTCATTGCCCCTTCAGTCATCTGTTCGATGATAATCCGGTATGTTTCGTCAGAACCCTTCAGTGTATATAACTGCGTATTGCCCTCGGAGCGGATGACAAGTGCATCCACTTCCCCGGAGTGGATGGCATGGATGGTATCACGTGCTTCCTCCAGCTGGATAATGGTTTCTTCCAGCTGCAGTTCAAGACCCGACACCTGCTTTTTCGCCTGTGCGAGTTCCTGCTCAAGTTCGTGAATAGTCTTTGTTTCTTCCACTAGATAAATTCGAGTCCTAAACCTTTTAATACTTTGACCTTATCCGACATGTCACCAATCAGCCTGCGTCTCGGCAGCGGCCGGCTGCGGATGAGGGTAGGGATCGCTGCCACATCTTCACTGGTTACGAGCACCGGCTGCTGGTGTGCATCCACAATTTCCAGCCTGTATCGTCCCGGAATAGTTGACTCCAGTACTTCGCGGAGATTGCTGATAGCCCTCATGGAAATGGGCGAAGTGCCGTTTACAAAAAGCCGGAGCTCGTAAACCTCACTTTGCCCCGCGGAGCCGTCACCGGAACTGTCTGGTTTTTTTGGCATTCTGTTCGTTCGTGTCAGTTGCGAGGCCGGATATCCAGCCCTACCAACACTTTTTCTACGTTTGAAAGGTCACCGATAATTTTCCTTACCGGCTCTGGTACTTTTTTTACAAGGGTCGGAATCGCCAGGATCTGGTCGCCTTCCGCCAGCTGGGGATGAACCAGCAGGTCAATTACTTCAATGCTGTATTGCCCTTCAAGGTGTTCCTCGCATAGTCGCTTCAGGTTGCTCAGTGCAAGTACAGACTTCGGGGTTTTCCCGGCCACATACAACCGCAGCTCATATTTTTTCTTTGGAGCCATCTTAGTTCTTTTTGGATTTTTTCACCACGGATGTCTGCACATCGGTCTGCGATTTTCGCAGGGCCATGAGCTTCATCCTTGTATTTGAGGCTGCCTGCTTCTTGATCTCCTCTTCCACGTACACCTTGTTGAGCTCCTCTTCAGTAGACTCAAACTCCGTGCGCAGATTTTCGATCCGCATCTGCAGCAGCTTTTTCTTGCGTTCAATTTCCCGGTCTTTCCGGCTCATTGCATTGGAATGCAGCAATACACCTGTTTCTTCCGCGATCTCATGTTCTTCCCTCGCCGAGCCGGTGAGCACACCGTCCGGACCCACGTACACCTCGATCAGGTCAAGTCCGTCATCGGTGATTACAAACTCACGCACCTGGTTGGAATGCTTCATCCCGCGGGACTTGATCACATACAAACCTCGGTTGCGTTCACCATTCAATTCGATATCACGGATCAGGACCCACGCATCCACAAGCGATGACACGCCTTCATCCGTCTGTTCATTTACGATATTATTCAGGCTGAGCGCGGTAAACATAACGGTGATCCCTTCACTCTGCAGGAAATCGATCAGGCGCACCAGCATCGACTTCACATCGCTCACCGAACCCACCGTGATCAGGTTTGTAATCGGGTCGAGTACCACCACTTTCGGTTTGAATTCGCGGATCGCCTTGTGGATCGCCACAAGGTGCATTTCAAGCCCGTGAAGGGTAGGACGGGAGGCAAAAAATTTCAATAGCCCGCTGTCCACATGTTTCTGGAGGTTCATCCCGATCGACAGCATATTGCGGCAGATCTGGTGGGGGGATTCTTCAAAGGCGAAATACAGGGATTTTTCACCCCGTTCGCAGGCCGCGTTTATGAAATTTGCCGCCACGCTGGTCTTGCCCGTACCGGCCGTACCCGATACCAGTATACTGCTTCCCTGATAGAATCCGCGCATGCTCAGCATCTGGTCAAGATTAGGAATGCCGGAGCTGACGGTTTTGGAGGAGACCTGTTTATCCAGTACCAATGAGGTAACCGGCAGGACTGAGATTCCATCTTCATCAATCAGGAAGGGGTATTCATTGGTACCATGGGTAGTACCGCGGTATTTCACTATCCTCAGTCTCCTCGTGGTAATCTGGTTGATCACCCGGTTATCCAGCAGGATCACACAATCCGACACATATTCTTCCAGCCCCTGACGGGTGAGTGTTTTTTCACCACGTTCACCGGTGATCACAGCTGTCACGCCCTTGCTTTTCAGGAAGGCAAATAACCTCCGCAATTCCGCGCGCAAAATGCCCACATTATCCAGGCCCGCAAACAGGTTTTCGATTGTATCGAGTACGACCCGTTTTGCGCCGATACTGTCTATCGCATGGTTGAGACGGATAAACAAGCCTTCCAGGTCGTATTCGCCGGTCTCTTCGATTTCAGTCCGGTCGATATGGATGTAATCGATGCGGATTTTTTTCTGTTTCTGCAGTTTCACCAGGTCAAATCCCAGCGAAGCCACATTGGTAGCCAGTTCCTCGGGTTTCTCTTCAAAAGCGATCATTACGCCTGGCTCGTTGAATTCCTCTGCGCCACGTACCAGGAATTCAAGTCCGAATAATGTTTTACCACAGCCTGCATATCCGCAGATCAGGGTGGGCCGGCCGGTTGGCAATCCGCCAAGGGTCACTTCATCGAGGCCCGAAATGCCGGTGGGCGTTTTCTGTAATGGGGTGGATGATGCTTTTCTCACTGTAAGAATTGTAATGGGTCAGTAAAAATCAACCAGGAAAATGCCGCAGCGGAAAAATGATATCCCGCCCCGAAACCCTGCCGGCTGTAGCCCGGAAGTTAGGATATTTCCCCCCTTGAATCCGGGGAAAAAAGGAGGATGCAACTGCGCTGCGCGCAAACTGCCGCCCGTTCTGCACTTTCCGGGTTATCCCGGATATCCCGGAATATGCCTGTTCAGGCAAAAACAATGCCCCGGCACTTAGTGTGTTCCGGGGCATCAGCATGAATTCAGTTTTTCCTACTTGGCATCATCCGGTTTCCTTCTTGCTGTGAATGTGCCGTTTGGCTGGAGAAAGGCCAGTTCGGTAACCACTCCCTGGCCATCAACTGCAAACTTCACCGAATATCCCGCCAGCACTTTCAGGTTGAATTTGTGCCGCTCTGCGGGGATCAGTTCGTACTCCGGCTGGCCGGGAATGAATACAAAAAGGGTATTGTCTTTTTTGATATAACATTTGATGTTAACACCCTGCAAGTCGTAATTACCGACATACCGGGCCAGGCTATCGCGTGACATTGGCCGGGCTTTATCCACGCGGGTAAATTTTATTGGTCCGGGTTGCTCCAGCGGAAGGGTGGCGCCCGAAATATTACCCGCTTCACCGGTGAGGAACGTTATTTTGAGCGACTGCTCATCGGTGCTGTCATTTTTTTTGATATCGTTTTTGTCCCAGTGAAGGAAAATATCATAATGGAAATGTTTAAGGTAAAACGATGACTGTGGCAGGAGGCTGAACAGCGAGTCGTTGCGGATTTCGATTTCAAAACTTTCACCACCCGGGCTGGTATAAATACCCGTATAATCTTTCAGTTCATGGGAGGGTTTTGTCCCGGGCTTGCGCGAGCTGACCGCACCAGCCGATGCTTCCTTTGCTTTTTTCTGTCCCTCTGCATATGCACCGTACCGCTCGGATTCCCAGTCCTTGTAGGGAAGCTTCAGCATGCGGTCTGCCAGCAGGCTCCGGACAATACCGGGGATGGCTGAACCATTCTGGTTGACCAGCACTACAATACCCACACTGTCTGATGGGAAAAAAGCAGTGCTGGCACTGAATCCATCGATATTGCCCCCGTGTTCCACGAGGTAGTGGCCACGGTAGGAGGAAAGCATCCAGCCCAGTCCGTAATTGCCGAAGTACATATCCGGGTTCTTCCTGCCGGGCAGCGAACCGCCGATAACCATCTGCGAGCTGATTGCTTCATTCACATAGGGAGCGGGCAATATTTCCCTGCCATCCAGTTTGCCCGAATTGATCCAGGCAATGAGCCATTTCGACATATCATTCACACTGCTGTTGATACTGCCCGCGGGCGCCATCCCACTGATGTCATAATAATCGGTCAGTTCAGGGATACTGTCGTTCAGTACACCGTAACCTTTAGCGATATCTGTTCCCTTCATCCAGCCCTTGAGGTCAACCGCGGTGCTGGTCATGCCCAGCGGCGTAAGCAGTTTGTCCTGGATATTCTGTTCCCAAGATTTGCCGGTGATCTTTTCAGTGACCATACCCTGCAACAGGTACATGAAATTGTTGTATTGCCATTTTTTGCGCAGTGGCTCGGACGGCTCCATGTATTTCACGCGGTGCAACAGGGTATCGCGTGATGCGGATTTGAAATAATACCAGGAATAGTCGTGTCTCGCCAGACCAGTCCGGTGACTCATCATATCCCGTAACGTGATATGATTGTTCATTTCGTTGTTGTAAAACTCCAGGTTGGGCAGGTAGGTCTTTACCGGTTTGTCGAAGTCAACCAGCTCGTCCTTCTGCAGCAGTCCAAGCAGTGCCGAAGTGAAAGCTTTGGTACATGACCCGATCGCAAAAAGGGTGTTGGGAGTGACCGGGATCTTATTTTCATAGTCCTTGTACCCGAATCCCCGGGCATACACGAGTTTGTTTTTCTCCACTACCGCCACGGCGAAACCGGCGCCTTTCCAGTCGCGCAGCACCCTGGCGAATGTGGTGTCGATGCCGGCAAATCGTTTATCAGTAGTTGTTTTCTGGGAAAAAGCAGCAATGCTGCTGCTAAGCAGGAGCAGTAAAAGCAGGTATCTCATATTGTTAAGTTGGTGAGCGAATCTAAGTAAGTTCAAACACAAATCCCCGCGGGAAAAAGGGAAAAAATCCATATATTCAGTAAAACTTAACTATATGAAAAAGCTTAGCCTGATGGCCATGACGGTCCTGACTGTTATGGTTTCATGTAACAACGAAACAGCCGTAAAAACAGAATCAAAATCAACCGCCGACAGCGGGGTGGCGGAAGTGCCGGCCGGCACAGCCAAAAAGGAATGGGTAGCGGTTGACTCCGCCACGATGACAAAAAAATGGATGGAAAATGCCGCCGTCGGCAAGGAACATGAGGGTCTTGCAAAATCCGATGGTAAATGGGTCGGGAAGTCCACTTCATGGATGGCGAAGGGCGCACCACCCATGGTCAGCGATGTGAAAATGGAAAACCGTATGATCCTCGGCGGACGTTTCCAGGAATCCAATTATTCGGGCGATATGGCAGGGATGGCATTTGCCGGAAGATCCATAATGGGGTATGACAATTACAAAAAGAAGTATGTGGCCACCATGATGGATAATATGGGTACCGGCAGTTATACCATGGAAGGCGATTATGATGCCGCCACAAAGACCTATAAACTGGCGGGCTCGTATACCAATCCGGTCAATGGGTCCAATTGCGAAATGAAACAACACTACCAGCTGGTGGATGATAACACGGAGTTAATGGAAATGTGGGGCCCTGATCCCGCGACCGGTGAGCAGTTCAAGACCATGGAAATCAAATTCACAAGGGTGAAATAATGCTTCAGGGTCTTGATACCTGCCTGTAAAAACAGCATTCGCCGGGGTCACTGACCCCGGCTTTTTGTGAGATTACTAACAACTTTGGTTCATAACTTGCGGTATATATACTCCTTTCCAGACCTAATTATTTGAATATGAAAAAACTCCTGGTTTTTGTGATGGTGGTTTCCGGTCTTTCAGTCAATGCCCAGTCCCTGAAAGATGCGCTCTATGGCGGCAAACTGCGGCTTGATACAGGTGCCGTGATCCGCAAGAGCGATGACCTGAGCACCAAAATAGATACCAGCGCACGTAAACCGGTAGTGCAGGAAGCGTCAAAACCGGAACCGGGTAAACTCATTGTGAAAGCCGATGGATCGATCACGGTGGAAGGAGCGGAGAATACCCCGCAGGAAGTGGTGCCGGTGACCGGCGTGATGCCGGATGGTACCGTGGTTACGCGGCTGGGGGATTCAACTACTGCCGTTGCACCGGCAGGGGTAAAAGATAATAACAGCGTCTGGAAAGAATACGTCGATGGCCTGACCAAAACCATCCGTGAAGAAGTGATGCCGAACAAAAAAATCAAGTCCGGGGATTACTCCATCCTTATTGATTACGTGATTAACCTCGATGGTTCGATTTCAGTAAACAGTGTGACCAGCTTCCCGGAAAGTTCTTATCTCGATGAACAGGTAAAAGAGAGACTTACTCTCAGTGCGCCGAAACTGACGCCAATGCTCAACAGTTATGGCAAACCCCGCAAGGCTCCCAAAAAACAAACCATAACCGTCTCCAAATAAACAGCAACCAGGTTGGGTGTAACCAGCCGGACCAGAACTGCTGTGAGCCCTGTCAACCGGCAGCATGGAAAATCAACCGCCTTCCGATCTTGAAAAGACGCTGAATCTCGATTTTGATAAGCAGAATGAGATCTGGCTGACCAGTCAGTATACCCTGCGTAAACTGATCGGCATCCTCGGAGTGTGCCTTCCCCTGCTGTTATACGTTTTCCTGTACATTGATTCGGGATACAGCAGTCCGCTCGATTCAATCAGCCACTATTATTATACAAGGGCGAATCCGGTGTTTACGGTGATTGTAAGCCTGCTGGCGATATTCCTGCTGGTGTATAAAGGGAAGGAGCCGGTTGATTTTATTTTCTCCTCGCTCGCCGGTATTTCGGCATTGCTGCTGGTATTGTTCCCCACCAGCAACCTCACCGATAATTGCAACGACCCCGTTTTCCCCGAATCGGTGATGGTATTGCGCGTAAGCCCGGGCCGTGTGCTCTTCCACTATATCAGCTCGGGTGTGTTCCTCGGTTCACTGGCTTTTATTTCGGCATTCATATTTACCCGGTCAGATAAACCCGCCTTTGCACGCACAGCAAGGAAGAGAATGCGGAATCGCATATTCCGCACCTGTGCAGGCGTGATGGTGCTGGCGCTTGCAATAATCCTTACGAATTTTGTGGGGCTGGTCAGTGATGATTTTTTCCAGACATATGATATTACTTTCTGGATGGAAGTGGTGGCACTGGAGGCCTTTGGTGTATCGTGGCTGGTGAAAGGCGAACTGATCCTGGAAGGATAGTGAATCAGGCAGCGGGAATCCCGGATGCCTTCAGTTTTCCCCTTCGTTAATTTACTTTTCCAACAAATACTTACGGGCGAATGCTTGACGCGGCAAGACAGCAGGTGTACTTTGCACCTGAATAAACCCTCCAACCCATGAACGCATATTTTCTTCACGACGGACTGAATCATTCAGGCCCGTATTCGCTGCAGGAGCTGCAGGATAAACCCATCGTACCCGATACACCGGTATGGACGGAAACCATCGGTGACTGGTCCACGGCAAAGGAGTTGCCGGAACTGGCTGCCTATGTCGGTATCGCGGGTAACCGGGTACCAGCCGGATCTCAGGAATAATCGTTGTCATCTATGTTCATCGAATCAAACTGGTAGTCCAGTGTGGTTTCGAGAGTCTCATAGTTGAAATCAATATCCAGTTTGCCACAGGCATACACAAATGCATAGTTGAGATCGTACAGGTCTTCCGGATCGATCCAGTCCTCGTCGATGGCCAATACAAGCCACTTGTACATCGGATCATCCCCTTCCTCCTGCTCGATAGCAGTAAGTTCCTGCACAGGTATGCTGAATTTATTTTTTCCACCTGCGTCATTCCAGTCGATTCCTTTTTCAGTAACGAGCCAGCTGCCAAAGATTTTCATAACGCTGATTTTAGTTTGCGTAAATAAGCTCAATAAACGGGCCGGGCACTCAGCCTGCGGCGGCACTCCGTTGTAATACTAAGCAATTTACACCTGACAGCGTCGCAAATCCAGCACAAAGTTTGTAATCCGTAACGTGTTGTCATCCACGGAACAAATACCGAACTCCGAAGAATCCACCACGGTCAGTCCTTTCCGGGAAAAACTGCACCGGGTGATCTATCTGTCTGACACCAGGGCGGGACGGATTTTTGATCTGGTACTGCTCTGGCTGATCATGGCCAGCATACTCGTGGTCGTGCTTGAGAGCGTAGCGGCCATCCGGCTGGCACATGGCCCGCTGCTTCGTGCAATGGAGTGGGCTTTCACTATCCTCTTTACGATCGAATACCTCGTAAGGGTGTACAGCAGCCGCAAACCGCTGCGGTACATTTTCAGTTTTTACGGGCTGATCGACCTCATTGCTGTCGTACCCACTTACCTCAGTCTCCTTCTTCCGGGAACACAATACCTGATCGTAATCCGTGCCTTCCGCCTGTTACGAGTATTCCGAATCCTCAAACTCAGCCGTTTCCTGCTGGAGGGCACCATTCTCCGGAATGCGCTTCGCGGCAGCGTCCATAAGATCACGGTGTTTGTGCTCAGTGTAGTGACCTTGGTCACCATCATCGGTACACTAATGTACCTCGTTGAAGGCGAACCGGGCGGGTTCACGAGTATACCCGTGTCCATTTACTGGGCAGTAGTGACCGTGACCACCGTGGGATATGGGGATATTTCGCCCATTACACCGGTGGGACAGTTTCTCGCAAGCATTCTCATGATCATCGGTTACGGAATTATCGCAGTGCCAACGGGAATTGTTTCGGTGGAAATGGCCAGGGCAACGGATGAGGCAAAAAAGAAATGCCCCGCCTGCCAGGCATCTGTTTACCCGGCCAATGCCAACTTCTGCTCCAACTGCGGGGAAGTATTACAGGGGAAAAAATAATCAGTTGATTTTTGTAATGGTGCGGGCAAGTACATTAATCCGTTCGCCCAGGTGAACCGTATCACCGGATACCGTGAGTTTATCACCGGTATTGAAGCGTACATATTTTTCCTGCATCCGGATCACACTTACGGTCATCGAATACATGATGCCGTCATCCGATTTGAGGTCGGCCATATAACCATCCTTGCCGTTTGTCACTTCGCCCACCGTGCCGGTGACGATATAGGGTGCGCGGGTGCTCAGGTCGGTCTCGCCGCCAACACCGGTGACATTTTTATGCGGACCGCAGGAGAGGATCGTAACAGAAAGGGAGAGGACGAGCAATGCAAAGCCTGCTTTATGGGTGGATTTCTTTTTCATGAATTGTATAAATCAAACCGTATGCCTTTTTGTACCGGGTACCCGGATCGCCTGTTAAACATCCGGGAAAAGGACATGGAACTGGCTGCCTTTGCCGGGAGTGGATTCCACTTCGATCCGGAGGTTGAGGTAATCGGCTATACTTTTCACGATGGAGAGACCCAGGCCATTGCCTTCCTCTGAACCATTGCTGGTTTTTTTAAAGCGGTTGAAAATCAGCGGCAGGTCGGCAGCAGCTATGCCAATGCCGGTATCGCCGATGCTGAGCTGGTATCCGTTGCTGGTCTGGCTGTCGGTGATGCTGATCCTGCCGCCCGGGGTGTTGTACCGGATCGCATTATTCAGCAGGTTGTGGAACAGCTGGAAGAGCAGGTCCTGGTTCATCCCGCTGATTCGTTTCCCGGAGGACAAATGGATTGCGAGTTGTATGTCCTGTTGTTCAAGGCGGTGTTCGAGTTCGCCCGCCACTTCCTGCAATAATCGTCCGGGCAAAACGGTATCATCCCGCCGGTACTGCTCATTGTCTATCCGTGAGATCAGCATGAGCGAGTTCACAATTTTTTTCAGCCGGTTCAGTGTCTTCATCTGCCCGATAAGTTTTTCCTGCAGTGCCTCATCCCCTTCATGGAGCAATAACAGGTTCTCCATCTTACTCTGCAGGATGCCAATCGGTGTCATCAGTTCGTGAGACGCATTGGAGGTGAATTCACGTTCGCGTTCAAAATCATCATTGACCTGTTGCATCAGGTTGATGAGGGAGTCGTCGAGATACCGGAAATCGGAAGTGCTGGTCCTGACCGGCTCCCGCAGTTTTTTAAAAGGAAAACGGTTGTCGCGGATCCGGATGCGGATGATCGCCGAGAGGGGTTTGAGCAGGATCCTGGTATAAAGCAGGTCGGCTACAAGGGTAAGCAGAACCAGCCCCGCGAGCACATACAGGGCAATCCGTTGCAGTGGCCGGTTGTACTGCCCGATGGAGCTGATGGTCCGGGCAATCTCGAGGTTGTAGTTTTTGCCTTCGAACTGGAAGGTGCGGCTGAGTATGCGGTAGTTGAGTGTATCGTTTTCGATGATCCGCTGTGAGGTCATCATGGTATCGGGTAAATGATCAAGTTCAGCAGATGCAATGGAAATATATTCTTCCTTGAGCATGGTATAGCTGGCATAGGTGCTGTCGCCTTCGAGATAGTAATCAATGCCATTGTCACGGATATTGGAAAATACTTTTTCTTCCTGTTGCCGCAACTGGTAGTTAGTGTTGTTGAATGCAACGCGGTCTACCAGGTAGGGGATTGCAGCCACGAAAACCAGCAGGATCGCCAGTTTGGACACGGTGGTGAAAAGCGTGAGTTTGGAAAGAAGTTTCAACTCCTCAGGATTTTATTTTATAACCAACGCCGCGGATTGTCTGCAGCCAGTCGCATGCTGCAAATACCGTCATTTTTTTCCGGATATTCTTGATATGTACATCGATGTAGTTGGAATCGTAGTTGTCGTCGCTGAAGCTTCCCCATATATGTTCGCCCAGCTGCATCCTGGTCATTGGCCGGTTGCGGTGCAGCAGCATATAGCTCAGCAGGTCAAATTCTTTTTTCGAAAGGTCAATTTCCCCCTCATTAAAGGAAACAGTCCGCAGGTTGAGGTTGACAGTGAAATCGCCGATGCTGACGATATTTTCCCTGAGTCCCGATTTCCGCCGGCTGATAGCCTGCATGCGCGACTGCAGTTCGAGTAATGAAAAAGGTTTGGGCAGGTAATCATCGGCGCCGAGATCGAGCCCCCGGATCCGGTCTTCCAGTTTTCCCCTCGCGGTGAGGATGATATAGGAAGCAGCGGGACAAACCTTTTTGGCCTGTTCCAGCACTTCGAGTCCGTCCTTGTCGGGCAATCCAAGATCCAGCAGGATAAAATCATAGGCATTCCCTTCCATCAGTTTTTCTGCCTGTTTCCCGGTGAACGCCAGTTCACACAGGTAACCCGACCGGGTGAGGAATTCTTCCATTTCAAGTGCCATGGAGCGCTGGTCTTCGATGATAAGTGTCCGCATATATCAGAACTGGTAATAAAAGCTTGCGCCAAAGAATGAGTTGACATTACCTGCGCCGGTCTGCGCCTTGTCACCGAGCAGGGACACCTGGTAAGCCAGTTCCAGGGTATAATGTGCACGGCTGTACGACAATGGCAGTTTGAGGTTGTACGACAGGAGGTCGATGCTTGTTTTTTCTTTCGTGGTGGTGGTTGTGCTGCTGCCACCA
Source organism: Chitinophagaceae bacterium (assembly GCA_004173355.1). GTDB lineage: Bacteria > Bacteroidota > Bacteroidia > Chitinophagales > Chitinophagaceae > JBEVJC01. The sequence continues at coordinate 1,721 of SEAD01000035.1, read as the reverse complement.
CCATTTCCTCCGCCAAAGATCGGGGGTATGGGCAGGCCGAGCAGGCTGTCGCGGGTTCGTTTTTCTTCCACGTAGTATTCGTAAAACCGCTGGGTACCGGCGATGACTTCAACCGATGGACTGAGGGAGACGACATCTTTCTCACTTGGGTTGAATAGAGTGATCTCCTTGCTGAAGCCAAGGGTTCCGAATACATCATTGGTTTTGCCAAAGGTATAATCAACTCCGATACTGGTATTCATCCAGCCCTTGTGGGTGATGGTCGCATTGGTGTTGTGCGGGCTGGCAGCCTGGAGGAAAGGGGAGAGTTTGGGGAAAAATGAGTAGCTGTAACTGAGGTCTGCGCTCAGGTGCTTCGACAGGCGGAATTCATACCCGGCGCCAAGTCCGTATGCTGAACCAAGGGTGGATGAATCGTTGAGCAGGCGGTACCCGAGGGCATTTAAATAAAGGCCGGACTTGTGCCGGTACGACGCAACCAGTGCTACGTATGGAGTTTTTTCCGCGGCCTTTTGTCCATAGTAGCTGGCATTGTTCATATAACTCGCCCCAAGGGTAAAAGTGGATCTGGCTGGTTCCGCTGCCGGCACGGCCGTGCTGTCCGTCGCGCCGGTGCTGTCTGTGACGGACTGTGCCGATGCCGCTGTTGCGGTAAAGGTCAGTGCGGTGATAAGTAAAAAGCTGGCTGTTTTCATATGCAGGGTGCGTGACTTGTTTAACAGGTCGTTGATGTTCCGTACTACAGTCCAATACGGCGGATGATAATTTTTGGTTTTACGATCGTTGGTGTTTTGACCGGGAGTTTGCCCGGAAGGGCTTTGGGTTTTACCTGGTTTTTTGCTTTCGGTACGGATTTGATGAGGGGTTTGACCGTTCCTTCGATTGGTCCTTCCGTTGCGGGTTGCCCGGTTTTTGGCTCTGTTGGTTTTGCCTGGGGCACTGTGTCGGCGATCATTTGTAAGGGTGGTATAAAAAGCCGGGGAAGTGGCTTGTGCGCGCTTCCCCAGCCTTGCAGGGTACGGACCAAAAACAGGCCTGTGATGATGGTTATCCGGTATAGATTGTGTCTGTTCATTGGGTTCTGTCGCGTTCAAAACGAAAGATAGAAATTATCTTTTGATCGAAATAGCGGAGCCCGAGATGACTTTTACATTTGCCTTTGGCGTTGCGTTCTGTACGCGCGCACTGCTTGTTTTTACGGCCTTTACGGCTGCATTGGTGCCGGTTGTGGTGGTTTTCACCGTCGCGTTTGCACCGGCTTTTACGTTTGCCTGGGTATTGGATTTTACCCGGTTTGTTTTCGCTTCCAGTTTTGTACCTGTTTCCACTGCTGCATTGGTGCTGCGGTTTTTCACTTCAATTGTTTTTTCGGCCGCCACCGTCGCAGTTTTCTGGCTCCGGGCTCGGGTGGCACTGACGGTTTTTGCCGCATCCACTTCCGCATTCACAGCGGATTGGCCTTCTGCAGATGCACCTTTCGTGGTCCGGATGCTGGTCTCGTTGCTGTGGCTGGCGGCGACTTTAGCGTTCTTCGGGCTGAGATCGGTATTCACTGTGGTACCGGAGTTGTGGTCGGCCCTGATTTCGGTTTGTGCGTTTACGGTTCCGGTGAAAAGGGCTGCTGCGATGATCATTAAAGAAGTTTTCATGTTTTCTGTTTTTAAGGGTGATGTTGATTACGGAGACAAACCTAGAAGCCGAACATGAAGGGAAAATGAAAT
>SEAD01000034.1 GCA_004173355.1 Chitinophagaceae bacterium | reverse complement strand
ACCTTTCGGAAGCCGGGAGGGATAACTACCATTAACCCTTGAACTAAGGTCTGCCGCCCGGACCACCGGGACCACCACGGCGGGGATTAAGCGCCGGCTCAACTTCCTCTTTGAATTTCTTGAAATCCGCTTCACCAAATGCTGCCTTCAGGTCTTTGTCACGTGCCTCGGTAAGGGGCAGCATTTTAGCCTGCATCACTTCACGGTCAGGACGGCCACCACCACTCATCAGTTCTTCACGAACCTTGTCGGAAGCCTTGTAGTATGTGGTAAACGCAGCATCAATTTTTTCAAATTTGGCCGCATCCGGTTTGAAAGCGCTGTCGATTTTCTGGTGTGCCGCAGCTACACGTTCTTCAACGGTCCTGCGCTGCATACCACCCTGGGCATTGGCGGAAACGCTGAGAAGCATTACCGCAATCACAAAAAGACTGATCTTATTCATGGTTTTTCTTTTATTTTTTTTCATCCTTGTTTGACTTGAATGTCTTTGAGTTCCGGTAAAACAGCTGCGCCATCATCGAATCATAAAGTATGCGCTGGTCGGGCCTGCAGATTTTCCGCAGTTCACGGAACTGATGGAACGTAAGCAGGTCAAGCGTTTTCTGCCTCTCACCGATATTACCCGCAAGCGTATCAATGCGCGCATCAGTGATGGTTGAATCGCCAAGGAGGCGGTAAAGACTGTCTTTCGTAGTCCTCATTTTTTCATACATCGGCCGGATCGTTTCGCGCTGCTGTTCGCGTACTTTTTTGTAGTGTTCCAGCTGCGCATCCGAAAACCCGACCTGCTCTTTCAGCAGGTCAACGGCACCCTTGGGCTTTGCCATCTCCGGTTCACACTGCCGGTATTTCAGGAAATAAACCAGCACTCCGATATTGGTAAGCAGCAGCACAGTAATGATCAGCAGTAAAACCTTGTTCGATTGTCTGGTCATGGCTGTACAAGGTTTTCGTAATCAAAACTGCTGTTGCTGGCAGTGATGTACTCATTCTCGGCTGCCGGTGCCGGGAACTTCGAGATCGTCTGCACCTCTTTCTGCTCATGCAGCAACAGGGCCAGGTTCAGCAACAGGATCCCCATGATGCCACCAACGGCCACGGCCGGTCTTGATAAAAAAGAACCTACCGCAAACCACAGCGACCTGGGCTGCGCTACCAGCCTGGCACTCAGCCGGGTAAAAAAGAAGGGACCCGGGTCCGCCCTTTCAATGTTATCCAGGCTACCCATCACCTCATCAATCCTTCCAGCCTGTTTTTCTCTCTTGTCCATAATACCTATTTGACGGTTATTTAAAAGAAACCTTTCGTTATTCCTTATTTTGATAGTGCTCTGCCAGCTTTTTCCGGAGATTGATCCGGGCCCTGTGCATGAGCGATTCGACCGATGAAATACTGGTCTGCATTACCTCGCAGACTTCCTGGTAACTCAGCGATTCCACTTTGTGGAGTGTAAATGCGATCCGCTGGTTCTCGGGCAGGGTTGCAATCGCCTTGAACAGGATCGACGCATCCTCCTTTTTGTCCATTACCACACCAGGGTGGTTGAAATCGGGAACCTGCAGGTCATCCTGGTACTCCTCGCCGAAAATACTGCTGATAAATGCGAAACGTTTTTTACGCTTCTTCTTGCGCTCATGGTCGAGCGACTTGGTAATGGTGATCCGGTACAGCCATGTCGAGAATTTTGACTCACCCTTGAAACTGCCCACCGACTGGAATACCTGTACGAAAACTTCCTGCGCAATATCCTCCGCATCCTCTTCCTTCTGGACTATGCCCAGTGAAGTGTTGTACACCATGGCCTGCCAGGTGGTAACCATGTATTTAAATGCTGATTCATCGCCCGCCTTCAGTCGTTCGACCAATATCCTGTCATCCACTTTGCCTTGTTTTGCAGGAAGCGATATTACGGAATATTTCGTAGCAGTGATCAAAAGCGGCCGCCTCCCTGCGGAAAGTTCGCCGGACGATCCCCGCGGCCTTCGCCACGGTTCGGCGTTGCTGATTTTGCCGTACCGAAATTCTTGAGGTTATACGTGAAGGTCAGCATGAAATACCGCTGCAGTACGGTATTGCGCTCATCCCGGATCTCATTGTTCTCCAGCGTCCGCACAATACTCTGGTTCTGCTTCAGCAGGTCAAATACCGACAGTTTGATCTCCGCGCGGCGGTTGGCCAGTATTTTCTTTCCTGCGGCAAGGTTCCATAACCAGAAGTTCTGGTTGAACCCTTCCGAAAGACCCGTGTTCACCTGGTTGGTCAGGTCATTCTGTACAAACCATCCTTTTTTGTTCAGCAGGTTAAACTGCAGTCCTGCCACACGGAGCACACTCGTGATGGCCCTTTCGGGCTGCAGGGTATTGATCGACCGGCTGTAGCCAACATTGTACGAAATATTGAAATCAACATACTCACTGATATTGCTCGCCAGGCCTGCACCACCACCATAGTAATACACATTGGTAATTGAATTCAGGTTATTGGAAAAGCCTGGTGTCCTCGAATACCGGAATTCACCGTTCAGGTTGATATTCGATTTGATTGCATTGATTGGCTGTCCGAAAGCAACCATCGAACGCAGGTTGTAATAACCATCGAGGTTAATTGGCTGGTAAATCTGGCCACCACGCGCGAGCGTAAACTCAGGCGTTATCAGCGAATCACTGAACGCGGTGAATACACCCTGTGCCACATAATCATTCACCTTCTGCACGAACACATTGGCAAAAAGACTCTGGCCTTTCTGCGTATTGGTAAATGTATAACGGGCATTCAGCGTGTGCGAATACTGCTGCTTAAGATTGGTGTTACCACGGGTTACCGACAGGGGATTCGAAATGTCAATCACGTCCTGCAACTGGTTGACCGATGGAGCATTCACGGAAGAACGATAGAACAAGCGGATACTGCTGCGCGGCGAAATTTTCGTGCGCCACTGCAGGTTCGGCAGGAAGTTGGAGAAGTTCCGGCTGATCTTCGATACAAAGGGAAGGTCCTGGTCGCTTGAAAGTGTTGAATACTGGTAATTGACACCAACGGCAAACTGCTGGTCGCGATCACCGAGCCGGTACGTCACACCCGTATTCTGGGTATTATAATCGTTGTCGAAGAGGTTCGATTGTGTAGGGTCAAATATCGTATAATCCCAGACGGTGCGGTCAAATCGATAGGTTTCCTTATCCGCTTTGTTCTTTGTGATGGAAGGATTGTAGTTAAACTGAAACTGACCCTTTGCCCCCACCGGTTCGGTGTATATAATATTGGCCGACAATGTGTGGCCCCGTGTTGAGTTGTCCGAGTACTGCGACAGGGAATCATTCTTGGCGCTTGCTGTAACCGTATACGATTCCTGGTACGAAAACCCGTCCCGGTCATTGAACGACTGGTTCAGGTTCAGCGAGATCGTACGGCCACGTTTGGCAAACTGGTGACGGTATAAAATATTGTTGTTGAAATTCCATCCCCCGTTGACATTGTACCGGTTGTTCTCCAGGCTGCTCAGGAACCCATTCTCCAGCTCGTAAGCATTGGTCTGGAAGGAATTGCTGCGCGATTTGTTTTTCTGGTAACTGAAACTCGGGGAAATGATGATCGTGTTGTTGGAATCAATCTTATACTCGATCCGCAGATTCGCGCGATGATTGATATTCTGTGTGCGCGTCATCGAAAACTCATTCCGGATCAGCACCGAATCCGGTTTTACAAAATTTCTCGTATTCGCATCCCGGTCATTTTCCAGGCTGCTGTAATTCACGAAATAACTTCCGGCGATATCCACCTTCTTACCCCACTTGTCGGCATAGTTGACGCCGATCGCATTCGTGCGGCTGATACCGTTCTGCTGGGGGATCTGGAAACCGCCACCACCGCCGCCGGGACGTCCGCCACGGCCACCACCGGTACTGGTCACACCCAGCAGGTCCTGAGAACCAAAATTCTGCTGGTTGATATTATTCATCAGGCCCACAAACGAAATCTTGCGGTCGCCCTTAAAGAAACTCACATTACCACCGGCCTGGAAACGGTCATCGGTACCGTAACCCGCATACATACGACCAAACTGCCCGTTTTTCAATCCCGACTTGGTTACGATATTCAGGGCCTTCTGGGAATTACCATCATCCACACCCGTAAACTGCGCCTGGTCACTCAGGCGGTCAAAGACCTGGATCTTATCCACCACATCTGCCGGGAGGTTGCGCAAGGCAGCCGAAGCATCATCCCCGAAAAAGTCCTTGCCGTCAATCGTTACCTTCCTGACCTGCTCGCCCTGTGCCGTAACCGTCCCGTCACGTCCAACCGTCACACCAGGTGCCTTTTTCATGAGGTCTTCCACCGTGGCATCTGGATTTACCTTGAACTGGCTCGCATTATATTGTATCGTGTCCCCTTTCTGCTGGGTCGGCGGCGTCTTTGCCACAACCGTTACCCCACCGATCGTGGTGCTGGTTTTCGGGATGAAAAGGGTACCCAGGTCCTGGTCGGGAAGGGAGTCCGTAACAGCCACCGACTGGCGGTAGGCTTCATACCCGACTGAAAAAACAGTCACCGAAAAGGTATCTTTTGGAATTCCCTGGAAAATAAATACACCATTGCTGTCGGCTACCACCTCCCGGGAATTACTTGAATCCCTTAATGGCTGCAGCTTCAGGCGTGCCCCGGCAAGGGGACGGTTCTCTTCAAGATCGAGTAATTTACCCTTAATTGATTGACTTTCAGCGGAAAACGATATGGCTATTATTGCTACTACCAATAAACTCAGTTGCTTCATAAATATCTATTGCGTATAGGACGCCGAAAAGGCTTCCAACCTTCGATCTGGTTTCGGGCAGCTGGCGGGGGGTTATTTGGCAGAACTCAGTATCTTGCGCTCCTTATTAAATTTTTTTCAGAATGGAGTATAGTAAACTTGTGGCCGTAACGGGTATGCCCGGCCTGTATGAACTGGTCAGTAGCAAAAATGACGGAGCCATTGTAAAATCGCTCGAAGACAACAGCACGAAATTCGCTTCATCCAGGATCCATAACTTTTCACACCTGGAAAGCATCGAAGTATATACCGTTAACGACAACGTGAACCTGGTGGATGTATTCAACGCGATGGAAAAAGCTGGTGGCAGTCTGCCCGATGCAAAAGACAACGCGAAACTGAAACAATACTTCGAGGCTACTTACCCGGATATGGATTTCGAACGCGTTTATGCAAGCGACCTGAAAAAAATGGTCAAGTGGTTTGAAGTGCTGAAGAAAAACAACGTGGAAATCAAACTCAGCGAATTGCCGGAAGAAGAAGAGGAGGAAACCGCTGAAGTGGAAGAAACACCGGCACCAGCAAAAAAGACCGCTAAGAAAAAAGAAGTCGGGGAAACCCCTGAGGCGGAGGAAAAGGCGCCAAAGAAAAAAGCCGCTCCTAAAAAAGAAGCAAAGGCAAAAGAGGGCGCTGAAGAAGAGACAAAAGCCCCTGCGAAAAAAGTCGCAGCAAAAAAGAAATAAGTTAATTCACAATAACTTTAATAAGCTACAAACTTTTCATCCGTTAAGTTTGTAGCTTTTGTTTTAACAGCACACTATGGAATACAGCGCAGCAATCAAAAAATTACCAAGGACCTACCTGCCGGAAGGTTTTGAAGTCCGCGACTGGTCATCACTTGAACCTTTTTTCACGGAACTGGCCGCACGCCCCCTTGATTCTGCAGGTGCCCTGCAGCAATGGCTGCTGGATGTGAGTGAAGTGGAATCCGTTGTCAGCGAGGATGCGTGCTGGCGCCAGATAAAAATGACCTGTGACACCGAAAACACTTCACTGGAAGAAGCTTTCAATTTCTTCATGATGGAGATCCAGCCGAAGCTGCAACCGTACTCAGACCTGTTGAACAGGAAACTGGTCGACAGCCCCTTCACCAACGAGCTGGACCAGGCAAAATATTTTACCTACCTCCGGAATGTCCGCAAGAACATCGACCTGTTCAGGGAAGCCAATATCCCGTTGCAGGCCGAACTGAATGTGGAAGCCCAGCAGTTTGGTATGATTGCCGGTAAAATGACCGTTGAAGTCAATGGACAGGAATACACCCTGCAACAGGCCGCGAAATTCCTCGAAGATCCCGACCGGACGCTTCGTGAAGAAGTATACCGTAAAATAAACGACCGCCGCCTTGCTGACAAAGGCGCGTTGAATACACTCTATTCCACGCTTCTTGCCAAACGTCATCAGGTAGCGTTGAATGCAGGTTTTACCAACTACCGCGATTTCCGGTTCGCTGAACTCGGTCGCTTTGATTATGACAAGGACGCCTGTTACCAGTTCCATGAGGCAGTAAAACTGCATGTCATGCCACTGGTCAACCAGATCTATGAAACGAAAAAAAAGAAACTGGGTCTTGATACCCTCCGGCCATGGGATGTGGAGGCAGAACCGGCCGGAGTGAAACCACTGCGACCATTCAGCACGGGTGAGGAACTGGTTGAAAAAACGATCGAATGTTTTGACGGGCTGCGTCCGTTCTTTGGCGATTGCCTCCGGACCATGAAACAAATGGGACACCTTGACCTCGAAAGCCGCAAGGGTAAAGCCCCCGGGGGATACAACTGCCCGCTGGCAGAAAGCGGTGCCCCGTTTATCTTTATGAATGCAGCCGGCCAGCTCGATGATGTAACCACCATGGTACATGAAGGTGGTCATGCCATCCATTCATTCCTCTCACACGGACTCGAACTCAACGGCTTCAAGGAATACCCGACAGAAATAGCCGAAGTGGCCAGCATGAGCATGGAACTCTTCAGCATGAACCACTGGAACGTATTTTTTGACAACAAGGAAGAACTGACGCGTGCAAAAGAACAACAGCTCGAGCGCGTGATCACTATTTTTCCCTGGATCGCCACGATCGATAAGTTCCAGCACTGGATTTATGAACACCCCCGGCATACCGAAGAAGAACGTGCGTCCGTATGGGTGGACATCCTCACCGAGTTCACCTCCCCGGTACTCGACTTCAGCGGGCTGGACCACTACCGCAATTACTCCTGGCAACGGCAACTCCACCTGTTTGAGGTACCGTTTTACTATATCGAATACGGTATTGCGCAACTCGGGGCAATCGGTCTTTGGCAACAATATAAAAAGGATCCATCCGAAGCGGTGAAAAATTACCTCGCTGCATTAAGCCTGGGAGGTACACGCACACTGCCGGACTTATTTGCCGCAGCAGGTCTGGAATTTGATTTTTCCCCGGGACATATCAGCGGATTGATGGGATTTGTGAAAGATGAACTGGATGCATTGGCGCAGGTTGCCTGAAAAATACCATGAAATGGTTATCATCCAAATTCGGAAATATCAGGTCTGGTCGTTATTTTTGGAAGAGAATATGTAAACTTTATATAAACTAGCTACTAATCAGAGCCTTAACCTAAGTCGCCGTGTTTCCACACGGGGGCTTTTTTTCTTTACGGGAGTGAATGCACCAATACCAGGGAAGACAGGTGCAGGATCCTCAGTTGCACTGCTGGCAGATGCCTTCCACCACCACCTCGATATGCTCGCCACTGTAACCCTTCGGCAAACGGATATCAGGGGTCACCACATTATCCAGGCAATACGTATTGTTGCAGTTATTGCAAACGAAATGTACATGATGGTCATGGTGATGGCCTCCCTGGCAATCATCCTTGCATAATGCATACCGCACAGAATTATCAGCGGTGGGAATGGAATGGATAATACCCTTGTCCACAAAGGTCTGCAGGGTACGGTACACCGTCACCCGGTCAAATTTTTCACCCGCCTTTTTTTCAATATCACCATGCGCAAGCGCACCGTTATGATCGATAAAAAGCTGCAGGATCTTCTCGCGGCTGGCTGTCACACTAAGCTGGTTCTTCTTCAGTATTTCCCTGATATCCTTCTCCATGTTTAGCCTCCCTGTTTTTTTAATAATTTTTCGATGTCCTTTTCCATCTCGCGGATCTCATCCTCTTTCAACCCGTCATACACCCGTTTTACTTCCCCATTCCCGTTGACCAGTGCCCAGAACTGCGTATGCAGGAAATCATCATCGATGGAACGCAGGTTGTTGGCAGGATCATCTATGGTATAACTCACCCGCGCAGTGGTATACAGACTATCCTTGCGGCCGGTCAGAAACACCCATTTCCTGGTATCCACTTTCATCGAGTCGGAATAATGCTTCAGCTGCTGCACCGAATCACGCTCAGGGTCACAGGTATGGGATACGATCATAAACCCCGGCCGGTCCCTGAATTTATCATACACTTTCCGCATGTTATTATTCATGGTCGGACAAATCCCCGGACAGGTGGTAAAAAAATATTCCGCCACATACACCTTGCCCGCCACATCCTTGTTGGTGAACTCCTGCCCGTCCTGCGTGGTAAAGGAAAATGGCCTTACCAGCGAAATGGTATCACTGCGCACAATCCAGTCCCGGACTACAAAATAAAAAGCCACCACCAGCACCGCGAAAAACCCGAGGTAAATCAACGCCTTCCTTGACATAATTCCTGTTTATGCGGCAAAGTTACAGGGAAGGGGGCGATAAACGGGCTGGCCTGAAATATTTTGCAACATTGTTGCTTTTATTGTACTTTTGCCCTCTTCATGAAATTACGGATTAACTGGGACGCCCTTGGGATCACTGCATCTGTAGCCTGCGCAATCCATTGCGCCGTGCTGCCGCTGTTTTTTTCGGCCCTTCCGCTTTTTGGGGTAAACATCATCCATAACATCGCCTTCGAGGCGGGCATGGTGGCACTGGCATTTGGCATCGGGGCCTGGTCGCTGGTACATGGGTACCGCAAACACCACCACCGCCTTCTTCCCCTTGGTCTGTTTTCCCTCGGGATAACATTACTGGTGGTGAAATTGTTTTTTACGCATTATGAAACATGGCTGCTCATACCCGCGGTGGTCTGTATTGTATGGGCGCATTTCATCAATTACCAGTCCTGTCGCATCCACGACCATGCACATGCGGAAGACTGCGACCATTAAATATGGAGGGAATATAATTCGAGGGAACCATCCTTGCCTTTGAGTTCCACATTACCGAGGCTCTGTGCCTGGAATCCTTCCAGGTCGATCCGGTCCACAAAATCCTTTGACATGATAAACCGGTGATTCAGCTCACTGCTCGCACTGCGGATCCTTGCCGCGATATTCATCGCATCACCACTCATGGCCAGGTCTTTTTTCAACACCCCTATTTCACCGACCATCACCTTCCCGGCATGCATACCCACCCTGAACTCGGGAGTGATATTGTACCGCTGCCTGAACTGCGCACTTTCCTTCTGCAATAACTTACGTGCGGCAATAAGCGCCTGTATACAGGCCTTATTGCCCTTCTTCTCCCCCATCTTCCACGACACCACCACCTCATCACCTACATACTGGTAGATCCTCCCGTTGTACTCCAGCATCGCAGTCGAAACATGATGGATGAAATCTCGTATAAAAAGAAAATACTTCTTATGGCCAAGTTGCTCGGCAATGGGCGTGGAATCTTTCAAGTCGATAAACATGATGATCCGGTCTTCCTCTTTGGGCTGGATATAACGACCGAAAAAAATCTCGGCAAAAACACCGGGGGAATATTTCTCGTTGATTTCAATAAGCAACTGGGTGGGCACGATCACCAGGATCCAGAACAGCACGTTGTCCAGTACCCAGTTGGTCCGGCCCACCATAAATGCCAGCTTTCGCAGGCTGAGATGCAGTGCCAGCGGCTCATTCAGGAAGTACATGATTTCATAAACCAGTACCTGCAGCAGCGCAATGCCCACACAGAGTATCAGTCCCTTGAGGATATTGGCTACAAACAATGACATGGACTGGAACCAGCTGCGGAATCGCATCAGTACAAAATGCACCAGCAATGCACTGAAGATCCATACCAGGACAAACCGCACCAGCGAGGCTTCGATTGTGGAATCAAGGAACGGGTAGGAGTCTGGCCGGTCGCCGCCGGCAAGCACGCGCAGCCGTAAAAAATCGATAATCGCCCAGCCAAGCGAAATGAGCAGCACCCACTTCCGCTGGTACTTCCTGAAAACCGGGAGTGTGGGATCCTTTGGCATGTCAACTTTTAAAGCGGTGAGGAGGACTCGCTGTTTATAACTGTATTGGTCTGCGGGTCATGCAGCATGATCGCAAGTATAAATGCAAGCACCGATACTATGATACCCACCATGAACAGGTTATAGGCTTTCCGCAGCAATTTGTACTTGCGGCCGAGCACCACACCAAGCGAATGGATATCTGTAACAAGGTTGCCGTAAAGGTACTCCGGGTCCTGCATCATGGTACTCATCGCCCATTTATATTCGTCAAGTGATGTTTTGAAAAAATTCCCGAAAAACAAAAGATTGGTTCGCTTGTGCATCACATCAGTCCGGCTGAAATTGCCCACCGTTACCTGTGGACGTGTGGCAAGGATCGCGAGGATAATCGTTGCCACAGAAAAAAACAGGAATATAAATGTGGGTATCGCCAGGTGCCGGTCCACTTCAATCTTCCGGATCAGGACCGTGAGGATTACTGATATAATAATGGCATTCACACTGATCAGGATATTCGCCTTGCCATCGGCCATGCCACTGAGCTCCAAATGGTTCTCGGAGGTGAGCCGGAGCATGGTCTGGATGCCCTTGTTGATCAGCGCACTCTTGGCCTTGTCTTTTTTCCCGCCGCTTTCCGGCTGGAAATGTACGCCCTGCGGACCACTTCCCGAGATCTGTTCACCTACTTTTTTCCGCAGTTTCGCGAGGTTCTTTTCCTTCTTTTCGTTCAGCTGCTCCTGGCAATAAACCGTATAGTACTGGTGCATCTCGAGCAGCTGCAATGTCTGCATATCCCAGTCCTTCACCAGTTCAGTGAATCCCCGGCGCTCGTATTCCTTCCGGATCAGTTTATTGGTAGTCTTGAATTCACTGGTTCCGAGATTATATACATCTGCATCCTTGATGATTTCCTGTAAAAGGTTTTCCGGCTTTGCTTCAAGCTTTGTGGCAAGGATGCATTTTTCAACAGCGTCGGTGAAGTCCTGGTCTACGGAATGCGATGTCATGAACTCCTTCATAACCGACACACTGCGATCTTCATGCCCTGCAGGTTTTGTATACAGGTGCCCGGTATCATGAAACCAGGCGGCAATCAGCAGGATCGATTTTTCATTCTCAGGTAATCGGTAGTGATCCCCTATTTCAATGCAGTGGCTGACTACCCGCTGCGTGTGCTCAAGGTTGTGGTAAAACAGCTCAGAGGTATCCACAGCCCGGAAAAGGCTGTTTACATATTCTTCTGCCTGGATGGTCAGTGACTGGTGCGGGTTCATTGTATCAGGTTAAAAAGTAACATTAAGTTTCGTGCCAATAGAAATGTTGAACAGCAGCTCATCGGATTTGGCGAGACCGGCGCTTACAAATAACATATTGAACGGAATAAAATAAATACCGCCTCCATAGGCAGGATGCCAGACTTTGTTCTTTTCCGGTGCATACCACACACGCCCCAGGTCACCGAATGTATGGAAACCTAACTGACCGGGCAGTACGGAATTTTTGAAATCAAACAGTTTGACCCGGAATTCCATACTACCGTATGCCATGGTGCTGCCGGAATAACGGTTCCTCCGGAATCCACGCAGGTCGCGGTTTGCACCAAAACTCATTGCCTGGAAAAACTCATAGGTGTTCTCAAATATATGACCCGCGCCAAGACGCAGCACTGTCACAATCCGGGGCTGGTCGCGAAGACTGGCATATACTACGAGATCACTTTCCAGTTTGTTAACCGCCCTCGTCTGGTTATGCACGGCATGCAATGACGAAAACTGGGTGCGCCACGAAATACCCCGGGTTGGGAAAAGCGGGTTATTGATGTTATTCAGGTCAAATACGATCTTGCCCCCCAGATAGGTCTTGGGTGAAAAAACAGATGCCGAATCAAGGCCAAGTGTTTCGGGTTCTGCCAGTACATATTTTGTATTGTCCTTGTATTTATTCCAGTATCGGAACACCGTAGGACCCACACTGATACTGAAGATCCGCGCTACGCGGTTCCTGATCAGCACATCCCCTTCCACATAATTATACCTCACACGGTAATCATCACCGTCGCGGCCATCGGCGATTTTCGTTTTGTTCCCAAAACCAAAAAAGAAGTTCAGCCCGGGATTGGAATACCGCGCATTTACCAGCACATCATTTTTCCCGATCACCTTGATAAACTCACCCGAGTACTTCACGGTGTGCGCCTGCTGTCCTACAGCAAATAATCCGGCAAACTTATGCTCTGCGGCAAATGGCTCCTTGCGGAATCCATGGGTGCGTATACTGAAACCTGTGCCCACAAACACCCCATCCACCCCGTTATAACCCAGCGCCAGCGTGGGATAGTTGAAACTGGAATATTTGTAATTGTCCCGTACGAATCTATTTACATCCGAGTCTTTCGACAGCTTGTTATGTGTGCGGCGGCCCTTCACAACGCCGGCCTTCTCGTTGGTGTTGTCGTAGAGATAGGCTCGCACAGCACTCTTCACCACAAAACTGTCTTCCCCACGTCCACCAATCATCCGCACTTTCATTTTTCCCTTGACTGCTTCCTCAATCCGGAACATATCGTCCCCCCCGAAGCCATAAAGCCGCAGCTCAGTGGTGACCTTTGGGTCAAACACACGCTGGTACATCAGGAAACTCGTGTCACTGTTGTCTTTATAGGCATACACTTCCAGTTTCGGGTTACCCTTGTCATCGGCTGACAACCGGAAAAATTCATTCTTGTTGCTCCCCAGCACCTGTACCGTCTCGGAAAGGAAATCATAATACTTCTTCGATTCCTTCTCCAGGGTGGCGCGGCGGTTGACCAGTTTGTCCGTGATCACCTGGCCATTAATGGCATAAATCTCTTTGGGAAAACGCTTCACTGCTTTCACAATAGTGGCGCTGTCCACGTTTTTTACAAATGCTGCCGTCACGCTATCCCAGGTATGTTTGTCCAGCTGGTTCATGAAGTAGCGGTCGAAATCCTTCGCCGTGGAGTTCCATTCCTCGATATCATCAAACTTTTTCCGGAACCCTTTCAGGATGTCAAATTTCCTGGATGCTGCGCGCACCAACAGCCCGTTTGACCAGGAAAAAGCCTGGTCGCGGTCACGGGGAACCGGTATAAAATATTTTCCCTGGCCGGTGTCGGTCGGGATCCAGCGCCACTGCCCGAAATGCCGGTCCCAGTCGCCCACAAGCATATCCAGTAACCGCGCATTCAGCACCTCGGCCTGGTCAATAGTCTGGTCGTTATCCTCGCGCATTTTGTTAAACAGCTTCTCGCTGCTCTTGCTGTCAAGGTCTTTCGACAGTTCCTTTTTTTCCAGCATACATATTTTTGATGCAAAAAACGGCCGGTAATAACCTAGCGCGGGATCATCGGGCACATAAAAGAACTCTGGTTTTGGAGCCGTCACACCCGCAGCTTCGGCCAGGACGGGAACAGCCAGGGGCGCGTAAGGATGTGATGCGGAAATTATATCCTGCACAATGGATTGTGCGAAACTGCCACGAAGCCCCTCGGGTAGTGTCAGTTGGGGATCCTTATCAATGGTTCGTAATGCCCATTCAACACCATCCTTGTCCTCGAGCTGGAGCGACTTTGTCTGCTTTCCGCCACCCACACCAATAATCTTGAACCCCCCTTTCTCTTTTTTGATATTGAAGACCTTAAAATCAACGGGGGTGGACCACACATCACGGTAGTTTGTCCCGTTCATCAGTTTCTTCAATCCATGTGTGGGTGGGTACTGGAGACTTGCCGGCGCGGTTGCGCGGTCTTTATAGACGAACAGGGCTTCTGTAGTGTCTTTCTTTTCGAGTTTGGGCAACTGGCTGAACTCCATCAGCTGGGCGCTGTATGCTGGTTTCACTGAATCCAGATCGGAGTCAAGTTCATAAAATGTTGCCTTTGCGCGTTTATTGGTCGAGATTTCCATTACGGCGAAACCCAGGTTACGGGCCGTATACTTTGTGTCCTTGCCATCGGATACGCGCTGCGTCTTGCAACCGCTTCCGCTGATCAGCTGCACGAGGCTGTCATTCTGGATCCACTGCAGGTTGTGCTCATGCCCATGCACCCGCACCACATGCGGATGTGCTTTAAGCACTTCATCAAACTTCGCGATCATATTCTGGTAAGCGGGGTGGGGTATATCCTGTGGGGTACCAAACACACTGCGGGCAATCGGATAGATCGAGCCAAGTACCGGCAGCGGGATGTAGAGATTCTGCCGGAGTTCAGTAAAGGGGAAGAGATGTTGTTTCCAGGTATAATAACCGCCATGTACACCATTACTCTTGAATGGGTGGTGACAGGCGAACACAATCAGTTTATCAAGGTTGTCATTCAGCAGGTCACCCAGTTCCTCCAGTACCTGTTCGGGAGTCTTCTGGTCGCAATCCGATTCCACTCCCGGCTTATCAAATGCATGCAGCCACCACTGGCTGTCCATTACAATCATCACCACGTCATCGCTGATTTTTACTTCTACCGGGCCCGGACATCCCCCTTCGGGATAAAACTTTACGTTTTTCTCCCCTGAAAAATCCACGTACTGCTGCTGCCGCTGGATGGCTTCCTCACCTCCCGGACCGGCATTGTTCCAGTCATGGTTGCCGGGGATGATTATCACTTTTGCATCCTTGCCCCTGGCGATGGTGACTTGCGAATCAAGCGCAGCCTTTGCTTCATTATATCCCTTATGGTAAATATCGGGAAGCCCGATATCGTAGAGATTGTCGCCAAGGAAGAGTACCGTCGTTTTTTTATCCAGCGGCATTTGTTTTTTGATGGCATCAATGACCGCGGAGCGTCCCTTTACAAGCGCACCCGCATCACCAACCAGGATGATCCGTGATTGCAAAGTATCCTTCTGGGCATGCAGCAGTGTACAGGAAAACAGGGTGGCGATAAGCAGGCTTAACCTCATTGGTCGTTTGTCATTTTTTAAATTCATAGATCAGGATATTGGCCGTACCCACATCGGCGGCCTCGTTGCTGATAACCATTTTGCCTTCGTGATTGAAACAAAGACCTTCCGGTTGTTTGAACAGTCCGCCATCCAGCGGGTAAAACTCTTTTATCTTCCCGGCCCGGTCAGTCACCAGCAAAATCTGGTTGATCGCTGAGATGATATAAATATCGCCCGTCAACGGATGCTGGTTGGCTGCCGACGGCTTGAACCGGAATATATCCGTTTTCATTTTTCTCGCCAGCTCATCTATATTGATCCCGAACGACTGGTCCGAATACTCCATTGTCACAGGGTCAATTGTATAGGTACTCAGTCTTTTCTTTTTATCCGCCTCGCAGTCCTTACAAACCATCACCAGTTTCCTGCCGACCGAATCGTAATACAGCGACTCAAATTCATTTTTCCCGCCGTATGGAAAATCATAGTCTTTCCGGATGGCCGCCCCGGAAGAAGCAAACTTTACCGTTGAAATCCTGCCGGAACTTTCCAGCACATAGAAGGTACTGTCCACCAGCACTACTTCCTCGTAATCGGCGGCCTCCCCGAACTTCCACTTGTTCACCCGGGTCTGGGTGCCGGGTGTTATTTTATATAACAGTCCAAGCTCATCCGTAATCCCAAACAATGCGCTGTCCTTTTTGTAAAAAGTCAGCCCCGAGATTTCATCCAGCTCCAGTGGCAGCTTGATGACCGTAGGTCGCGACAGGTCGTAACCCGGAGGGTTGTTAAAGGGCCCGTCATCACCGCCGCAGCCTGCGGACAGGAACAATATCAGGAAAAGTACAGGAAATATTCGCATACAGGTATTAGTCAGGCAATGGACCTTCAGCCGGTCACCGGGCAGTATTGCAAATCTTCTGCCGTGAATACTTCCGGTTCGCCTGCCCCGTGCCATCCGCGTTTCTTAAACATATGACGAATGGATGCCTCGTAAATTTACCTGAAAATTATTCGTTTATAAGGCTGTTTCCAATGCAAGTGGGTATGATTTTCCGCATGCTCAGACCGGCAGCTTTTTCAATACCTCGCCGTTGGCAGATACAATGAGCCGGGCAAACACCATGTATGATGCAATCGTTCCGATAAAGGAAAAGAGAAGGTCGTTCACATCGAATGTGCGGCCAAACAGGGGATAGAGCTGGAGGAACTCATTGATCACCACCAGCCCGAAGCCCATCCAACAAACCGAGCGTAGCTCCTGCAGTTCGCCGATCCGGAAAATTTTTGCAACGAAATGGTTCCTGCCCTTGAAAAACCAGAACGCGGCAAACGGTATCAGGAAGGAACCGAGGAGGTTTGGCAGTATCCCTAGAAAAAATGAGGTGAAGCCGCTTGTTCCGATAACGGGGCGAAGGATAAATTTGACGGTCCAGATGAGCAGGGTTCCGGTGATCATTACGTACCGGCAGGTTCGTTTCAAATGCATAAGTGGTTGTAGACCTGAAAATAGGAATTATTTGCCAGGCCATGATCCGTGCCGGAGGGTAGTTTCGGGAGGAGCCGGTCTTGGCATCAGCTGCCCATGGAAGGTAGTTTCGGGAGGAGTCGGTTATCGCATCAGCTGCCCACGTAGCGTAGTTTCAGGAGGAGCCGGTCATGGCATCAACAGGTCCCGGAAGTCAGCAGAGTCACCCCGGAACACATTAAAATCAACCTTTGAAGTGATCCCGTTCACATTGCCTTTATCGCTGTGCTGCCAGAACGACCAGTGGCGGCCAATCCTCGGGCGTTCCTGCTGGTAATAATGCGCCACCCACAACGGGTACTCATCAAATTCCTCCCCGAGGTTCTGGTTATAAAAATCAACATTCGTGTAAATGATCGGTTTCACCTGGTAGTACTCTTCCACTGCGGCCAGCCAGGCTTTCACTTCCTTCCGGAGTACTGCTTTGGAAACCCCGTTACGCTGTTCAACATCCAGTACCGGGGGAAAATCGCCTGTCTCAAGATCGACCCGGCGGATAAAATTCTGCGCCTGCATTTTACCATCCCTTGATGCGATAAAAAAATGATACGCCCCGCGCACGAGATCATTCTGGCGGGTTTTCTTCCAGTTCCGCTGGAATTGCGGATCCATATTCCCGATCCCTTCCGTTGCCTTGATAAAAGCAAAGCCGAGCCGGACCTGGCTTGCGCGCATCTTCGCAACCTCTTCCCATGCAATGATGTTCTGGTACCGCGATACGTCAATGCCATGGATTGAATACTCATTGGGGATGTTGATACCAAATTCGGGATAGCGGGTGAACTTTGCCTTGCGGAGGGCCAGCCATTTCATGGTAAACCAGCCACCCGTTGCCAGCAGGAGAAGGACACAGATAATAACAAGCCAGCGGGTGAAAGCAGGTTTACGGCGGCGGGGCATGAAGGTGTAAATCTTTTGGGATACAGCGCAAATATAACCGCTAATACTGCCCCGTCAGCTGCCCCTTACATATTTTACAAGGAATGTCCCGTTGGTATGTTCAGACACAGCAAGCCGCTGCTCGATATACGGAAGCTTTACTACATTGACCAGTCCCGGCATACCGGTGTAATCACGGGCCGAACTGTACCGGTACTCAACCGGTGAATCGACAATCCTTTCACGGACCGGTCCCTGGTGGATATGTTCGAAATGTTCCAGCATCAGGTCTTCATTCAGCGATGGAATGGCGGAACAATCACTGACTGCCTGCCAGATCTGTAATTTATCCGGGCCGACCAGCTGGTCACGGAAATTTTTGAAATGCCAGAGCATCCATGACCGGCGGACTTCCGGCTCGGCATCGATCGCTTCCAGTATTTTTTCCGTAGTGAAATGTTTGTATTCTTTTTCGATGGCTGTGAGTGATGAACCATCGTCCGTATCGACTATAAGCTGGAGATGGTTGGTCATCAAACACCAGGCATACACATTGAGCTTTTTCTGCTCGATAAAATGATTCAGGGTATGTACCACAACCTGTTTGTAAACCGGGCGGATAAATACATCGATACAGTCAACCGTGCTGAGTGTAAGGAATGAATAATTTGCTGTTGTACCAGCTGCCGTTCTCTCGTTTATCATAGGTCGTGTTTTAGGTAGTAAGTATTCCCGATGCGGCTTGACCACGCTATGCAAATGCTGTTCCGAATGGATGAAATGTGCATAACTAACGTTCGGGCAATCGCAAGCCTGACGCGCATTTGTATTGTCCATGACCTGCTGCGCTGTATCTGATTTTATATATATGTTTTTACGGCTTAATAACTCATCCATTGCGCTGAGTGTTTACCCCGACGGGCACAAAAAAAACCGGCCTGGGCCGGTTGGGTTATTTGTATTGGATGATTATTCCAGTATGCGCAGTTTCGCATAGTTCAGCATGATCTTCTTTTCACCATTGGTATCAAACTTCACGGTTGCAATTGGATTATGCGCGGCTCCTTCCATTTTGACCACTTCACCGAAACCAAATTTCTGGTGTTCCACTTTCTGTCCTGCCAGCAGCCCGCTTGTATCACTGGCTACAAAGTCGGCAGATGGTGTATGTTCCACTGTTTTCTGGTGATTGCTTTTCGGGGGCAGGTAAGATGGTGTTTCTTTCTTCTTGACAGGTGGCGGACCGTATTGTTTCTCCGCCTGTTTGGCTCCTCCCCATCCTCCGCCACCATTCATGCGTTCAAATGCGGATGCACCAAAACCACCAGAGGTCTGGTTGCGACCGGCACCGGCGAAACTGCGGTCAAGGTGACTGTCGGGGAGCTCTTCGATAAACCGGCTGGGTTCATTCTGCACCAGTGAACCAAACTTGTATCTCGAATTGGCATAACTGATCCAGAGCCGCTGTCTTGCGCGGGTAATCACCACATAAAACAACCGCCTTTCCTCCTCGAGTTCCTCCCTCGTATTGATGGCCATGGCATTGGGAAACAACATTTCCTCAAGCCCGGCAGCAAACACACATTCAAACTCCAGGCCCTTTGCCGCGTGAATGGTCATCAGTTTTACTGTATCGGCATTCGGATCCTTGTTGTCTGCATCTGTCAGCAATGTGATCTGCTGCAGGTAAGAGCCAAGGCCTTTGTCCACCACTTCCCCGTCTTCATTGTCCGGACTTTCAGTCCATTCCTTGATACTGTTGAGCAACTCCTGGATGTTCTCATACCGCTGTACCCCTTCCGCACTTTTATCGTTAAACAGCTCTTTTACAATATTGGTTTGTTTACCTACATGGAAGGCCACTTCGTAAGCGTTCTTCGTTTCCAGCATACTGGTAAAACTCCGGACCATCAGTACAAAATCCTCGATAGCCCCGAGAGTGCCGGCACGGAAACCATATTTCTCCGCCTGTTCGAGCACTTCCCACATCGTGATGTTGTTCTCGTTTGCCGCAAGGATCGTTTTATCTATCGTGGTTTTGCCAATCCCGCGCCCCGGGTAATTGATGATCCGCTTCAGCGCTTCTTCATCTTTTTTATTGACCAGCAGGCGCAGGTAGGCCACCATATCCTTGATTTCCTTGCGCTGGTAAAAACTCATACCACCAAAAATCGTGTAGGCTATTCCCATCCGGCGGAGGCTCTCTTCAAACGCGCGGCTCTGGGCATTGGTACGGTAGAGGATAGCAAAATCCTTGTTGTTATAATGGTTGCGGAGCTTCTGTTCCTGGATGGTGTCAGCCACAAACTTGCCCTCGTCATTGTCTGAAGGCGTCCGCACCAGTTTGATTTTTTCACCTTCGTCGTTATCGGTAAAAAGTTTTTTCTCGATCTGGCCTTTATTGTTGCCGATGATAGTATTGGCAACATGGATAATACTTTTCGTACTCCTGTAATTCTGTTCCAGTTTAACCACCTTCACTTCATCGTAATCCTTCTGGAACTGCAAGATGTTTTCAATAGTGGCCCCGCGGAAGGAATAGATACTTTGTGCATCGTCTCCCACCACACACACGTTTTCATGCATGGCTCCCAGGAGTTTGATGATCTCGTACTGGGCAGGGTTGGTATCCTGGTACTCGTCGATCAGGATGTATTTGAATTTCTTCTGGTATTTGCTGAGGCTTTCGGGGATCGTGCGGAGCAGCTCATAAAACTTCAGCAGCAGGTCATCAAAATCCATCGCCCCGTTCCGGAAACATTTTTTTACATAGGCATCAAAGATCTGCGCCATCGCAGGACGGTTGGCCCGCATGTCTTCCTGTTGCAGCCCGTAATCATTGGCATACTCGGCAGGTCCTACCAGGGCATTCTTTGCTGCGGAAATCCGGTTGTAAACCTGGTTGGGTTTATAATGTTTGTCATCAAGCTGGAGTTCGTTGATCACCGTCTTCACCACACTCTTTGCATCATCCGTATCATAGATGGTAAAGTTGGCGGGGTAACCGATTTTAGTGGCTTCGCTGCGAAGGATCCGCGCAAACACACTGTGGAAGGTGCCGATATAAAGATTGCGTGCTTCGTTATTACCCAGGATCCGTTCCACACGCTCCTTCATTTCCTTCGCCGCCTTGTTGGTAAATGTAAGCGCAAGTATGTTGAAGGAATCAACACCACTGGCCATCAGGTGGGTGATACGCGTAGTGAGCACTTTTGTTTTTCCACTGCCGGCACCCGCAATAATCATCAGCGGACCATTGATATGTAACACCGCTTCCCTCTGCCGTTCATTCAGTCCTGTTAAGTAATCCTGCATGGGTGCAAGTTACGCCGGTGCGCCTATTTTTTGACCTTCCGTTTGCTGTCGAGATACTTTTCGTGAATAATTTTTCCCATGGATGTCTGGTAAACTTTACTCTCTACCCAGGAGATAATATCGAGGTAGGCAAAGGACCGGGTCTCGAACCGGTTCTTTTCCAGGTGTTTGATTTTTTGAAGGAAATTTTCCAGCTCCGGTTTGAGTTTTCTCGGGGCAATATTATGGAAGGAATGCCGGAGGAATTTGAACATTTCCTCTTCTATCACGGTGAGGTTTTCCATCTTGGCCATAAACCGGTAGACTGATTTGGTCAGTGATTCCATGATATCAAAATTGCCCAGCTCATAGTGGGCGAGCAGGTGCTGGAGACGGGCATAACATTGCAGGTCGGTGCGGAGCTCCCCGGTCTCGTTGATGATCTTCTGCAGGTAGTCAATACTTGTGCTGAAATCACCGCTGCCGAAATACAGGGTGGCAATTTTGTAATTCAGGACCATGATCCGGTGAGGATCGAGGAAGATCTCATTTTCCTGGAGGCTCTCTTCGATACCTGGCACCATTTCAAGACCCTCCTTGAATGTACCCAGCATAAAGTGCTGGTTGATCCGCGCAGTACTCAGGTACACAAATGCCTGGATCCGGAAGTTATCGTGTTCTTTCACTCGGGCCGTCTCGGCGAACCGTTCAAAATCGCCCAGCACCTTGGCAAACTGCGTATGGTTACGCAGGTCGAAATGGGCATTCAGGAGGTAATGCAGGCCTTTGATATAATGACTGGTCTCCACCCGTATCATCAGCGGCTCGGCCTGGAACAGGTCCACCCACTTCTGCGCATAACGGTAATACTGGAGAAAGTCCTGCCGGATAAACGCATACCAGCAATAACTCTGGTAAAGGTACAGCCGCTCGTAAAAGCCTTTCAGCTGGTGCGCATTTGCGGGAAGGTTGGAAGCAAAAAATGTCTTGATGCCCTCTTCGTCTTTTTCATTACGCGCATGGCCGTGACGGGTATACCAGCTGAAGATCTGGAGGGAGAGACTGCTTAGCCGCGATACCATATCGATATGGCGTGTCACGTCATTGGCCTCAATGGCCAGGCTGTCCGCACGGCTCTGCAGGCTCCGGGTGATGTGCAGGTTTTCAATTCTTTTTTCAAGGGCGATTACCTGGGCGAGGAAGTACAGTTTCTGGTGCGATTTTGCAATCTCCTTGGCTTTCTCCAGTAGCTTGACGCTCTGGAGGAAAAGACCCTTTTTGTACAGGATATGCGCATAGTCAAACTGTTCGTTCAACTGGAGATCGATGCTGTCCGCACTCTTCAATAAGCGCAGGCTGGCGAGGATCTCACCATACAAATGCGTCTTCAGGTTATAGAGCTGGCGCTTTTCAGTACCAGCCAGTCTTTTTAATAAGGTTTTTTCATCATATATGTCCTGGTGGTCCAAAACATCAAAAAGCCGGACGATTTTGAGGTCTTCCTTAGCACTGCTTCGCTTGATGTACAGCTTGAAATGCCTCTTTTCTGCCTTTTCGAGTGACTTTATTAATTGAAATAATATGTCTTGGGAACGGTTGGACATCATGCAAAAATTTTCATGGAATCAGCCACCAGTAAGGCTTTGACCCATTTTGGAGCCGGTTTGGCGTCCCGAAAGTACGAATAAGTTGTTTTGCGGAAAGAAAAAGGCTGCGCTACATTTGTGATGTGTTAGCGCAGCAGGCAAGAAAAAGATAGGCAAGCAATCGTGAAGGCAAGTCGTCAGAGGTCAAAAGAGATGAAGTGAGTCCTGCAAAAATCCCCCTCAAAAGGGACCTTACTACTACTTCGAAGAATTTTCATATGGCAAGCAATCGTTAGAGGTCAGTCCGTTTCTACGGAAGGACCTTTTTTTTGTCCCGTAGGGTTTGCTAAGCTACTCCTTTTCAATATACCCCGTTAACTTTTTGTTAGGTTTTTTTAGGAAGATGCCCTTACCAGGCACTAAAAAAAACAGTGGTGCAACTTCGTCTTATTATAAAAAATTAGCACTCAATTCCCTAGCTCGTCTGCAAACGTTTGAAAAATTTTTTATCAAAAAAGGCCGCCTACTGGTTTTCAACCAGTAAGGCGGCCTTTTGGCTTAGTGTTCCGATCCATTTTGGTTGCTGCGGCTCCGATACGCGTCCACGATCTCCCTTTGCCCGGGATTACATTCCGTTATTGTTTGTCGCGGATCGCTTTGAATTCGGATCCTGTTTTCCAGGCCGGGAATTTCGCAGCGCTGTCGAGCATCTTTCCCATCTCGTAGAACAAGGCAAGATCGGCGATGGCCCCGTCCAGTTTCCAGCTCGCCGGACTGTATTCGTCGGATGGCCGGTGGTAATGTTTTTCGTTGTAGGTTTCTTCTGCAGCGAGGCCCTCCCCGGGTTTGCCTCCGATGACATCCTTGCCGGAAGCAGTAAAAATTGCGGGTACTCCCACTTTCGCAAAATTGAAATGGTCGGACCGGTAATAGAAGCCTGCCTGTGGTTTAGCTTCAAACGCAATCGTCCGGCCGGCCTTTTCAGCAGCTTGCCTGAGGTAATCTTCCAGCTCGTTCTGACCACGGCCTATCACGATAATATCCTTTGTTTTTCCAAACCAGGTCAGCCCATCCATATTGATATCGGCGAGTGTCCTGCTGACCGGAAAGACCGGGTTCTGCGCGTAGTAGGCCGACCCCCAGAGTCCTTGCTCCTCGGCGGTTACAGCGAGGAACACAATGGTGCGCTCCGGTGGGGTGTCTGCCGATTTGAATGCCCGTGCGATCTCAAGCAGGCCAGCCGTTCCGCTGGCATTGTCGAGTGCCCCGTTATAAATTGAATCCCCGGTTTCGTCGGGTTTGCCGACCCCGAGATGATCCCAGTGTGCGGTATAGATTATCACCTCATCGGGTTTTTTGCTGCCGGTGATTTTTCCAATCACATTCGTCGACTTGCGGTACTCCGTACTCACATCGATACCGGCGCTAAGCTTCAATCCCAGCGACTCCCCCCTGAATCCTTTTTTGTCCGACGTTGCAAGCAGGCTGGTGTCCTTACCCGCCGCTTCGAGCAGTCGTTTCGCCGCAGGCGTACTGACCCAGCCAATCACCTCACAAAGGGCTTCCTGTTTGCCCCGGTTATCAAGCCGCAGCCTGGTGCCATTCCAGTTGTTCTGCACCACGGTAAAAGGGTAACTGGCGCCGGCCACATCATGGATGATCAGGCATCCACGCGCTCCCTGGCGTCCGGCTTCCTCAAACTTGTAAGTCCAGCGACCATAGTAGGTCATGGTATCGCCCTTGAACAGGGACGCGTCCCGGCTATGGAAACCGGGATCATTCACGCGAACGAGTACCACTTTGCCCTTTACATCCAGACCGGCATAATCGTTCCAGTTGTATTCGGGAGCCACCACACCATAGCCGGCAAACACAAGGTCACTGGCTTCCAGGGTCTGGCGTGCCTCTGTACGGTCGGTCCATATCACATAATCCTCCAGTCCTTTCAGGCTAAAATCACCGTTGGGGGAGCTGACCTTCATTTCCGGACCGGCCATGGTAGTAATGCTGACCATCGGCACTTCCTGGATATAGCTGCCGTTATTCCCGGGTTCCAGACCGGCAGCTGCATATTTCGCCGTGAGGAAGGCCACGGTTTTTGTTTCCCCTTCGGTAAATGGCTTACGACCCAGGAAGGAGTCGGAAGCCAGCACTTCAATATTCCGGGCCAGTGAATCAGCATTCAATGCCTGTGCGCCACCCCCCGTCGCCGTCGGTTTTTCATTACTGTTGCAGGCTACTACCAGCAATGCGATAGCCCCGGCGGAAAAAAGGAATCTGACCATAATAATTAGATATGGCTTTAAAGTTAACAAGTCAGTGGCAAAAACCGCCTTCCGGCATGAACGGCATCCCGTTTGATCAATCCTGCCCGCTAACTTTGCACAAGGATGGATTATATCAGGGAATACAAAAGCTTTCTCAACAGTTACTACTTTTCCGAAGGGCTCCGCATTACCATTGGTGTGACGTTGCCGGCGGTGGTACTGAACTATTTCGGTCATCTCGATATCGGGCTGGTGGTTGCACTGGGTGCGATGTGTACCAGTGTGTCGGATATCCCCGGACCCGCGCTGGCAAGACGTAACGGGATGAACGCCACCATTATCATCAACTTTTTTGTGGCGTTGGTCACCGCATTGCTCGTTCCCTATCCAATTGCGCTGGGGTTACTGGTGGCCGGTCTGTGTTTCCTGTTCAGCATGATCGGGGTATATGGTCCGAGGATGAACAGCATCGGGGTGGCCGGACTGCTGATCATGGTCCTTTCACTCTACCGGATCCACGAAGGTTGGGAGATCCTGTACAGCGCGGCATACGTGGCAGCCGGTGGACTGTGGTATATGCTTTTTTCGCTTGCGCTCTATAAATTCCGTCCTTACCGGCTGATCCAGCAGGCACTGGGCGACAGCATGTTTTCGATTGCTGATTACCTCCGTACCCGCGCGCGATTCTATGAAAAATCAGCGGACTTCGATGCAGTATACCTGCAGATGATGGAACAGCAGTCACAGGTACAGCAGAAACAACTGCTCGTACGTGAACTGCTTTTCAAAAGCCGCAACATCGTAAAGGAATCACAACAGACGGGCCGTACCCTGCTGATGATTTTTACCGAAAGCATCGATCTCTTCGAAAGGACCACGACTTCGTTTCATTCCTACACCGTGCTGCACAAAAACTTTGATGATTCCGGGATTCTCGAAAAATTCCGCATCTATATTGAGCAGCTTGCTGCCGAACTGGAAATCAATGCCCTTGCTGTCCAGGCCGGCGAAGGCTCACGTGCACCCGAACAACTGCAGCTTTCACTCAAACAACTGCAGAAGGATGTCAGGGAATTTAATGATGCACAACGTTCGGAGATCACATTTGAATCACTGATCACGCTTAAAAAAATTGAACAGTCGCTGGAAGACATCACAAGGCGCCTTTACACCCTGCACAACTATACACGCAACCGTGATGTACAGGTCCGGCCGGATGCGCCAAAGCTGGACTATGACCAGTTTGTATCAAGGACCGATCTTGACCCTAAACATTTTTTTGATAACCTCACGGGCAGCTCGGGTACATTCAGGCACGCACTCCGCCTGAGCATCGCCATGATAACAGGTTATGTGCTCTCGCATATTTTTGTACTCGGACACAGCTACTGGATCCTGCTGACAATCCTCGTGATCCTGAAACCCGCATACAGCGTGAGCCGCGCGCGGAATTACCAGCGCACTATCGGCACCATTGCGGGCGCCTTACTGGGATTCGGGATCCTGTACTTTATCCGCGACCGCACCGCACTCTTTGTCATCATGTTGTTTATGATGACCGGCGCATACAGTTTCCTGCGCACCCGCTATCTCATCGCGGTGGTGCTCATGACGCCCTATGTGTTTATTATGTTTTACCTGCTGGGCAGCCAGGATTACGATAAGGTGATCATCGACCGGCTGGTGGATACCACCATCGGATCGGTGATCGCATTTGCTGCAAGCTTCCTGCTGCTTCCGGCATGGGAACATAAAAACATCCCGGCCTTTATGTCGGAATCGCTGAACTCCAGTCTTGGCTATTTCCGCAATGTAGCGGCCCAGTTTGCGGGCCAGACCGTCTCCCAGCTGGATTATAAACTCAGCCGCAAGAATGCATTTGTTGCGCTGGGCAACCTTTCGGAAGCCTTCTCCCGGATGTTGTCCGAACCACGCAGCCAGCAGAAGAACGCCAGGCCCATGCACCAGTTTGTGGTGATGGTCCATATGCTCAACTCACATATCGCCACGCTCTCGCATTATTCCACATCCCTTGCAGCCAAATACCACTCGGATGAATTCAACCAGGTAACGGAAGCAGTTATCGATGACCTGGAAAATGCGATCGCACTGATCAACCGCCTGCCTGCGGATGATGACCCGGAGACCAGCACGCCCCTGCTGCTGAATGTGCGGGTAAATGAACTGGTAAACAAACGCAAGCTTGAGTTGCAGCAGGGCCTGGTGGATACCGAGACTCGGATCAGCCTGTCTGAATTCAAACCCATCGTTGACCAGTTCCTCTTTATCTCCGGGATCACAGCCGACCTTGAAAAAATTTCGCTGGAATTTTCCCGGAGGGAAAATGTTGTGCCGGTGATCTGAAGGGGCTAACCTATAAACCCCTTTACGCTGTGGCTTCCATCACAGTAAGGTTTGTTGGTCGAAAAACCACAGCGGCAGAACGCAGTGCTTTCTGTCTTCACCACGGAATTCCCGGCTGCATCTTCCACTGCACAATGACCATCCACTATCAGGGGACCGTTGGGCAGGACTTTGATACGGATGGCCGCTTCACCACTGTTTTTTGCGGGAGTCTCCGGGGCGCCTTTACCCTGGTCCTGCATTACTGGGTGGTTGTAAAACGAGGACAGGGCACCGCTTGGACAGCTGCGCACCTGTTGCGCCATTTCGGCGGAGGAAGGACCGCCGGACATATCGATCCAGGGGCGTTTGCGGGGATCGAAGACCTGTGGCATCCCGGTGATGGCATTCCAGCAGTTTTTTGAATGGATACAGGCCGCGGGCTTCCATACAATTGTCAGCTCCCCGTTTGTGTATTGTTTGATGATCTCGTTATCCATGACCCAAATTTCCGATCCTTTTCCGGATTTCCTTATCTTGAATTTCTATGATCCAGGATAACCTTTTACTGATTCTTTCGCTGCTGTTTACGATCTCGATGCTGACTATGATCAGCAGCCGAGTAAAAATCCCTTACCCGATCTTCCTTGTGATCGGAGGCATCCTGATCAGCCTGATCCCTGGTATACCAAATATTGCCCTTGACCCCGAACTGGTTTTCCTTATTTTCCTGCCACCCCTGCTCTATGCAGCTGCCTGGAATACCTCCTGGAAAGAATTCTGGCGGCTCCGGCGTGCTATCAGCATGCTGGGTTTCGGGCTGGTTATTTTTACGTCTGCGGCAGTGGCCCTGGTCTCCCATGCAATTATCCCTGATTTCCCGCTGGCATTTGGTTTCCTGCTGGGAGGGATCATATCGCCACCCGATGCGGTAGCCGCCACATCGGTACTACAGGGGCTGAAAGCGCCAAAGCGGGTGGTCACCATCCTCGAAGGGGAAAGCCTCGTCAATGATGCAGCCAGCCTTATCGTATTCCGTTTCGCCGTGGCGGCGATCCTCACCGGTCAGTTCGCCGTGCTTGATGCTTCCCGCACATTTTTCCTGGTGGCAGGCATGGGTATCGCCATCGGACTCGCCATTGCTTTTGTAATATTCGCTATCCACCGCTTCCTGCCCACCACACCGGCGATTGATGCAGGCATATCCCTGATTTCGCCATACATCATGTATGTGGCGGCGGAGCACTTCCATTTTTCAGGTGTGCTGTCGGTGGTTACGGGCGGGCTTTTCCTGACTTATCATTCACACAAATTGTTCAGTTATGAATCGAGGCTGAACCTGCTGAGTCTCTGGGACACACTGATCTTCCTGCTTAATGGCTTTGTATTTATACTCATCGGGCTGGAGCTGCCCGTGATCATCGATGGTCTCGGCGATTACTCCGTGTCTGAAGCCATTATCTATGCGCTTATCATCAGCCTCGTGACGATCGTGATCCGGATCGTCTGGGTCTTCCCCGGTGCTTACCTGCCGCGGATGCTGTCAAGGAAAATCCGGGAAAAAGAAAATAACCCTGGTTGGAAAGCCACGTTCCTCGTGGCCTGGAGCGGCATGCGCGGGGTCGTTTCACTCGCTTCTGCACTGGCAGTACCGTTGTTCCTCACCAATGGCGAGGCATTCCCGCACCGTAACCTGATCCTGTTTATCACCTTCGTGGTCATCATCATCACACTGGTGCTGCAGGGCCTGAGCCTGCGCCCGCTGATCCGCGTGCTTGATATCCAGGAAAACGAAAAGGATGGCCTGGAAACACAATCGATGCTGCTGAGGATCCAGCTGGCGGAAACTGTGTTATCGTTTATTGACACCAACTACAGCGAACAGGTGACCAATATCGAAACATACAAACGCGTCCGCGACCGCTACGAGCGGATGATCGAGGTCACCAAAAAACGTCTTGAAAATGAAGCGGGCACCAGCGACGATGATCCTGTCAGGTTTTACCTGCCGATGTACCGCAGGATGCTGGTGGAAGTAGTGGATGTACGCCGCCAGGAGCTGAACCGGGCGCGGGTTTCAGGGGAATATTCGGAAGAATTGATCCGCGAACGGGAACGCGAACTTGACCTGGAGGAGGCACGCCTGAAAACAATGAAAACCAGCGGCTGAAATCAGGATTAGTTATCTTGCATTGCCAAACTGTTTTTTATGGCAATCAGGATCTTCATCACGGGCGGCACATTCGACAAGGAATATAATGAACTGAACGGTCAGCTGTTTTTCAAGGACACACATATGCCTGAGCTCCTGGATAAAGGCCGGTGCCGGGTGGATGTGGAAATCCGTACGCTGATGATGATCGACAGTCTGGAAATGACAGATGAAGACCGTGAACTCATTGTGCACCAGTGCCAGCAATGCGAGGAAGACCAGATCGTGCTGACCCACGGCACCGATACCATGGCTGAAACAGCCCGCCTGCTTTCTGAAAAAATAACCGGCAAAACCATTGTCATTACCGGCGCCATGATCCCCATCAAATTCGGTAGCTCCGATGGACTCTTTAACCTCGGTGGCGCGCTTGCATTTGTGCAGGCCCTGCCTCCCGGAACTTATGTGGCAATGAACGGCCGCTACTTCAATGGCGACAATGTCCGTAAGAATAAACAGACCGGGGTGTTTGAAGAGCTGCACCCTTAGTTTTCTTTTTTCCAGGAACAACGTGCAAAACAACTGGTTTCCCGCGCTGTATTTCAAGGGCCGGGTCCATGCGTTGCATTTGCCATACCCAAAGGGCCGCTTGAAATAAGGCGTCGGGAATTCCAGTTGATTTTGCACTCCTGACAATAGCATGCCATCCCTACAGACGCAGTCTTCCAGTTTCAGAAGCGCTGGACCAACCGGAATTGGTGCGCCTTATTTCAAGCGGCCATAGTTCTCTGGCTGAATCATTCGAGGCAGGGGCCCTTGAAATACAGCGAACCAAACCGTTTGGCCCGCGCGCATTACGGCACAAAAAAAGCCGCTCCGGATTGGAGCGGCTTCGAAATCAGGTTATCCAAAATTACGACTTCGGAGTTTCGAGCAGTTTAAAGAACTGGTCAAGCTGTGGCAGGATCACGATACGGGTACGGCGGTTTGCAGCACGTCCTTCCTTGGTTGAGTTGTCCTGGACAGGTTTGTATTCACCACGGCCGGCAGCAGACATTTTAGATGGTTCAAGACCGTATTGTTTCTGCAGGATCCGTACAACTGAAGTGGCACGCTTCACACTGAGATCCCAGTTGTCAAGCACATAACCACCACCTTTGTATTCCACGTTGTCGGTATGACCTTCCACCATGAATTCGATATCAGGCTGGTTTTTCAGTACCGCAGCAACTTTACCAAGCACTGTTTTTGCTTCAGGGCTTACATCAAACTTTGCAGTCTTGAACAGCAGTTTATCCGAAATATCGATATAAACCACGCCTTTGTCAACCTTGATGTTGATGTCCTGGTCGTTCATGTTGCCCACAGCACCTTTCAGGTTCATTACGAGCGCCATGTTGAGACTGTCTTTCCGTGCCATCTGCTGTTGCAGTGTCTGGATGTAATTGTCTTTCGCACCAATGTTCTCCATTGATTTTTTGATGCTTTCAGCCTGTGAACCGGTGATCACCGAAAGATCTTCCAGTTGTTTCAGGGCAGATGTGTTGTTCTGCTTCAGCAGGTCCATCTGTTTATTAAGATTCACGATATCGTTTTCGAGAGCGGATTTCTGACGGGTCAGTTCGTCTTTGGCGGTGTTACAGTCATTCAACTGAGACTGGGAGGTGGTGTACTGTGCCTGGATAGCCGCTGTTTCCGCCTGGGCTTTCTTGTATTTTTTCGTGCTTACGCAGGAAACAAGGAAGAGGGCAGCCACGGCCGGCAGGAGAATTTTTTTCATAATGAACATTTTTAGTAAAAACAGGTAACCGGTGTTTGTTTTAGTTAGTTACATATTATTAGGTGTGGGCAAAGATAAAAGGCTGGACGGGATCATATGCCGAATCTTTGTTAATATCTTTTAGTCCAAAAACATGCCTGTTTTCGCTGATGCGGGCGGGGAGGTGCGGTTTTTTCTTATACTTTGCAGGCCATTTCCTTAAATTTTTATAATGAAAGATCGCAAAGCCGCCATAGGATTCATTTTTGTCACCCTGCTGATTGATGTGATGGGCTGGGGCCTCATAATCCCCGTGATGCCGGACCTCATCAGCCAGCTCAAACATATACCCGTCAATGAGGCGAGTACCTATGGCGCTTGGCTCCTGGCTGCTTATGCTATTACACAGTTTGTCTGCGCCCCGCTGGTCGGCAACCTGAGTGATAAATATGGCCGCCGGCCGGTGCTGCTGCTTTCGCTTTTCGGATTTGGAGTCGATTATCTTTTCCTTGCTCTTGCCCCAACCTATGGCTGGTTGTTTGTCGGCCGGATTATCGCCGGGCTTACCGGTGCAAGTTTTACTACCGCCTCTGCCTATATCGCGGATGTCAGCACACCCGAGACGAGGGCCAAAAACTTCGGGATGATTGGTGCGGCATTCGGTTTGGGTTTTGTTATAGGACCTGCCGTGGGCGGGCTTCTTGCAGGCCTGGGTATCCGTGCGCCGTTTTATGCGGCGGCCGTACTCTGCCTGGTGAATTGTCTCTATGGTTACTTTATGCTTCCTGAATCATTGCCGGTCGAAAACCGCCGCGCTTTTTCCTGGAAAAGGGCCAACCCTTTCGGATCGCTGAAATTTTTACAGAAACACCCGACCGTGGGCGGACTGGCATTTGCATTCTTCCTGATTTACCTGGGGGCACAGGCCGTACAGGGCAACTGGAGCTTTTTTGTAATGTACCGTTTCGGGTGGAGTGAAGCACTGGTGGGCATATCACTGGCTGTAGTCGGATTACTCGTCGGTCTCGTACAGGCCGGTCTGACCCGGGTGGTAAACCCCCGGCTGGGAAACGAAAAAAGTATTTACCTCGGGCTTATCCTGTATGTAATCGGGCTGACCCTTTTTGCGTTTGCTTCAAGTACCTGGATGATGTTTATTTTCCTTGTTCCCTATTGCCTCGGCGGGATCTGCGGCCCTTCCCTCCAGGCCGTACTCGCGGGACATGTACCCAACAATGAACAGGGGGAAATGCAGGGTGCACTTACCAGTCTCATGAGCCTTACCACCATCATCGGTCCGCTGGTGATGAATAACCTGTTTAAATATTTTACCACGGGAGCTGCACCATTCCATTTCCCGGGTGTACATTTCCTGGTTGGCGCCATCTGTATGCTGGTCGCAGTCCTGATTACCTATGCAGTGCTCACGCGTGAAAAACGCGAAAACCCGGCACTGGCAAGGGTTATAGAAGGTAAACCGCAGGCGGACCAGAATTTTGAATTCGAGGAAGGGCAGGCACCGCCTCCATCGCATTAAACGGTACGCTGGCGGACAGGGGGCATGCTGCGGTAATGTTCTTTCATAAACGTGTTGTGTCCCGGCTTAACCCAATGATCCTTTCAGCGCCTCCAGGTTCTTCTTTTCAGACCCGATAAATATCTCCTTCCCGTTTATTATTACTGGTCTTTTCAGGAAAGTATCCTCCTGAAGGATGAGGTCACGGTAATCCTTTTCGCCAAGTGTCTTATCCTTCAGTCCAAGCTCCTTGTATTTGAGCGCGCGCCGGCTGAACAGCGATTCATAGGATCCGCTAAGTTTTTTCATTTCATCCAGCTGGGAGGGAGTGATTTTTTCCTCGCGTATGTTCTGCATCACGAATCCTTTCCGGTCGATTCCATTTTCCCGGATGATTGTCTGGCAGGTGGTACAGTTGGCGAGATGATATATTTTCTTCATGGGGGATAAATCCGTTATTTTGTATCCGTTTAATTTGTACGTATGGACAAAGATGAAGTATTTAAGGGCGAAATAGCGCAGGCAAGTGATTTCAAGTTCGGAGCCAATGTGGCAAAGGTTTTTGACGATATGGTCAGCCGCTCAGTGCCTTTCTATGGCGAGATCCAGCGCATGACGGCCGAGCTGGCCGGGGACCATGCAAAGGAAGGGACGGATATCTTTGACCTGGGTTGCTCTACCGGCACCACCATGATCGGGATGGATACGATGGTGAACCCCGCCGTGCGATTCGTCGGGATCGACGACTCACAGGAAATGCTGGATAAATGCCACGCGAAATTTGATGAGATCGGTTTCCGCCGGCCCTATGACCTGCGACTGGCAGATCTCGGACAGGGTGTAAAAATTGAAAACGCTTCCGTGGTGGTGGTGTGCCTCACCCTGCAATTCGTGCGTCCCATCTACCGTGAAAAACTGATCCGTGATATTTATGACGGTCTCAACCCCGGTGGCGTGCTGATCCTGGTTGAAAAGATCCTTGCCGAGGAAAGTAATTTCAACCGCGATTTTATCAAACACTATTACAATTACAAACGCCGGAATAATTACAGCGAACTGGAGATTTCGCAAAAAAGGGAAGCACTGGAAAATGTGCTGGTGCCCTATAAACTCAGCGAAAATATTTCCCTGCTGCGCGACAGGGGATTCGACCACTGCGAAGTATTCTTCAAATGGTATAATTTCGCCGGCCTTGTGGCCACAAAAAAATAAACGGGCTCAGGAAAAAACACACCCATGGTAGCAATCGGTAATTTCTTCTTCAAATACCGCAACTGGATCTTCATCCTTTTTTACGCGGCGTTGTTCATTCCTTCCTGGCCTCTGTTCCCGCGTGAACGCTTCGGCGACCATTATTATATATGGCCCATCGCCCTCGGTTTGTTTACCACTGTACTCGGACAACTGATCCGCGGACTGACCATCGGACTGGCCTATATTGTTAGGGGCGGCAAGGAAGGTAAACCTTATGCCGAGGGCCTGGTGACCGAAGGGATTTTCACACACGCCAGGAACCCGCTGTATGTCGGGAATATCCTGATGCTGCTCGGGGTAGGGATTCTGGCCAATTCCCTTTTTTATGTCGGGATCATGATGCCGATCTTCCTTTTTATTTACCAGGCGATCGTGCTGGCCGAGGAAAACTTCCTCCGGGGCAAATTCGGTGCGTCCTTCGACGAATACACCAAAAAAGTCCACCGCTGGCTTCCCAACCTGAAAGGCATCGGTAAAACCTTTGCCAGCATGGGTTTCAACTGGAAACGCTGGATCCTGAAAGAACATACCACCCAGTTTATCTGGCTGATCGGTATCACCCTGCTCCTGTTGCTCAATTACCCTGAACTGACAGGTTATGACAAAGACCTGCGCAACCTGCTGCTCGGCATCAGCCTTGGATTCCTCCTGCTGGTCTATATCCTGATCCGTTTCCTGAAAAAAACAGGTCGTTTTACCGAATAACCTGCCCGGGGAGTACCGCATCCGGTGATTTCCTGCAGAATCCGGGGATTTTCCGGGGGCGCAGACCAGTCCAGTCCTATTTACCGGCAAAACTGAACATCCCGGTACTTTTATTGTTACTTTTGTCTACCAAATCGCGTAGTTATGATCAAGACCGGCAACCCCGTAATCAGCATTTATACAGAGATGACTCCAAACCCGGAGACCATGAAGTTTGTTGCCAACAAACTCCTCTACCCGGGCAAAAGCATCGATTTCCCAGATACCGAAAGCGCGAAACCCTCGCCGCTCGCTACAGAGCTGTTTGGCTTTCCTTTCATCAAAGCGGTATTTATCGCCAGCAACTTTGTTACCCTTACCAAAACGGCTGACTCTGAATGGACCGATGTGATCCCTTCCATCCGCCAGTTCCTGAAAGACTACCTCGAAGAAGGTAAGTCCGTGGTTAATGAAGAGGAAATTGCAGCCATCAAGCCGGCCAGCAGCAACGAGGTGGCGGCAGATGATGATGATGTGGTAAAACGTATCAAGGAACTGCTCGACAACTACGTACGCCCGGCAGTTGAAATGGATGGCGGTGCTATCCAGTTCAGGAGCTATGATTCCGGTACGGTCAATCTTGCCATGCAGGGAAGCTGCAGTGGTTGCCCTTCTTCCATGATCACCCTGAAGGCGGGTATCGAAGGAATGATGAAACGAATGATCCCTGAAGTGAAGGAAGTAGTGGCCGAGGCTGAATAATAACCTCCCGGCGACGAATATTTTCACCTGACAGATATTGAAAGGAGGTTTTTGCCTCCTTTTTTTATGCCCGTGAATGAAGTATCTTGACTTTCCAAAACTCCCCCACCATGATCATCGTCCTTTACATCTTCGGCGCCCTTATCATCGGCTTACTGGTCGGCGCCATCTGGATGCCAAAAACCTTCCATATCGAAAAGAAAATAGTGATCGAACAACCATCCGCCACAGTGATTGACCATGTGGCCAACCTCAACTACTACAGCAAATGGAACCCCTGGCAACAGGTCGATAAACAGGCGGTGATGACCATCACCGGTACACCAAAAACGGCGGGTCATAAATACGAATGGAAGGGTCCGAAAGTGGGGCAGGGCCACCTGACACTGCTCGACCTTGACAATCACCATGTGCATTTCTCCCTGCAGTTTATCAAACCTTTCAAGTCAACCGCCAAAGACAACTGGCACTTCGAACCATGGGGGGAAAATGGTACAAGGGTTACCTGGGAAAACAGCGGCAACCTGCCCTGGCCGATTGCCCGGCTTGTCGGTCCAATGATGACCAAAGGGCTCAACAAACAATTTGAAAAAGGACTGGCCAACCTCAAATCGCTTTGTGAAAACACTCCCGCTTCTTAAGTAATTACTAAATAACTATACGGAGATGGCCGCCCGCCATGGGTTTCATAACTTTGCGGTCAACATTCCGCGCCCGTACCGGCGATTAAATCCATGAAACTATTTCCTGTTATCTTACTGGTGTCCGTTTTGAGCAGCTGCGCCGCAAGCAAGAACCCGTTGCGACGGGAAGTGAAATTGCTTGAACGCGGCCTCATAAAAGATGATACCAGTTACATCTACGACCTGCCGTTTGAAAATGGCAAAGCCTACTACTGCGTGCAGGGTTATTTCAGCATGTTTACCCATCACGAACGCGCAGCACTTGACTTCCGGATGAAACCTGGCAGTATCATCTGCGCCGCGCGGGAAGGTGTAGTGGTCCGTGTCAAGGAAGATGGCACCCGGGGTGGCATGCGCAGCAAATACAGGAAAGATGGCAACAATGTAGTGATAGAACACCCGGATGGCTCAAGGGCAGGTTACTGGCACCTGCAGACCGATGGCGCACTCGTGAATGTGGGTGACACGGTAAAGCGTGGCCAGCCGATCGCGCTCAGCGGGAATACCGGAATGACCTCATTTCCCCATCTCCATTTCATTGTCTGGGACTATGATCGCAGCCGTCGCTGGCAACAGGTCCCCACACGTTTTGAAACCACAAGGGGAGTGGGTTATCTTACAGCCATAAAACGTTACAGGAAACCGAAAGCGGAACAGCCGGTCCATCCCGACAGCCACCACCCGATACCTGAAGAATAACTCACCCATTAATTAATTACCATCCCGATCAGCGAACTATACGAACAGTTCATCCACGGAC
Source organism: Chitinophagaceae bacterium (assembly GCA_004173355.1). Classification (GTDB taxonomy): domain Bacteria; phylum Bacteroidota; class Bacteroidia; order Chitinophagales; family Chitinophagaceae; genus JBEVJC01. The sequence goes on along the minus strand of SEAD01000034.1, from coordinate 621 downwards.
TCCGCGCCACCACTGCGCTGGAAGCCGTTGCCGTGTTCTCGGGAATTGGCAGTGTCTGGTTCAGCCGGCGGGAACACATCCTTGTCTACCCGGTTGGACTGGTTGGCACGATCATCTACGTCTACATCAGCCTCGTGGCGCACCTTCCGGGCGAAGCCATTGTTAACTTCTTCTACAGTGTAATGAGCATCTATGGATGGTACCTCTGGAGCCGGCGTAACCAGCAGCAGGAGCTTGTGGTGCACATTACCCGGTCAGACAGTACCATGTGGCGCTACCAGCTGCTCTTTTTTGCGGGCTGTTATGTGTTGCTGTTCCTCTCCCTTACATTCCTGCATCGCTTTTTCAATGAGTCCATACCCTGGGCCGATTCGCTCGCTTCGGCAACTGCTTTCACCGGGATGTGGCTGATGACAAGGAAAAAAGTGGAGAGCTGGTACTGGTGGATTGCGACCAATATCGCATCCGTGCCGCTGTATTTTGTAAAAGGGTATGTATTCACCAGCGTGTACTACTTCATCCTCCTGCTGATGGCCTTCTGGGGACTCCGTACCTGGCAGAAAAAAGCCATTGCCCAATCAGTGGCCCGTCCTTAACTTGCCGGTATGGATGTTCGGAAAA
>SEAD01000287.1 GCA_004173355.1 Chitinophagaceae bacterium | reverse complement strand
CAGATAACTGTTTACATTGCGGAACGTTTTTTCAGCACCCGTTGCCAGGTTACGTACCACCAGCTCGGTGCCCGCTTCGGCAACGGGAGGCACCTCATCACCATCGGCAAAATCGCCGGCGATGTATGGTTCCCATGACTCCGGATCAGTAAAACCGGGGGAAAACACATCATCTGCATTCCGTTTCCGGTCTTCATTTTTTTTGGGTTGTTTCGAGCTGAGTCCGTTGATCACTGCCTTCAGTGAATCGATTACAAGGGAGAGGCTGTCAGTCTTCCCGCGGTCAGCAACGGCCGACCGGGCCCTGACCGGATCCAATGGTTTCTCGAGATGGTACACCAGCACCGCACTGCCTTCTTCCGGCAATGTATAAGCCTTTACCCGGGCGCGTTTCCATACACTGTCCTTACCGAGTTCGATGATTCCCAGGGAGTCTTTCGGGCTTTCATCGGCTTTTTTCTTCTTGATTTTTGCATCGCGGCTTTCCGCGAAGAGTGGGGTGATCTTGAACACGAGCCATTTACTGTCGTGACTGATCTCCGGGTCGGTACCGCGCTCAATTACTTTTTTGTAGTTACCGGAAGCTGCTTCGATTACCAGTTGTTTGTCCCCCTCCTGTTTATCGATGGTATAAACTATCCAGTTCCCGTCGTGGCTGATGAGTTTCGTACCAATCGACTGCCATCCGTCATATACGGTGTGGTCGAGTGGTTTTTTCTGTGCAAAAAGGTTGGAGCAATAAATCAGGCAGGCGAGAAAGAACAGATTTTTCCGCATCGGCAATTTAGTTTAGGCTTTAAAGATAACCCACGCGGGCTACATTTGGGCCAGCCGTTTGCGTTTCTCACTCCGTACTAATAAGAGCACATGTACAAGCAGCACGAGCAGGATGATGGCGAAGCCGAGGAAGAAACCGCCATTGAGATCCTTGTTTTCATGGAACACCACAAAGGCCATCAGGATGCCGTACACCGGTTCGAGGTTGAACGAGAGGTTGACGGTAAAAGCCGAAAGGTGTCGCAATGCATAGGAACTGAACTGGAAGGCGATCACCGAGCAGATAATCACGAGGAACATCATCCAGAAAAAATCATTCCGCCCGATCAGGAAATGTTCAACAGGGAACCATTGCAGGTAAAACGGGAGGATGATCGATACAGAGACCAGCGCCCCTGTCTGTTGCCAGGTCAGCATCGTTTCTGAATTCATACCCTGCAGGAATTCACGGTTATAAATCGGGAACAGGGCAGCCAGCATGCCGGAGATCAGTCCCAGGATGATACCGGTCTTGTAATTCGTATCGAAATGGAAGATCACTGCGATACCGGCGATGGTCATCAGTCCGAACAGCAGTTCGAGTTTGTTGATCCGTTTGCGCAGGATCAGTGGTTCAAACAATGCGGTAAAAAAACCAAGGGAGGAGAACGATACCAGGGCCACCGATACATTGGCATATTTGATGGACGCGTAAAAAGTGATCCAGTGAAGTGCCATGATAAAACCCACACCCGAAATGCGGAGGATGCTGCGCAGCGGCAGGGGCTGCATTTTCTTGCCGAGGCCATACAGCACCCACATGATGATGCTGGTGAAAAGAAGCCGGTACCATACAAGCATACCCTCATTCAGGGTGATGAGGTTACCCAGGATGCCGGTGAAGCCGGCAAGGAATACAGCAACATGTAACTGGAAGAAAGCCTTTTTCATTATTTGCTGCCAGCCATCATTTCTTTCTTGTGGAGGGCATTGACTTCATCGGGTTCATCTTTCTTCACCCGTTTGTGGTAATCGGTAAACCAGCTGTGCCAGCGGAGATGCAGCACGCCGAGGATGCCTTCCCTGATGATCCCTTTATTCATTTTTGAAACACCGGAAGTGCGGTCCTGGAATGTGATCGGCACCTCAACCAGGCGGAAGCCCAGTTTCCAGGTGGCAAACTTCATCTCGATCTGGAATGCATAACCGGTGAAGCGGATCTCCTCGAGATTGATTGTTTCCAGTACTTCACGGCGGTAACAGACAAAC
>SEAD01000161.1 GCA_004173355.1 Chitinophagaceae bacterium | reverse complement strand
ATTATCCTGACAGGGAGTGTGATTATCGAAGAAGAGGGCAAATTTTACAACCGGTTGCTCTGGGTACTGCCAGATGGGAAAACTGGGACGTATGACAAGAAGCATCTTTTTGCGTTTGCCGGCGAACACCGGTTTTATACACCCGGCGAAAAGCGGCTGATTGCATCTGTTAAAGGCTGGAGGATCAACCTGCAGGTTTGTTATGACCTCCGCTTCCCGGTGTGGGCGCGCCAGCAGCAGGACGAAGGTCCGGAGTACGATGTATTGGTCTATGTGGCTAACTGGCCCGAAAGGCGCAACACGGCATGGAAAACACTACTGCGTGCACGTGCCATCGAAAACCAGTGTTATGTGATCGGGGTGAACCGTGTTGGGGATGACGGCAATGGCATTTACCATTCCGGTGACAGCATGGTCATTGACCCGATGGGCGGGATATTGTACCAGAAAGAAAAAGAAGAAGATGTTTTCAGTATAAACCTTGAACGTTCGAAACTGGAAGAAGTGCGCGGCAGGCTCCCGTTCCTGGAAGATGCAGATGGCTTCATGCTGCTGACCGGCAGGTAGTTCAAGGGGAGTATCAGCGGGCACTGTCTTTTTTGATAAGGTCCATTACCACATCAAGTTTGTAATCCCTGCCCTTTCGTACCGCTTCCACTGAGGGACCTGAAAAAACTTCGGGCTGGACGCCTTTCCCGTTTTTCGGGATATTGTTATCGATTACAAGACGGAACAAAGGAAGCCTGAAACCCACGCCAGTACCAGGCAGGCGTACATCCGGGATCAGCCATGCACTATTCCCGTAGGCACCGCCGCCGGTTTCTTCACCAACGATCAGCACATTGTCCTGTTCCCTCACTGCGCTTGCAAACAGGGTGGTGGCAGAGAAAGAATTCCCCCCGGTCAGGATATAGGTTTTCCCATCGAAGTGATCTTTCTTTTTCGGTTGGAAGTGGTGTTTTTCAAAATAGGAAAAATGATAGAGCCCGTCTTTTTTCCGGAAAGCAAAAAAGGTCATGAAGATCCGGTTGGTCAGGTCATGCTGGATATACCGGCCATACTTTTTTCTTTTCGTAATAGCATACAGGGAGTCACCCACTTTAAACCGATGGTCGGAGATATACCGGGTAAGCAGGGTGGAGTTGGTCACGCTGCCGCCGCCATTCCCGCGTACATCGATCACCAGGTGTTGAATATTATGTTTGCGGAGTGCCCTGAAGGATTTGCGAAAAAATTTCCGGAGGCCAAAACCACGACTGAAAGAATTGAGATCCATCATGGCCACATGACCCGCGGTATCAATCTTCAGCAGGCGTACGGCATTCCGTCTCGTGTTACGTCGTTCCTTCCTTGATGGTTTGGGAATGCGGGGACGTGGTGCCAGTGAAGACCGGCCGCTGGTATCGGCTCCCGGAAAAAAAGGGGTGATCCAGGTGGTGCCCTGTTTGCCGGTGGAATCGGTATAACCGATCTCGTAGAATTTCGGGAAATCGAAAACAGAACTGTACAATGAACCGAAATAACCCCGGTTGCTGAGTGCCTGGTATTTGTGGGTTGTGTTGTAGCCATCCGTCGGGATAAACTCAAAAAGGGAATCCACCACAGTTTTTACCGGCATGCCGTTGATCGAGCGGATGACGGTGCCACGGGTGAGGATACTGTCGCGGCGATTGAGGTTTTGCGCGACCACGGCGGACTGTTCCCAGATCTTGAGGCTTAACGGAAACAGGCGACCCAGCCGCGCAGTATCGAGGTAGTTGGAGTAACGGTCCGAATAACGGACTGAAGTATGACCGCAGTTGACTTTTGAAGTAACATACATCAGGATCCGCCGGAAGGCCGGTTCATCCATGGAATCGCGCAGCTGTTCGGCACCCCAGTCGAAGTATTGATCCATACTGTCTTTGGTGGTGTACCAGTAAAGGCCCGGATGTGCCTCTTCGAGAATCTGCCGGTAAATCGCATAATCCTTCGTGAGCACTTCGGGGCTGTACTTTTTTGCCGGGGTCCAGGCCTTACGGTTGGTTCCGCATGCAGCGAGCAGGCAAACAACGGGCAACCATATTATCCATCCTTTCCTCATCGGCTTGATTGAACCTTACTTTAAGTGATTCCACCCCTGTGCGGTAATAGGGTAGGTGCTTCCGCCTTTTGTAATAATATTCGTGCCCTTTTCCGGTTCGGTCATATATCCGATCACACTGATCTGTTCATTGAGCACCAGTTTATCGTATTCTGCCTGCGGGATGGTAAAGAGTAATTCGTAATCTTCGCCGCCGCTGAGTGCGCAGGCTGTCGGGTCGATTTCAAATTTGAATGCGGCCATTTTCATTTCTTCCGCAACCGGCAACTTGTCTTCATACAGTACACAACCCAATCCGCTTTGTTTGCAGATATGCAGGATCTCGGAACTCAATCCGTCGCTTACATCCATCATTGCGGTTGGCTTTACGTCTGACTCCGCAAAAAATTCGATGATATCTTTCCGGGCTTCCGGCTTCAGGAGTTTTCCCACTACATAGGATTCCCCTTCGAGATCAGGTTGTACACCCGGGCTTTCGAGATAGATCTTTTTCTCACGTTCAAGGAACAGCAATCCCACATATGCAGCCCCGAGGTCGCCGGTAACACAAAGCAGGTCACCTTTCTGTGCAGTGCTGCGTTTGACATACTGGTCAGGGCTCACTTCGCCGATTGCTGTCACAGAAATGATAAAGCCCCTCTGTGATGAGGTGGTATCGCCACCTACCAGGTCAACGCCATATTTCGTGCATGCCGCGTACACGCCTTCATAGAATTCGCTGAGCGCCTCCACGCTGAAGCGATTGCTGAAACCCAGGCCCAGTACAACCTGCGTAGGTGTGGCATTCATCGCATAGATATCACTGAGGTTTACCACTATGGATTTATAACCGAGGTGCCTGAGCGGGGTATACATCAGGTCGAAGTGTACACCTTCGATGAGCAGGTCGGTGCTGATAACGGTCTGTTTACCGAAATGGTCAATCACTGCCGCATCATCACCCACACCCAGCAGGGACGAAGCATTCTGCAGTTCGATATTTTTGGTGAGATGGTCAATAAGGCCGAATTCGCCCAATGAACCGATCTCTGTCCTTTCTTCACTCATGGCCGGGAATTAAAGGTGATTTTTTTTGTTTCAGGCGGTGCGGTTGTTGACAAAGTCGAGCATTTCATCATGGATTTTTCCATTGGTAGCAAGGATCCGGTGCTGGTAGGGAGAATATTTACCCCCGGTAAAATCAGTCACCTTACCACCCGCTTCTTCCACGATCAGGAAACCAGCGGCGCTGTCCCAGGCTTCCAGCTTATGCTCATAAAAACCATCAAACCGTCCACAGGCAACCCAGCACAGGTCAATAGCTGCAGAGCCAAGCCGACGGACCGGCACACCTTTGCGGATAAAACGCTCGAATACATCGAGCGGTCCGTTTTCCATATCGAGGTATACATACGGGAAACCTGTGACGAGGCAGGCTTTCATGGCGGAAGTTTCCCCGCTTACCTGGATACGCTGGTCATTCAGTGTGGCACCCAAACCCTTTTCTGCAAAAAACATTTCATTGAGGTGCGGATTAAAAACCGCTCCCATCAGCATTTCGCCATCTTTTTCCAGCCCGATAGAAATACAGTTGAGCGGGATGCCGTGGGCAAAATTGATGGTGCCGTCGATCGGGTCGATGATCCATTTGAAGGAGGAGTCCTGCACGATCTCGCCGGTTTCCTCGCTGAGGATATAATGGTCGGGGAAATGTTTTTTTATCACTGCGAAAATGGCCTTCTCCGATGCATGGTCTGCTTCGGTCACGAGGTTATTGATTCCTTCCTTGTTGCTGATCGTAAACTTCTTGTTGAAGAAGCGGGTCACTTCGCCGGCGCCCGCATGTATGGCTTCGAAGAGGGTATTTTTAAGCATACGCAAAGATAGTTTTCCTTTCTTTGCAGTTACGGCCAATAAAAGGTTTATTTCGGTAGTGATCCTTTCTGTCATCATAGTCAGTTACAATGTCAAATACTTTCTCGAGCAGAATCTCCGTTCGTTGGAGGCCGCTGCTGCGGGGATGAAAGCCGAGATAATCGTGGTTGATAACAATTCGGCGGATAACAGTGTGGCCTATCTCCGACCCCTCTTCCCGTTGGTTCGTTTTGTGGAGAACGACCAGAACAAAGGATTTGCTGCAGCATGTAACCAGGGGTTTGCGGATGCTACCGGAAAATACATGCTCTTTCTCAATCCGGACACGATTATCCCGGAGGATGCACTTCACCGTTCGGTAACCTTTCTTGAAACACATCCTGATGCCGGCGCACTTGGAATAAAAATGCTGGATGGCCGCGGCCGTTTCCTGAAAGAATCCAAACGCGCTTTTCCGGGACCGGTCACGTCGCTGTATAAACTGACCGGGTTATCCGCATTATTCCCGCGGTCCCGCATATTTGCCCGGTATCATCTTGGCCATCTCGATCCGGACAGCAACCACAGGGTGGATGTGTTATCGGGAGCCTATATGATGGTGAGCCGGGAAGTGCTCCGGAAAACTGGCGGCTTTGACGACACTTTTTTTATGTATGGGGAGGATATCGACCTGAGTTACCGGATCCAGCAGGACGGATACCAGAATTATTATTTTGCCGAAACACCCATCATCCATTTCAAAGGGGAGAGCACAAGGAAAGCTTCGGCGAATTATACCCGGATGTTTTACCGGGCGATGAGCATTTTCGTGCGCAAGCATTATGGTGAAAAACGCGCTGGCCTCTTTAACTTCTCAATACAGTTTGCCATCGGAGTACGCGGAATCCTGTCGGGATTGTCGGGATTCATCCGGCGGATGGGCATGCCCGTTGTGGATGCACTGTTGCTGCTGCCTTCCTTCTGGATTGCAAAGCTGGCCTGGAACAACTGGGTGAAAACATCCACTATCTATGACGGAAACCTGCTCTGGATAAGCTTTTCGGGGCTCACCGCCGTGTACCTGCTGATCGCATATTATGCCGGCCTGTACGACCGGCAGTACCGGTATGGCAATCTCCTGCGTACCGCAACCGTTGGTACCCTCGCAGTGCTTGCCGCGTATTCTTTACTGCCGGAACACTATCGTTTTTCAAGGGCGATCATCCTGGCCGGGGCAACGCTTGCGTTTATCCTGATGGCGCTGGTGCGAAAATTATTCCTGCACTGGTCGGTTATTTCGGCCAGTGAAACCGGCAATCCGCCCGTCACAATTGTGACTGGATCACGTGAAGAATACGAAGGCCTTGCCGGACTGCTGGTGCAGCCGGTTGCAACCGCATTTATTGAGGCCGGGGATGATATGGCTGGCGATGTATGGTCGCAGTTGCGCGGAATGCCCCGGGCCGCTGAGGGAAAAAGGGAGCTGCTGTTTTGCGTCGGCCAGCAGCCGGTCAGGGACCTGATCAGCCATCTTCCCGAAGCGGGGGACAGGATGCCGGTGAAAATACACTATCATGGATCAGGAAGTGTGGTCGGGAGTGATTCGACCAACAAATCCGGACAGGCGCTTTCCGGGGAAAGCCGGATGAAGATTGCCAAGCCCTATTTCCGCCGGCTCAAGCGACTGGCCGACCTGGTGTTTTCGCTGGGTTCAATTGTTTTTTTCCCCGTCCCCCTGCTGTTCATCCGCCGTCCCTTACGTTTTTTCCGCCGGTCTTTTGCAGTGCTGTCCGGCCGGTATACCTGGGTTGGTTATGCAGGTAATCCCGGCGACCTGCCCCCGCTCCGACCGGGGATCCTCACGCCCGATGGCCTCCCGTCCACTGTGGCGGCGGCTACTGATCCCGGATACTATAATGCCCTCAATGCCGGCTACGCAATGAATTACGATCCGTTAGCTGACCTGCAGCTCATTGCCGGCTCTTACCGCGCGCTTGGCAACTGATTACTGATGTGATTTCCCCGCCTGAATGGCTTATTTATTGTTTGCCATAGCATGGCGGTCTGTGTGTTATGCAGTATTTTGCGTACCAGCAGTTCCTGTCCACCATTAAAACCGCGATTAAATCGAAGAATGGCATCCATTATCGACATTAAATTACCAAAGGCCCTTGCGGCAGCGCTGCGGATTCCTCCGAATGATCCGCGCAGGCAGCAGGCGAGGGTGCTGAAGAAGCTCCTCAAAAAGGCCCGATTTACCGAGTTCGGCCAGCACTACCGGTTTGATGATGCGTTGTACAGCAAAAGTCCCGCGGTAAGGTTCCGCCAGCTGGTGCCGATCCACGACTACAACAAGATTTACGAGGAATGGTGGAAAAAAACCCTGGAAGGCGTGCCCGATGTGACCTGGCCAGGCAAAATAAAATATTATGCGCTGAGTTCCGGTACATCCGAAGCAGCGAGCAAATACATTCCCGTTACAAAAGACCTGCTCCGGAGCAATAGCATCAATTATCTCCGGCAGCTGATCAGTGTGTTTGGTTACGAAGATGCCAACCGGAAGGCCCTTACAAAAGGGTTCCTGATGCTCGGCGGTGCCACGGACCTGCAAAAGGGTGAAGCCGGCTGGTATGCCGGTGACTTGAGCGGGATCCTTGCTAAAAAGCGCCCGTTCTGGTTCCAGACATTTTACAAACCCGGCGGAAGGATTGCGGCGATCAAGGACTGGAACCAGAAGCTTACCGAGATCGTTGAGCATGCGAAGGAGTGGGACATCGGTTATATCGTGGGTGTGCCGGCCTGGTGCCAGATGTGTATGGAGATGGTGGTGGAGCATTACAAGGTGAAAAACATTCACGAGATCTGGCCCAATTTCGGCGTGTTTGTACATGGCGGTGTTGCGTTTGAACCGTACAAAAAAGGCTTTGAGAAATTACTTGGCAGGCCGATCGTGTATATTGAGAATTACCTGTCGAGCGAAGGCTTTATCGGCTACAAGATGCGCGAACACGCGAAGGGCATGCAGCTCGTGCTCAACAACAATATCTTTTTCGAGTTTGTACCATTTGACGACAGGAATTTTGATTCCGATGGAAAAATCCTTCCCAATGCCGAAGCGAAAATGATCCATGAGGTGGAGGAAGGGAAAGAATATGCATTACTCATGAGTACCAATGCCGGCGCGTGGCGGTACCTCATCGGGGATGTGATCCGTTTTGTGGACCTGGAGCGCAGTGAGGTGCAGATCACAGGGCGGACCAAACATTTCCTTAGTCTCACCGGCGAACACCTGAGCGTGGACAATATGAACAAAGCGGTGGAGCTGGCATCGGAAAAATTCAATATCAGTATACCTGAATACACCGTAGTGGGTTATCCCTACGAAAACTTCTTTGCCCATAAATGGTTTGTTGCAACGGACGACCAGGTGGATCCTGATGCATTGCGCACATTTATTGACGAGCGCCTCCGGTCCCTGAACGACGATTACGCCGTTGAAAGGGACAGCGCCCTGAAAGAAGTATTCCTCGAGGTGCTGCCCGAGGAAAAGTTTATGAACTTTATGCAGTTAAAAGGCAAACTCGGCAGCCAGCACAAATTCCCCCGTGTGATGAAGGGCAGGATGCTGGAGGAGTGGAACAGGTTCCTCTCTACCGGTTCGCTGTAATACAAGGACCGCCGTATGATACAGTCGCTAGTACAGGGCCTGGGATTAGGATTGTTACTCAGCATCGCCGTGGGCCCCGTCCTTTTTTCCACGATCAAACAAAGTCTCAACAACGGCACGAAGGGCGGTTTCGCCTTTGTGGCCGGCGTATCGGCGAGTGATATCACACTGGTGCTGGTGAGTAATGTATTCACCCAGCTTTTTGCACAGCTGCAGGAACACAGCGCGCAGATTGGTATAGCGGGATGTGCATTCCTGGTATCGATGGGCGTATACTTCCTGTTTTTCAAAAAAATAAAAGTGAATGAGGAGGGGCGGCAGGTGATGCTGACTTTCACCCGCCGGCATTATGTGAAAATATTCCTTTCGGGTTATATCATGAATGTGCTGAATCCCGGATGTATCCTGTTCTGGATTACCTGGTCCACTGCCTTTATTGCCCATAGTGTGAATGCCCGGATTATTATTTTCACCACCTGTCTTGTGGTGGTGCTTGCACTTGATGTGGCCAAAGTGCTGCTGGCCGGCAAGATCCGCAACCGGCTGACGCCACATAATATCCACCGTCTTAACCAGCTCAACGGGGTTATCCTGATAGTATTCGGGATAGCGCTGATCTGGGGACTGGTATTGATGAAACTCTGATTCCTTTTTAACAAATTCACTGCGGACGCGTTCGTAAGTTTGGCCCATGAAGAAAATATTCTTCGTACTGCTGCTTTTGATGGGATTGTACACAACCTGTGATGCGCAATACGGGCACCTCTATGTCAAAAAGGGCATAAAGAAAAAGAAAGAGTATTCCGAAGGGGACCGGATTTCACTACGCGGCAGGGACGGATACCTGTACACCGGCATCATCACCCTTCTCCGTAATGATACCATTTTTATCAACGGACTTCCCCTCCCCCGCACAGCAGTAGCCAGCGTGCTGAATCCACGTAAGAAGAAAAAATTCCAGCTTGAACCCAAACAGGCTTTGGTCATAGCCGGTGGCATGGTACTGGTAACCGGTGGGCTGACACTCAGTAAACAGGCCAGTTTTGGCGAAGCCGTAAAGGCTGCGGCGGTGATCGGGGTTGCCCCGATGATCATCCCGTTCCTCAGCAGCAAGATTTCACTCAGGAGAAAAAAATACAGGATCGGGCGGAAGTTCCGGTTGCAGGTACTCGATTTCTATCTGCCCTATAAAGCGTTCTGAGGGATAATGTATAATATTGCAGCGCCCAATGACCACGAAAGGAATTTTTCCCCGGATATGGCGATGGACAAAAAGGATTTTCATTATCCTTTTCATCGCGCAGTTTGTCTACATCATTCTCCTGAGGTGGATTGATCCGCCAGTGACCATAACGCAGCTCGTCAGCTGGGTCACCGGCCATGGATTGAAACGCGACTATGTCGATCGCAGTGAGATCTCCCCAAATGCACGGCTGGCGGTGCTTTCATCAGAAGACCAGAAATTTGCGGGTCATAACGGGTTTGACTGGAAAAGTATGCGTAAGGCCATAGACTACAATGAAAAAAAGCAGGGTCGTAGCGAGCGTGGCGGCAGCACTATCAGCCAGCAGGTGGCAAAGAACGTTTTTCTCTGGCAGGGCCGGAGTTATTTCCGCAAGGCGCTTGAAGGTTATTTTACCTTTATGATTGAATTGTTGTGGAACAAGGAGCGGATCCTCGAAATGTACCTGAACGTAATTGAAATGGGTGATGGCATCTTCGGGATCGAACGTGCTGCCAATATTTATTTCAACAAATCTGCAGCTGAACTCACC
>SEAD01000286.1 GCA_004173355.1 Chitinophagaceae bacterium | reverse complement strand
GCGAGCCTTAACCGCTGCAGTTCCCCTGGTGAAAGTGTCGGGGTGCTGCGTTCCAGGGTAAGATAGCCTAAACCAAGTTCAAGCATCACTGATAACCTTGAGCTGATGTCAGCGGAAATGCGTTGAGTGACAATTTGTTTTTCATTTTTCGCTGATAGCCCTGTATAATGGTCAAAAATCCTTGCTAAGGCTGAAAGCGGCAGACGGGACAGCTCCGCAATGTCTTTTCCCTCAAATTTTACTGAAAGGGATGCTTTGTTGAGACGTTTACCCTCACAGAGGGGGCAGGTAGTGCTGATCATGTACTGTCTGACCCTATTTTTCATCAGTTCAGACTGGCTCGAGGAAAACGTTTTAAGGATATAGGCTTTGGCGCCGATGAAGGTCCCCATATAATCCGGCGTTTTTTTGTCCCGGATCGCTTTTGCGGTTTCCTTTGGCGTAAAGCCAGGATATACCGGAACTGTTGGCGTCTCTTCAGTGAAGAGTATCCACTCCCGATCATGTTTGGATAACTCTTCCCATGGAACATCAACGTTATATCCCATGGAAACCAAAATATCCCGCTGGTTTTGTCCTTGCCATGCTTTGGGCCAGGAGGCAATGGCTCCTTCACGAATGCTTAATCGCGGATCAGGAACCATGGTTTGCTCATTAATTTCGAAAACACTGCCCAATCCGTGGCATACTGTGCATGCACCCTGTGGTGTATTGGGTGAAAACCCTTCTGCATATATAATGGATTGATTATCGGGGTAGTCTCCTGCCCGTGAATAGAGCATGCGCAACAGGTTGGAAAGGGTAGTGACACTACCTACAGAGGAACGAGTGCTGGTACCGCCACGCTGTTGCTGAAGCGCAACTGCCGGCGGGAGCCCTTCGATAGAATCCACTTCGGGTACACTCATCTGGTTAAAAAGCCGTCGGGCATAAGGCGAAACGGACTCTAGATAACGTCGCTGCGCTTCGGCATATAACGTTCCGAATGCCAGTGAGGACTTGCCTGATCCGGAAATTCCGGTAAAAACCACCAGTTTATCCCTTGGGATTTCCAGGCTTAGATCTTTTAAGTTGTGCTCCCTTGCGCCGCGAACGATAATCATTTTTTTACTGCTTCTTTCTGCCATAGCGGTTACAAGGATTATTATATTCTCATTATGATTTCTTTTTGGTATCTGCCGGTTCCTGCACTTTTTCCATTTGAGCGGCCTGCACGCTATCAGGCGTAAGATTTCCCAAAGCCACCTGCACTTTATTTTTAAAGCCTGAAACCACCATATCTTTTCCTGCCAGCAAAGCCTCGTAGCCGTCTTTTGCGACCACTGCCGGATCTGCCAGTTCTCCCTGCTGAACGATTTTTGATTCCAGCATATCTGCTTTGTTGAAGAAGTCTGTGTCTGTCGCTCCAGGTAAAAGTGAAGTGACGCTTACTCCGGTGTCTTTTAACTCGTTGCGGATGGCCTCATTAAAAGAATGTACAAATGCTTTTGTGCCGTGATATACCGCTTGATATGGCCCCGGGGCTTTTCCTGCTACAGAGGCAACATTGAGTATCTTACCTGATCCCCGGCTCACCATATCTTTGAGAAAGAGTTTGGTTAGGGTAACCAGCGAAGAGATGTTCAGCTGGATGATGTCAAGTTCCCGGTCCAGTTCGTTGTCTGTGAATTTACCATACACGCCCTGGCCGGCATCATTTACCAGTATTTCTACATGCAGCGCTAATGCGCTCACCTGCTGGTATACCTCCTGGGCATTCCCGGCTATGAACAAATCGGTGCTGATGGTCACCACTTCTACGCCTTCGGCTTTCAGCATTTCAGCAGTAGCATTGAGTTTCTGTTTGTCGCGTGCGACAAGGATCAGATTGGATTGATCCTGGGCGAATAGTTTAGCCAGTTCCAGTCCGATTCCACTGGTGGCACCGGTGATGAGTGCAAATTTTTTTTTATGTTCCATGTTTTCAAGTGAAGATGTAATGGAAGAACATTACCTGCCGCAAAAAGATTTAAGTTTAGCGCATTTATTATTTTGGTTTTATTG
>SEAD01000285.1 GCA_004173355.1 Chitinophagaceae bacterium | reverse complement strand
CGATGAAGAGATCCTGAAAAAATATGTAGCCATACATTTCCCGCATAAATTTTCACAGGTGATCCTAGACAGCTTATCGAACAAGAAGATCGTGGAGGTTCTCACTGAAATTGTGAGCCCCAACCTGAAAGCGGTTCAATCGATGCTTTTTGTAAAGGGCCCAGGCAAAGCGGGACAAGCCTGGCACCAGGATGAGTATTATATCCCTACCCGGGACAAATCACTGATCGGCGTATGGATTGCGATAGATGACGCCAATGTGGAGAATGGTTGTTTGTGGATCATTCCTGGCTCTCATAAAGCTGGATATATGATGAAAAGGATCCCGGAGGTCAATGAGGAATATGCGGATCTGGATTCGATAGATATCAGTGCGTATGCTGATCAGGCTGTTCCTGTGGAGGTGAAAAGTGGATCGGTGGTGTTTTTTAATGGCTATACCTTGCATAGTTCTAGGCGAAACCGGACCAGTGATTGTTTCCGGATGGCATTGGTCAATCATTACATGAGTGCCGAATCGATGCTTCCCTGGGACCAGGACGGAAAATTGGAGCCGACTGATGATCTGCGGGACATTGTGATGGTGGCGGGAGAAGATCCCTATGCTTATAAGGGCTTTGTGGATCTAAACAAGCCATTTTTGCGACCAGAGGTGCTAACTTTTAAGAACCATTGAGATGAGGCTTAAATTCTTTTGCCCACGCTGGGGCGCTGAACAGCTTAGTTGGCCGGACTTTTTAAGAAAAGTAAAGGAGGCTGGCTACGATGGGGTGGAGTATGCGATTGGTGCGAATGTGCAGGTAGCTGAACTGGATGCTGTTTGGAATGCGTGTGAGGTGATGGGCTTGTCGTTGATCGCTCAGCATTATGATACGGAGGATGCAGATTTTAACCTGCATTATGATAAATATGCGGAATGGCTGGAAAAGATGGAGCCCTATCCGGTAGTGAAGATCAATTCGCAAACTGGTAAGGATTATTTTTCGCTGACGCAGAATAAGTTGTTGATTGCATTGGCAATTGAGTATACGGGTGTAACAGGGTCTCCGGTAGTTCATGAGACGCACCGCGGGAAGTTTTCTTTTGCGGCACACCTGACCTGCCAGTATTTGAGGGAACTTCATGACCTGCGCCTTACCCTGGATGTATCGCACTGGGTTTGTGTGTCGGAGTCGTACTTGGAGCATCAGTTGAGGGCCATAGAACTGGCGATTTCCAGAACTGATCATTTGCATGCGCGGGTGGGTTATCCGGAAGGTCCGCAGGTGGTGGATCCGTTTTTGCCGGAATGGAGTGCTGCGCTGGAGGCGCATTTGGGTTGGTGGGATAGTTTGGTGTCGCTGAAAAAATGGCAGGAGGCGAAGGAATTGACGGTAACGCCGGAGTATGGGCCGTATCCGTATGCGATTGAGGCGCCGCTGACGAGGAAGGTGCTGGGGGATCAGTGGGGGATTAATGTGAGGATGATGAGGTTTTTGAGGGGCCGTTATGAGTGAAAAATGACCGTTCTCCAAGAAGCCTGCATAATGGGAAAAATAACCGTTCTCCAAGAAGCCTGCATAATTCCCGATGAAGAATCGGGAAAAACGCTAGGTCTTCTCAGAGAAGGTAATTTTTCAGTGTCAAGACCGGCAGGGAGGTGAAGGTTTCTGGAAAGAGCAGAGAAGGTAATTTTAAGTGTCAAGACCGGTAGGGAGGTGAAGGTTTCGGGAAGGTGCAGAAAGGTAATTTTTCCGAGGACAGAGGATAGGAAAGACGCTAGGTCTTCTGCTCCACGTCATCCTGAGTTTATCTCAGGATCCCGGAAGAGAAAGGCCAATATAAAGATAGAATGATGAAGAAATTGTATAGTTGTGTTTTTGTTTTGCTGGTGCTGTGTTCGGCATTACCTGTTTGTGCCAAGGAGTTTCATGTGGCGAAGTCTGGGAGTGATCAGGGTAATGGGTCTAAGCGTTTGCCGTTTTTGACGATTGGTAAGGCGGCTTTGGTAGCAGGGCCGGGTGATGTGATCACGGTGCATAGGGGGGTGTACAGGGAATTGGTAGCGCCGGTGATTGGTGGGAG
>SEAD01000284.1 GCA_004173355.1 Chitinophagaceae bacterium | reverse complement strand
GTTTAATCTAATTAAAAATTAATATTTGGCATGATCCGTGCTTTTCTGACCGGTGTGTTTCATAGCCTGTGGACTGCCTTTTTCTTTTCAACAGTCACGCGTTTTTTAATTTAAATTTCTTGTAACATTTGACGGAGAAATCGTAATTATTTGTGAAATACAAGTATTGCCGGGACCCTTCCGAAAATAATTTGTATGAAAACTTTGCCGCACTCCACCTAGATTGACAGATCAAATGAACAAAAGAAAATTCCGCTGCCCGCTCGGCATCATGGTCGCTCTCACAGTTGCGGCATCTCCATCCCTATCTCCGGCAAACCCGCCTGTCCCTGAGTCGGATGGGCCCCGCTCCAATCCATTCATCCCGCACGCAGGTTATATACGCGGCCAAAAGCAGGCGCGGATCCAGCGCCAAGCCGCACCGTTGACAGGGGCACCCCCTGCAGGCGGGCTGCGAGGCACCCGCAAGCTTCCCGTGATCTGCGTGGACTTTCAGAACGTTCCGGGGCCTTTCCCGTCAGAGGAGTATCAGGAAATGCTTTTTGGTTCAATTAACGACCGCAAAACAATGACCCAGTACTATCGGGACATGTCCAATGGAATGCTGAATGTCACCGGAAAAGTTACAGGATGGCACCGTCTTCCGCAAAACGATTCATATTATGAAAACGGCGGCAACGGCGTGGGCACGCCATTCGGTGAGCTACTTCAATTTGGCCTTGAAAAGGCAGATGCGGAACTTGATTTCGGTGAATTCGACAATGACGGCCTTGATGGAGTGCCAAATTCCGGCGACGACGACGGTAAAGTGGACACGGTCATGTTTGTCCATCCCGAGCTGGGCGGAGAGTTCCGAAGCCTGACTCCGCATAACATTTGGTCACATTCCTGGCACTACAGTGAGCCAACCTACGGGCACAACGGTCCCTTTATCACCAAGGACGTGCGAAGGGGTGCAACCGGAAATCCTTTATTGGGCGCAAATGGCGCGCCACTGCACATCGTTGTGGAGGACTATGTCATCCAGCCCGGTCTTGATGAACCAAAGGCCGGACAGCCGCCAACCATTGTTAAAATTGGTGTTTTCTGCCACGAGTTTGGGCATGCCCTTGGCCTGCCGGATCTTTATGACCGCACTCCCAAACCCAAGGCGGATTCAGATGGAATCGGCCACTGGTGTCTGATGGCCGCCGGCAGTTATGGCGGAAACGGGCAACGCCCCGGCACACCCAGTGAGATGAGCGCCTGGTGCAAGCAATACCTCGGCTGGGCCACCATCGTCAACTTGGAGGGAAACAGCGTGCTGGATCTTGAGGCGGTGGCGGAGCGCAATCTCATTTACCGCATCAATGTGCCCGGCACTGATAACAGCGAGTACTACCTTGTTGAATACCGCAATGCCGCATGGAAGGATCCCGCGGACTTCCGAATCAATTGGGATGAGCATCTCCATGGTTCCGGTCTTGCAATCTGGCACATTGATGACCGTGTCGGCACAAAGCTTCCTTCCGGAGGTAATAATTCCAACTGGCCCTTTGCCGGATTTGATGCCGGTCAGAATGATTCTCCATCCCTTCCACTGGGAACTTCCCCAGTCACTTGGAGGAAAAAGCATTCCCTCGTTTCACTTATGCAGGCCGACCGCCGACTGGATCTCGAAAAAAGACCGGGCGGTGGAGGGGATGCGGATGATATCCTTGCAAGTGACTCCGAGTGGGGAGATGATCCGCAGTTCCTTTTCGGGTCGCGCGGCTATTCAAATAACTCCACCGGTTTTCAGATCACGGATGTGGATCTGGCCAATCTAACCTGCCGGATAATAGTGGCGAATCATCCAATTGCCGGCAGCCCCGCTCCCGGAGGTATTGTTGCGCCTGCCCAAGCCACTGCACCGACCGTTGCCTCCGCCAGCCCAACCGGTCCGGAATCCCGTCTGCCGCGCGCACGGTTTTTCAATACGGCGAAGCAGAAAGTTCTGGGGAAAATAAACAATGCCTTTTCCAAAGCCAATCCTAACCGCCTGCGCACAAAGCTTGCTGGGATCCAGAAGACCAAAGCAACTCCAGTCTCCGGGG
>SEAD01000033.1 GCA_004173355.1 Chitinophagaceae bacterium | reverse complement strand
TTTCCCATGCCTGAAGTTATAATTGGTTTCCACCAAAGAATGTCAACCAGCGGTGAAGCTAATTCTTCAATGGTTGACCGGCCACTAATCCTGCAATCCGTGCCTTCGCATGACCTGGGATCCAAGATCGGTGCGTACAATTAATAATGCCTTATTGGTTTCTTCCTCACGATCGATGCGGACAAGTCCAAGCGACTCCATTTCCACATAAAGCCCGGTAGGCTCTTCAGGCGTATCGTAAGCCAGGGGAAGTTTTTGCAGGGCGGCCAGTTGTTCGGCAGAGATATCCATACTGAAATGATTTTCCAATACCGTACAAATTGCCGGCCAAGGCTGGGGACATACAACTTTTACCACCCAAAATAACGGAACTTGCGACCAGTAAAACCCTTTCAGACCCATGCAGCAACACTATTCGATCGATGACATCCTCGCATTTGAACAGCGATACCGCGCCATGTTCATCAACTCGCTGGGCGGCTTCAAAAGCCTTACGCTTATCGGATCGGCAGACGAAAATGACAGGACAAACCTGGCTGTTTTCAGTTCTTTCTTCCATCTGGGTGCCAATCCTCCCCTGTTTGGATTCATCGTCCGGCCGGATTCGGCGCAGCGGCATACGCTCCGCAACATTCTTGCTACCAGCCAGTTTACCGTGAACCATGTAAGCGAAGATTTTCACGTGAAGGCACACCAGACTTCCGCGAGGTATCCGAAAGAGATAAGTGAATTTGATGCTGCCGGGTTAACCCCTGAATATGCCGACGGCTTCAGGCCACCTTTTGTGAAGGAAAGCCACTTGAAATTCGGAGCACAGTTTGTTCGCAGCGTAGATATAATCGAAAATGGAACTACGCTGGTAATAGCCTCGATTGACAGGGTACTTTTCCCGGAAAATTGTGTGGGAAGTGATGGCTTCATTGATCTGGAAAAAGCAGGCACGATCACCTGCAGCGGGCTGGACAGTTACCATAAGACTATCCGGATCGACAGGCTATCGTATGCAAAGCCAGACACGATCCCGGCAAAGCTGGCTGATTAGTTGGGGAAAATGCCTCCTGGACCGGTGCACAATGGGTTAAAACATCTGCTCGATGAAAACTGTAAAAAAAGAAAATCTTCCCTCAAAACGGTGTGCCAGTTGCGGCAGGCCATTTACCTGGCGTAAAAAGTGGGAGCGCAATTGGGATGAGGTAAAGTATTGCAGCGATCGCTGCCGGAATGCAAGGAATGCGCAACAGGATCCGGCGGGGGATGCGAAAAAGAAGTGAATGCGAGGGGAATAGGGCGTAGTTAATTTACCGGTTGCGGCTTCCGGACCTGCAGCAACAATTGTTGCAGGTCATCTTCATCCACCAATCCCCAGTTGGCAGCGAGGTGACTTCGGATTCCAGCATCCAGTTCCTCCATGTCTTTAATTCCCTGCAGCAGCATGACCCGCTGAACAAGCCGCAGTTCTTCCACCAGCACTGCTTCGTCTGCATAGCGGACCGATATGGAATCCAGCAACTGGTTGGTACCTGCGTCAGCATCCCGGCTCTGGAACGCCATACGACTGACTTCTGCCGGGTCAAAATCTTTCCCATCGATCCGGAACAGCGAGCGATCAAGTATAAGATTGAAGCCCTTGCCGGCTACCTTGTCAATGGATAATTTTTTATTGATCCTTTCCCCGCGATAATTATAAGATACAAAGTAATAGTTGGCTTCCGGTTCCGGGAAGGCGGCGCCATTCAGCAGGATCTTCCGTGTGCCGGCGATGACCATCCTTGTGCTGTCCGTGAACCGTGCCAGGTAATTTTCCAGATCATACATACTGCTGATCATCCCGCTGCGGGTTCCCATGGTATTGGTTTTGACGGCAGGGACGAAAATTTCGTTCACCGCCAGCACAAATTCACCCGCACCCCGGCCAACGGATTTTTTATCCGCGCGAAGGATAAAGTTTCCTTTCGTCGGACTGATCACGGATACATAGTCGGTTGATTTTGAAAAATGCAGGGAATCTTTCAACCCGATTGTTTCCCCGATTTTGAGCAGTGAATCCACTTTAATCTTGCTTGCCTTCACAGGCCTGGGCATATTCTTTTTTACCGGTCCCTGTATATGTGATACATAAAACACATCCTGGCAAAAACCAGCAGCAGGTGTCAGGAGCAGCAGGAGTATTATCAGTCTCATACAGCCTCAGTTTTAGCTATGACGGGTTGTGCGGGAGTAGCATTTGCGCCACCGGCCATTCCCCGTTTACCGTTCCGGTATTTTATATAAATGGACATGCCAAACGTGTACAGTGACAGCAATGTCAGGTTAAGGTGGAAATCAGTGATCAGGTAACAGGTAAAAACAATCAGCCAGGTTACCAGCGCGTAGAGAAAAAGATCACCGAGCAGGAAGCCTACCACGGTTTTTTCGCACCAGCGCTGGTAGCGTTCGATCACTGGCGGTGGATAGAGCAGCAGCCAGGAAAGCAATGTCAGTCCGGACAACACATACAGCATCAGCCACGCGGTAATACGGCCGTCTTCATGCAGCAACGAGAGATAAATATTGGAGAGGATCAGCGGACCTGGCATATCGCCAAGTACGGTGGGGTGGATATCATTTTCAAAATCACCGATAACGATAATCCTCTGCTGCATGAATTGACGGAACACCATCGTATCCCTGGCCCGAAACAGGTTGAGCATATCATCGAAAGGAATCACTTTGTTACTGGCATCCGCCTCCAGTAAATGGTAGGGCCGGATGCGATAGTCCGCGATCAGGTGGTTGACCCAGGGTTTACCGTTGACCCATGCAAGGCCAAGGCTTTTTTCAATCTTTGCATCACGGGTTGCTTCGTACATTTTAACCGGAGCGCCAACCAGTCCATCACCCGGCGCGATAGGGTATTTTATAAATACATTACTGGAAAAAAGTCCTGAAGACACTTTATAACCCACGTAAGCCGAGGGCGTACCTGGAAAAACAGTGGTATGTGGTCCGTCTTCATCAATCGAATAAGAGGTCAGTACGTTCCGCGTGGATGCCAGGGCAGATCCAAGAGCCTCATCATCATCGGATGGTTTGTCAAACACAATATCGCAAAGGACATACTGGTATTTCCCTTCAGACACCCTGCCGAGGATCCGGAAAAACTCGGCCAGCGCGGCCCGGTTAGTGATCGTTTCAAAACCGTTCCGCCCTTCCCTTGGTATCAGTTTTTTGGTCCCGCTTACATCAAGGAACAGGAAATGGGCACTGGTATCTTCCGCGGTTTTGAAGAGTGTCCGTTTCAGGACTACCGATTTCTCGGTAAGTCCGGACTCGCTTGCAAGGGTAAAGTCCATGGTCTGCCACCACCAGAGCAGCACCAGCAGGAACAGGGCATGGAGGAAGGAAAAAAGCAGCCGCTTTCCAGTGAGTCGTGAAAAGATCCGGGATTTCAAGATGGGGTTGTTTTGGTAATGGTGAAAACTAAAATAGCGAAAATTAATTTCCCAATAGGTTCTTTTGGCTAAATTCATCTACCCACCAAACCTTGCGCCTGATGACACGAATCCTTGCAGCAGCCTGTCTTCTGCTGCTTTTATCCCCCGACATTTCAATTGCACAGACCGCTACTCCCAAAGTTGTTTTCCAAACGGGGATGGGCGAGTTGGCAGCATCCTCTTTCCGGTTTTCACCTGGCAACACCTACCTGCTGGGCAGTAGTGATCTGGGAGATTACGCCATCTGGGATCTTCGTAGCGGAAGGCAGATCAAACGGATTGCCCCGGCTCCCTCGGAAATACCTGATATGATTTACCTGACTTCATCGGATATATCGCCGAACGAACGCCACCTGTTAATACCGGAATATCCGATCGGGATCTTTGATTTATATGATCTGTTTCTTGACAGCACCCTGATCAGGTTTGTTCCCGAAGGCGCGGCAGTTGGGGAAATGATTACAAATGCACGCTTTTCCGCAGACGGCAGCAAAATCCTGCTGGTTTCACAATCGCCGGGCGAAAAAACGCCTTGTTTCTTTACAATAGTGAATCTTAAGGGCGAAATTATTCACAAGTGGGAAGTGCTGGTACCACCAATGGTAGAGACCAACACCCTGCTGATGAAAGTTCTCCTGGGCAAGAATAAAAAGCTCATCGATAAGATGGCAAAAGTCAACCGTATGGTGGTGTCACCCAATCTTAATGCGGTTTACTTCACCTCTTTTATGAATAAAGTCTATAGCCTCAGCCTGACGCCTGGCGCCCCGGCCTCGCCGAAGCTGGTGCCCCTACCGCCTGGTGAACCTGAGATAGAGGAGCTTGGCGTGTACAAAGAACGGCTGGTGCTGAAAAAATTCCGCAAATCAGAGAACCTCCAGAATGACAATTCCCTGCTGATTGATACATTTTTTGTATTGAATCGATCTTCGTTCCGGCTGGAACGTACATCCGTTGCAAAATTCACCGCACTCAACAAGGACCTGCGTTCGAATGGCATTACCACCGCACCGAGACTGAGTTCCGGTTCAATGGGAGCCTATCTTGATACGCGAAAGAACCCGGCCGGAATCGAGGAAGTGGTCTGCCGTGACATGCTGACGGGTGAAGAATTCTATGTTTATCCTTTCGGTAAACCATTTCACTGGTATACGAAGGGGGATTACAAAGCAGGTGAGCTGAATGGGGGTATTCCAGTGGCGATATCCGACGACCATACACAGTTATTGGAGAATACACGCGACCTGGTGGTGCACGACATAAACAACAGGACCATTCGCAGCTATTTTTCAGGGATCCGTGGGCCAATGAGACTTGCCCAACCGGTGTTCCTGAGTGCAACCCAACTGCTGATCCCGAAAGTTTATAACGATGCCTTTATTGTTGATATCGAAAAAGGGAACGTCAACCGGCTGAAACGCGAGGAGGATTGCCAGGATACTGCGCGCAACGGCGCCAATATTTATTTCGAGGCAGATAACAATGCACAGGTCGGGATTCAGGTAGCTGTCAATTATCCGGATGAAAAACGATTGGTTCTCACGAACTATCTGCCGAATGATCTTTGTACGGCAGGCAACAACCGGACAATTGATGTGTACGAAACGGGTGGTTTAAAAAAAACCAACAGCTACTCCTACCGCGATCCCGAATATGCGCATCATGTAGGGATGCTTCCGGGGAATGCAAAGAAATTTACCATCAATTTCAAACTGGTTGACTTTTCAAAGGGTTCGGATCCCCTGGTCACTCCTTTGTATGTCATACAAAAGAAAGACACCTTCTTCGCATTCAACCCTGTGTATTTACCCGCATCCAAAACACTGTTTGCCGTCTGCGGCAACAGGATGGTCTCCGCCGATGCCGATCTGGTGTTTGCCCATTTCAACACGGATGGTAAAGTGGTAAGGTCATTCCGGCTGAACAGGAAAAAACTAACGGACGACTGGAATGGACTTGTTACGGAAGGTGTGGTATCACCGGATGGCAATAAATTACTGTTCACGATGGTGGACGGTACGGCAGGGCTGTTTGATATTGTTGGAATGAAAATGATCCGGGTCTTTCCCTACAGCAAGCAGATGGTAATGAAAAAGATCGGACTTCTTACCTCATTTTGTGCCTACAGCGCCGTTTTTATTGACAACGAGACATTTGTTACCAGCGGACTGGATTTTAAATTGAAAGTCTGGAGTACCAGCAGCCCGGAACCGATCCGGATTCTTGACGACAATACCAACGTTGTTTATTTCGGTCTGGCGGTATCACCGGACAAAAAAGTCCTTATAGGAACGGATAAGCAGAAGATCGTCCGTTTCATCGACCTCGCTACCGGGAAAAACATGGCCAACTTTGCCGCCTTCAATTACTCGAACTACGCACTGGTGAATAACGAGGGTTATTACATGGCCAATAAACAGTCAAACAAGGAACTGACCTTTATGTACAATGGGAAAGCCTACGAGTTCAGCCAGTTTGATCTTGGTTACAACCGCCCGGATAAAGTACTGGAATCACTCGGCTATGCATCAAAGGAAACGATTGGTTATTTCCGCGCAGCGCATGAAAAGCGGATAAAAAAGCTTGGCTACAAAAACACGCAGGGACTGGTGTCAGCACCTGCTATCACCCTCGCCGGACTACCTGCTGAGATGGCCCTGACTTCTGCAAACGACCTGGCATTCACGGTAACTGCGGCCGACCAGCAATACACCGTCAGCCGTTTATTTGTGACCGTGAATGGCGTTCCATTGTACGGCGCAAAGGGCCTCCCCGTAAAACAGGCGAAACCAGGACCTGTCAGCATCCCGGTTAAACTGCCCCTTGGTTATGGGAAGAACCAGGTGGTGGTCTCGGCAACCAATAGTGAAGGGATTGAAAGCCTCCGCGAGTTTATCACGGTAAACAGGAAGAATGCCCCGGTGAAACCCGCACTGTACCTCGTTGCTATCGGTTCTGGTACCTTCAGCGAAAAATCAAAAAACCTGAAATATGCCGCAAAAGATGCGGGCGACTTTGTAAACCTGTTTGACTCAAAATCCGGCGACTATTCCAAAATCACGAAGGTGCTGCTCACGAATGAAAAGGTAACAAAGAAGAATGTGCAGCAATTGAAGGCAAATTTGAAACAATCAAAACCGGATGATGTGGTGGTTGTGTTTTTTGCGGGGCATGGCATACTTGACAAAGACCTGAATTATTACCTCTCCACCTTCCCTACTGATTTTACCAAACCATCGGTCCAGGGACTGGCTTACGATGAACTTGAAGGACTGCTTGATTCAATACCGTCGAGGAACAAGGTGCTGCTGATCGATGCATGCCATAGCGGGGAGCTGGATAAGGAAACAGTGCAGCGATCCTTCGCTGCCAAAACAAGTTCGGGTGAGAATGTATTCCGGAATGCCGGACCAGTCAACGTCAAGGAAACAGCGGTCGGCTTGGATAACTCATTCCAGCTGATGGGAACCATCTTTCCGGACCTTCGGCGGTCATCAGGTGCATCTGTTATCGCGGCCGCCGGTTCAGCAGAGTATGCAGTAGAGGGTGACAAATGGAAAAATGGCGTTTTTACCTACAGCCTGCAATCCGGGTTAAAGGATAAAAAAGCAGATCTTAACCAGGACGGGATTATCCAGTTGTCGGAATTACTGGAGTTCCTGCAGCAGAGTGTGAGCGAACTGACCGGGGGGAACCAGCGCCCGACAAGCAGGACGGAAAATATTGTGAATGATATCAGGATCTGGTAGGGCAGCGGAGGTGAAGAAGACCCCGCTGCAGTTCAGGGCGGACTTCAATTAATAATATCGCAATGTCGTCCTGGCGGGATCGGCACTTACCTGCAGTTACTATGGTCCACATATTGTTTATTCCCGGCTGAATTAATGAAATAACATCCGCCTTTTGGCCCGCGATAATATTTCCTGCGTGGTGCTGTATTCGCGGCACGCAATTCCCTTTCTTCTTCCGCGGCAGCTTTTTTTAACTGCGCCGCATAAGCCGGGCTCGGATCGAAATCATAATACGCACCCCTTATCAATTTTGTGCTGTCAGCTGCTGTCGGAGCCAGCTCCTCCCAATCAATAGCCACCGCATCGCGACTGATATAACCGGTATGCTCACCGATCTGCGCTTCCACCCACTCTTCGTTATTCTCCACATCGTAAGCGCGGATAAAACTTAAGCGACCAACCTTACCGATTGTTGCAGACTTGGCGTCGGGCCTGCTATACACGGGCACCGCATCACTACTCGTCCAGGCAAAATCTGACTTTAGCCTCTTGAAAAAAGCGGCTTCGCCGTCTGCTTTCTGTTTAAGGATAGCGCGGGCCGCGCTTTCAATGCATAACTCCTTAAACGCCTTGATTTCGTCGCGATAATGATGAACAGGGAAATTAGCATCCGCCGCTTCAATCATGGTAATATATTTCTCGGCATCCTGGTATTGCTCATCATCAATTTTACCACTACCGGATTTGTAGTAGTCGGGCAGCCTGTGCAGGCTATGCTGCGCAAAGGAAATGGGACCGACCAGCGCCGCTCCGAACTGGGTGTCCGGCACCCGAAGCATGGCAATTTCTTTACCATCTACCAGCTTTTTTTCAAGCCATTGGGAAACGTCGATCGTCTGGGCATTGGAGGAAACAGTCAGCAGCAGGACTGCAATAAGAACGGACATCAGTTTTTTCATATCAAAGGATTGGGCCGACAAAATAGAAAATGATTTCCCGAAATGCAAGGGAGCTGCAGATCGCTGGCTGTTATCAACTGGCTTTTCCGGAAATCCGTAAAGCTGCAAGGGCCGTCCAAAACGATATGTACAAAACACAATTCCCAAAAGTCAGTTACAAAGCCTGCCTGAAGTTCAACAGCATTCCCCTGGTTGTCCTGGTAATACTGAGCGTGATTTTCCTGGTCGCCGGGATTTACCGGGGATAAACCCGCCGCGCTACATGAATATGTAGTTCGGCCACGTTGAAGAGCAGGTACATTTATCAGCACAAATTACTGTTGATAAAATAACCAATCATGAAAGTTCTGACTCTGCTGATACTGGCATCGACCATCCTGGCCCTGGCCTCCTGTTCCAAAAACAAAGACGATGATCGTGGGGGAAATGGCGATTTCCCCAAAATAAGCGCCGGCCTTAACAGCATTTTTTTTATTGATGCAGAGCGCTCCCTTTGGGCGTCCGGACGCAATTCGGAAGGGCAATTGGGTGACGGAACCAACATCAGTAAACTGGTACCGGTACGGGTTGAACGGAATGTCATTTCTGTGGCAAGCGGGAATACACACACCTTGTTTGTGAAGTCGGACAACAGCCTCTGGGTTTGCGGTGCCAACACCTACGGCGAATTGGGCGATGGAACGCGGCTCGCACATACCGAACCGATCTGGATCATGGATGGCGTAGCCCAGGTGGCAGCGGGGGCCAATGTGAGTGTGATCCTCAAAACGGATGGCACTGTCTGGACAACCGGGCGTAACCTCTACAGTGCGCTGGGTGACGGGACTTATGCCGACAGGACCACACCCGTGCGGATCCTGGAAAATGTAAAAAAGGTAACAGCAAAAGGCACGATTACTTTTTTCCTCAAAAATGATAATACGCTCTGGGTGTCCGGCGTCAGCGTCGTAAGATTAGGTGGAGGGCCTCCAAGACCCGTGGTTCCGATCCAGGTGGCGGAAGATGTCGCCACAATGGAATGTGGGCCCAGCCATGTGCTTTTCGTTAAAAACGATCATACCTTGTGGGCATTCGGGAATAATCTCGATGGGGCCTGGGGTATCCCGACTCCAACTCACTCGGTGGAAGAACTACCAATAAAAATCATGGATAATGTCCTGAAAGCCGCAGCCGGTGACAGTTACACCCTAATGATAAAAACGGATAACAGTCTCTGGGGGACAGGGCTTAACAGGTATGGTGAATTAGGATTAGGATTCCCGGGTCTCACCCGCGTGGCAACCAGGATAATGGAAGGCGTGCGCGAAGTGGCAGCCAATAGAAATATATCAATAATCATTAAATCAGATGGGACAATTATGACTGCTGGCTTGAACGACCAGGGTCAACTGGGCGACGGCACATTGTATACCCGCGCATCGTTTGTACCCGTCAGGAATCAATAAGCTGTTTTTAACGTTGAGTCATTTGGATTTTTAATTCAATTACGGGTACTTAAGTTGCTGCCAGGCATGCAAACCTAAGCTGGCGCATCAACTCAAATACCCGTTATGAAACAATCCCGAACCATTGGAAACAAAAAACCGAAACTACAGCCCCGGAGAAAATGGCAAACCGGCGAATATTCCCGTCATGCCGAATTCAGGTTTGTCCTCCCGCAGCCTTTCCTGATTTTATGCAGGCTTACCGACACGAGTCCGGAAGAAATCATCAGGGATTTTATCAATAACCTATCCTGCGGCAGCTGGCAAAGGGACGGGCGGGACGAGGCCAAACAACACCTCTTCAGCTATTTTATTGCGCATGGATACGGGGACGGCCATTACAGCGAAACTGACATCCGGTCAATGTTCCAGGAACTGGATACACTGGGCTCCCTCTTTCCTGTTGGAGGAAGGATTAAACTGATTGATCTTTATACAAAGTGGCGGAACCGGCACCTCGATCATTTTTTCAAAAAATGGTTTTTCAGAATACGGCGTAAAGTCCGGTGACAGAATGAACCAACTTGTTTTACAAACCATTTTCCCGAAACACTTCCAACTTTTTTCTCAGCCTGTCGTATGCTGTTGTCAGGTGTGCTTTCACCGTGTCTTTTGAGATCCCGCAGATCGCGGCAATCCGCGCCCGATCAAAGCCTTGCAACTTGTAACCGATTATCTCCCGTTGCCTCGGAGGCAGGGCCTGGATGATCAATTGTAACTGGTGATTGCATTCGATCAGCTCCATCCGATCATGTGCATCAGGCAAGCCGGAAGGAAGTTCCGTGATATCGCTCCCGGGATTTCCCACGTTCTTCAGTTTCGCTACTTTCCTCACAGCATTATGGGAAGTATTCCTTGCGGTCTGGAATAACCAGGCGGCAGGACTTTCCATGCCTGCCACTTCAAATCGCCGGTGCCACAGGACCATAAACGTATCCATGCATGCCTCTTTTGCCTGCTCCCCATCATGGGTAATATACCGGCACAACCGCATGACCGGAAGGATGTAGTACGCGTAAAGATCTTTGAAAGATCCCTCGCCCCTGCTGGCCAGTTGCCTGAACAGCAATATCGGATCCTGGGTGAATGACATGAATAAGGTTTCCCGGAATAGTGCCCGGTTGAAAAAAAAGTTCAGTCAATACTAGCCCGTTTACTCCGGTTTATGGTATATGAAAGTGAAGAGGGAATTGTTTAAAGTGACATTGTACTCCAGAAAGTATTTCCCGGTCACGGGAATCAATACATGAATTGAAAAATCAGGATACGACGATGTATCGCAATGGCAGGCTACACTATAATTTGTATTAAATCATTATCCGGATAACCAGGGGTCGCCGAAAACCTGTAGAAAAGAGTAGGTAAATTATCTCAACATAAAATTGAAAATCATGAAAAAATATTTTCTGGTTTCCTTGGCTATTGCCGGGGCTGGCGTACTGAGCATTTTCGGGGTAACGAAAAATTCGGACTCGTTGAAAAATGATGCCTTATTTGCGGATATGTTCTTTATATACCAGCTCAGTGATGTGCCGACAACTGACGCTAACTATGAGAATGCGGCAAACTGGGTTTACTCTGCATCCACACCCGCATTTTGCGAGACAAATGGAAATGCCACTTGTTTTATCAAAGTAAACTCGGCCCTGCTAACATCCTCCGGTACGGAAACGCAGCGACTGGCGACTTACCTGGCAGCACAGTCTGACGCGCGGATCACCGTGAATGCGCTGAGGCAGGATACCAAAGCTTCGGATGATTGACCACCAAAAAAACAAGCCAGCTCGTGGCTGGCTTGTTTTCTAATTTTGTTGAATTCCTGTCGCGGCAATCACATCCTCCGGAATGGGAAGAGCGTATCGTCTTTCATTGGGTTCCAGTATATACTCAACCCCATTTATCATTCTTTTTTGAATAATATTGTAGCCCTCCTTATTCAAGCGTTTGATATCCATCCAGCGCAGGCCCCTCAACAAGAGCTCCTTTCTTCTTTCATTCAAGATGATCAGAAGGGCATCACTGGCAGAGGCCGCAGACTTAGGCACAAAGCTTCCCGTCCTCCACCTTGCCTGCAGCAGTCGGTTCAGTTCCTGCATGGCTGGCTCTGTATCCCCTTTCCTCGCCAGGCATTCCGCTCTCATCAAAATCACTTCATTTGTGGCAAGCCCGCTAAATCCACCGTTATTGCCGGAATAACTCGCCCTGAAACCAACGGTGCCATCCCCATTGTCTTTAAAATAAATTGTGCGGCGCAGGTCGTCTGTTTCGTATGACCTGTACAATGTCGAATCAGTTTTCGCCCTTGGGGTATTCAGTAGATTCGGAGCCAACATCTCGGCGTGATAAATTACTTCCGGGTTAAACCGGCTTACCGTAAACGTAGCATTGGGATTTACCACGTTATTCAAATCAAAAAGATCGCTTTTCAATTGAATGCTGATATCAGCATATACCAACGCACTGTCATACATGCGCATGGATAAAAACACCCTTGCGAGTAAGGCACTGGCTGCGGCCTTCGACGGCTGCACCGGATGGGAACTCACATCCGGCAAAAGCCTGACCGCCTCCCTCACATCGGCTATCACCTGGTCGTAACAATCCCTGACACTCGCCCTGGTAGTGGGAATATTTACGTCAGGGTCCGTACGGAGACTCACCCCGAGGTCCTGACCAGCATTTTGTTCATCAAATGCCGGTGCCCATACCACCAAGGCATTGAAGATGGAACGCCCCCGGATAAACCGGGCTGTACCCGCTGCAATGTTTGCAGCCAGTTGTTCCCCGGGTTGTATAGTCACACCGTCGAACGCATGCAGCACCACATTGGCGCTATAAATATGGTTGTATGTGCGCGCCCACTCATTATCAATTCCCGTTACGTAAATCCTTTCACCCGCCCACTGATAAGCGCGTTTGTCCTCTTCAGATCGCATAGATTGCCAATTGGCCGAGGTAACATAATAGTTATCGGAACTACGTTCGCCGCCCGCCGGATCATCCTGATAAATTAACGGGTGATTCAGGATGGACTGTAAATCCGCTACCGTCTGGGGTACTACAAGTTTTACATCAGGCTTTTCTTCAAGGAATTTCTCGCAGCCGGATAATATACCAATCGCTGCGATCGCGATCAGGATTATAATTGATTTCATGATGATGGTTTAAAGGTTAATTTTTGCGCCGATGGAATACGTTTTCACCGGATCAGGGCCCATAAAATAATCCGGATCGAGACCTAGTTTGTTGGCTTTCCATAACAATCCGACATTATTGGCTACCACAAATACCTGCAATCCCTGGATTGCCTGGCCGGAGCGGGCTCGGATGGGCAGCTCGAAACTTAAATTCAGGTATTGCAACCGGATATGATCTCCCCGGGTTGCCATGATTTCACTGTTGAGGTAAAACAAATCCCGCGACGAGTTTGCCGGGTAGATAAATGAAGGCACCTGGGTATTTCGTTCATCACCTGGATTCTGCCACCGCTTCTCGTAATCGGGATGCCCTGTTTTATTTTGTACCAGCGTACTATGGTTAATGGAAGGTCTCCGGAAAAAATAGCCCATTTTATAGCTGATGCGTGTAGCCAGCGACCAGCGCTTCCATTGGAAATTGTTACCGATGGACCCAAACCACTTCGGACTGAGCGACCCGATGTAAATCATGTCTTCCAAAGGGTATGCATCCGATACAAGGGATGCATAATCCTTACTGGGTTCTTTATCCAGGAATCCGATCGGATCACCGGTCTGCGGATCCAGTCCGCCCCATTTGTATGCGAAAAGCCCGAACACACTGTAGCCAACCACTTTTCCACCGTCAAGGGATGAGCTGCTCGCCGTATTTACCTTCCTTGCAGTGATTCTATCTTTGTAAAAATTCAGGATCAGCTGGGTGGTCCAGCGGAACTCTTTATCAATATTCACGGTACTCAGCTCAAAATCCCATCCGTGCCCTTTCATATCGGCCGCGTTTTGTATCATCCGGCCGCGGTTCAGCCCGGCTGTTGGCTCAACGGGTACCTCATCATACAAATCGGTGATGTATTTCCGGTAGTGTTCGATGCTTCCGGCAACCCGGCGTTTCAAGAAGGAAAAATCAAGTCCGATATTCAGCATAGCGACCCGCTCCCATCGCAGGGATGGATTATATATATTTTCCAGTTCGCTATAAGCTGCCTGCGTGTAAATAGCAGGATTGGTGGCATATGCAAAAGTGGTCACAGCTACCCGCGCAGGATCGGAGTTGCCCTGTGTACCATAGGTGGCCCTCAGTTTCAGTTCATCGATTTTATCGTATTCGAAAAAGTTTTCCCGGTTGATATTCCATGCAAAACCGGTTGACCACATCGGATTCCACAAATTATTGGTCGCAACACCAAAGAGGTTGGATGCATCCCGGCGGGCACTCAGGGAAATGGAGTACCGGTTTAAAAAAGTATACGAGCCATTGCCATATACAGACACGGTCCTGATATTGGTCCGGGAAAATTCAGCCGGATTGTAGATATTGGAGAAATTACCTGTTACAAAAGTGGGATACTGGTTTACGAAATCGGCATTACCATAAGTCATGTATTCAGGATTGTACCCGTAGATGCCATAGCTATCACCGGAGTTCACTGTTTCGCTGACCTGTGACCCGGCGATTGCCGTGATATTGTGACTGGCCCATTGCTTACTGAAGTTTAACTGCCCCCGGAGGTCCTGCGCCCGGATTTGCTGGCGGTTGCGATTCAGGATGGCCCCTGCCGGAATCGGCCGGGTGACAACCCCGGATGTCCGGTCAATCTGCGAAAAGAGGTTGATCAGGTTGCGTGTGTAGAAGGAACCGGCGCCCTGTAATAATTCGCTGCTGATTTGCTGTTCCTGGTAACGGTATTTGATATCAAGCGACAACGAGTTGATGATCCTGTAATCCAGACCAACAATCGCATTTATATCGGACAGGCTTGTTTTCCGTGACCGGTGGTCATCATCGGTCAGCGGGTAAAACCGCCAATCGTACAACCGTCCTGCGCCGGCAGTATCGATGTATTCCCTGTCATATTCACTATAAAGCGGAAGGGCATTTCCCTGTTCATCCGCAAGCCGCGTGTATACGGGTAATGACTGTCTTAAAAAAGAAATGCTGCCGTACCGGCTCCTGCCATCCCGGGTCTGGCTGCGGGTATAGCTGATATTGGTACTCAGCTGCAACCTGGGCGTCACATGGTAGATATTGTTCCATCGGATGGTCGTGCGCCGGAATTGCCCGTCCAGTTCATTCCGGTTATTATCCCAACCACCTGATACCAGCCATGAATGCCGTTGGCTCCCACCCTGGATATTCATCGCATATTGCTGTTTCACTTCCGGCTTGTAAAAGTATTTCTGGTAGTCGCGTCTCACATCCCGTTGTTTAAGCACTTCCAGCTGCGCATCCGCTTCCGTCGCTGATATCCGGCCACGGTGCTGTTCAAGCAGGATCGAGTACGCTTCCGAGAGCGGAAACCGGTTTGGGCTGGCAGTGTCATCCAATGCAAACCCCTGGGCAAACAGGTATTTTTCTACTTCGACCATTGAAGCGGATCCAAGCTGCGGTATGGAGGACAGATCTGTCTCAGTGCTGACAGAAGTGTTCATGGAAAAATTCACCCTCACCCCCTGTTCAGTCCGGCTTTTCCTTGTGGTAATGACAATGACGCCATTTCCCGCCCTTGCACCCCAGATGGAAGCGGCAGCGGCGTCTTTCAGCAGCGTGATACTTTCCACATCATTCGGATTGATATTTCCGAGGTCACCTTCATAAGGGAAGTTGTCCAAGATGATCAGTGGATTGGAGATGGAGGAAGTGAGGGTACTGACCCCGCGAAGCACCAGGCCGTTGGAAGGCGCAACCCTTGTTGGCGCCGTCACGGCTGTGGTTGCGGGTGATAACCCATTGGCGATATAAGGAAGCCGCTCGAGCACATTGGTGCTTACCTGTTCATTGAATAACTTTTCACTGACCCGGGCGAAAGAGCCGGTTACCCGTTCTTTGGGAATATTTTCATACCCGGTGGAAAGCACCACCGCTTCCAGTTCTTTCGTGTCCTGTTTCATGACCACACCCAGGTCATCAATCGAGCGGATCGCGATCCGGATGATACGGTAGCCGGTCACTGAAATGCTGACAGAGTCGGAGCTTTGGGTATTGTCCAGCTGGAAGCTGCCTGATTCGTTGCTCACTACCTGTTCTCCGGTCCGCAGCAGGCGTACGGTAGCCCCGGCGATGGGCTGCAGTTTTTCATTACGGATGATGCTTTTGAATGGTTCGGTCTGCGCCTGGACCAGTCCGCTGAATAGCAGGCCCAGGCAAACTAAAAGTTCTTTCATGGAAAATAAATGGTTTATGGTTAATCAGAGTGGGTTGCGCATGAATTGCCTGATCTGCGGCACCGACAGGTCTTTTGGTGGAGTCATCGACTGCACGCGGCCATTCCAGAGCCAGACATAGTACGGGATATAGGGAATACTGAAATTCCGCGTGAGAACAGTATCTTTTAATACCGCGGGATAAGCCAGGGCAGCCCCCGTTCGCTGCTGGTACCGGGTCAGGAACTGCAAAAGCCGGTCTTCATCAACAGGGTTATTATAGCTGGTCACAAGTATAACCTGGAGGCTATCACCCAGTACCGCCTTTATGGAGTCAAGGGTTGGAAAAGCCTTTACACAGCTTCCGCACCAGGTGGCCCAGAAGTCAACCAGCACGAGTTTGTTTTGCAGCGACGACATATCTATACTGCTGACATCCGTGTTGTATACTTTTTTCAGGACCAGTGGTGGCAGTGAATCACCGACCTGGAGTTTGCCGGTTTTGTTGACACTGACTTGCTGCGCGGATACATTCAGTGTATGGCATATGAATGCCAATAAGCAGAGTTTCAAGTTCATTGCAGTTAATTTAAGTGGGCATGGGAGTTCCATTCAGCTCACTGGAGTTTCAGTTAGCTGTCAGCAAAGGCGGATACCTTGTGTCAGGTGCTAAACGGGATTTTTGGGCTTGACTGCAAAAAGGATCTGCAGCAGGTGAAGGGCCTTGTAGTTCAAGGGAAATTTCATGACGGGAGGTTAGTTATTGTTGCGAAAAGTAAATCTGCAATAGTATATACCCGTGTGCGTGCTGGATATCTAGCTGAATTTTGCCGATAAAGCCAATTTCGGTAAATTTGGGTTATAAACCAAATTTATCTCTCTTAATTTCTTTGACTTTTCCTGTGCAGATTTCACATGGGAGAAGACAAATACAAACTGGAATTATCTGAACTGGGCAAACGGATCCGCAGCATCCGGAAACGCAAGGACCTGACTCAACTCGACCTCGAATTGACGTCGGGTATCAACAATGGGGATATCAGCCGCATTGAAAACGGGCAGAAAAACCTGGAATTTATTACAATAGTAAAACTCGCCGACGCCCTTGGAGTGGAACTGTATGAGCTGTTTAAAAAAGTGAAGGAATAGCCTCACTGACAGCAGTTGTCATTTAACCCGCCACAACCAGTTGCTGGAAAACCAGCTTTCCCTTTTTTATATTGAAGTGATAGAACCGGGCAAATTCCCACTGATCATTTTTCGTGATCAGGCGAAGGGTTAAGCGATTGGCGTACTGGTCGAACCTGACTTCGAGTTCGGTCTTCACCCCTTTTTTGTCTATGGATTCCGGGGTAATGGAGTAATCGTTCTTAAACAATTCTTCCGCATTTATTTTTCTGATCGCGGGTGGCAGGTTGAAAGTGAAGATTATCCGGTGGTACTTATCGTAATCCGCTTCGGTGAATGGTTTGACTTTCCCCGATGGGATATCCATGGTGCCGTTTACATCAACCAGGCGCCAGATATCATTCCCGGCGTTCATGATCGGGAAACTCATGAACTCCTTCAGGCCTTTTTTATCAGATTGCGCCAGTACTTTCTGCAACACCAGGAAGTCTGCATGCCATGCTGTATCAGGTACCGATGCAACAGCTCCGGCGTTGGTTCCGGTTGTATCCGTTACGGCTGGTTTTGTTTTTTCAGGTGCATTGTTACAGGCCAGCATAAAAACGCTGGCCAGCAGGAGCAGGTGGTATGGCTTCATACCATGAATGTAATGCGAAAATCAATTCCCCAACTTCCTGAATTCGCCTGGCGACATTTTTACTTTACTCTTAAACAACTTATGGAATGACTGGGGGTAATCGAACCCCAGCTGGTAGGCCACTTCACTTACCTGCAGATCCGTAGCGGATAACAGGCTTTTCGCCTTTTCAATCAGCTTCTGGTGTATGTGTTCCTGCGCGGTCTGCCCGGTGATGGACCGCAACATATCACTCAGGTATCCCGGTGAAATATTCAACCGCTTTGCCACGTCCTGCACCGTCGGGATCCTGGCACCATCAGGTGTTTTAGGGCTGAAATACTCCAGCAGTATTTTCTCCATCCGCATCAGGATGCCATCCTGGCTCGCTTCGCGGGTTTTAAACTGTCGGCCATAAAAACGGTTGCCATACTGCAGCAACAACTCAATCTGCGTAATAATAATTTCATTACTGAAGTTATCTGCCGGATTATTGTATTCCCTTTCTATGGCAACAAAAATCGCTTCCACAGCCAATCGTTCATCGTCGGAAAGATGCAGGGCTTCATTGATCTCGTACCCAAAAAAACCATACCCATCGATTTTACCACCGAGCGCAGAACCCCTTAAAAAATCGGGATGGATGATGAGACTGTATCCACCGGCGGGTGCAGAACCGGGATCCATCTTTATCAGCAGCTGGCCAGGGGAAATAAAGGACATGATTCCCTTATCAAAATCATACACTCCCTGTCCGTACCTGAGTTTCCCGTCAAAATCAGTTTTGATCGCGATACAGTAGAACCCAAGAGTGAAGGACTGCAACTCCACCAGTTGATCATACGTCACATCCTTATGCCGGAACACTGTAATTAACGGATGCCTTGGCTGGCCCAGTCCCAGCAGTTCATGCTGCCGGGCGACCGTGCCGATATGATATGGTTTTTGTGTGGAAGCCATGCGTGGTAAATTAGTTGAATTCTACAATGTTTTCATGTCTATTACAAACCGGTATTTCACGTCCCCTTTCTGCATCCGGTCAAATGCCTGGTGTATGTCCCTGATATCGATCAGTTCGATATCCGATACAATATTATGTTCGGCGCAGAAATCCAGCATTTCCTGTGTTTCCTTCAGCCCGCCGGCCCCTGAGCCAGCAATCACCTTGTTCCCCATCGCCAGTGTAAATGACGATATTTCCCATGGTTTCGCAGGCATACCTACATTGATATAAACACCGTTTGTTTTGAGATTGTTCAGGTATGGATTGATATCATGGTCATTGGCTACGTTGTCAATAATAAAATCGAAACTTTTTGTGGCCGCTTTCATTTGGGCCTCGTCCTTTGATATAAGGAAATGATGCGCTCCGAGTTCCCTTGCAGCCGCTTCCTTACCGGGGGAGGTACTGATAACGGTCACTTCCGCCCCGAAAGCCACTCCGAATTTTACCGCCATATGCCCCAGACCGCCCAGTCCGACCACCGCCAGCTTATGTCCTTTCCCCACACCCCATTTCTTTAACGGGGAGTATGTAGTGATACCGGCACATAACAATGGCGCTACCGCGGCGAGATTGAGTTTGGGGGAAATGGAATGTACAAAGTCTTCGTTCACCACGATTGTGCTGGAGTATCCGCCATACACGGGCAGGCCATCATGTCCGAGGTTATTGTATGTCTGTACCGGGCTGACCGCACAAAACTGCTCCTGGTGGTTTTTACAATCCTCGCATTCGCGGCAGGAATCGACCATCACACCTACCCCACCGAGGTCACCGATACTGAATTTTTTTGCGTGATTGCCGGTTGCGACAATCCGGCCGACGATCTCATGACCGGGCACCATCGGGAAGATCCCGGGAAACCATTCGTTGCGGGTGAGGTGGATATCGGTGTGACAAACACCGCAGTAGAGTATTTCAATCTGGACATCGTGGGCGCCAATCTCCCGACGCTCAAATTGCCATGGTGCTAATTTCTCTTCGGGGCCATGTGCTGCATATCCTTTTGCCTGAATCATAATGTTGGAGTTTAGAACTCAAAACTCCGGATTGTACGGGGAGCGGGGATTATCCAAAACGCGGAAAGAAGTATCCAAAACCGGGGTTTGGTAAATGTTCAGAAATTATTGCCGGAAACGGGACAGGCTGGTTATGCGGAAACCTCAATTAAATGACTGGCGGAACTCCAGCGGGGAAAGGCTGGTTTTTGTTTTGAACATTTTACTGAATGACTGCAGGTGTTCAAATCCCAACTCATAAGCAATTTCACTGACAGACAAACTGGTAGTTGATAGTCTTTCCTTTGCCAGTTCGATCAACTTGTTGTGCAGGTGCTGCTGTGTATTCTGTCCCGTCAGGGATTTCAACAGGCCGCTCAGGTAACCAGGCGAAATAGTAAGACTTTCGGCAATAAAAGCCACGCTCGGCAAGCCCTTCGTTGCCAGCAAGCCACTATTGATATAATTGTTTAACAAATCCTCCAGCCTCACCAATAGTTCATGACTGCCGATTTTCCGCGTGATAAATTGTCGTTGATAAAACCGCTCGGAATAGGTCAGCAACAATTCAAGCTGGGCGATAATCACACTTTGGCTGAAACGGTCGATAGAAGCCAGGTATTCCTGTGCAATATTTGCAGCTATGGTGTTGAGCAACCCCTCTTCCTTTTCTGAGAGATACAACGCTTCGTTGACGGCGTAATGGAAAAAGTCATACTGTTTGATATTCTTTGCAAGCGGAGTATTCCATAAGAAATCAGGGTGGATCAGTATAACCCAGCCTTCGGGTCGTTGTATCACGTCATCCGTTACAATGTCCACCCCAAATACCTGTCCGGGTGACATAAAGAACAAGACCCCTCCGTCAAAATCACTGGCCTGCTGGCCGTATTTAAAGCGGGCATTTTTCACCCTCTTCATTGCGATGGAGTAAAAATCGTAGATGACACTGAATGACCCTTCGGCGAGATGCCGGTCAATGTCCTCCAGATGCACCACGCTGATCAACGGATGGGCCGGTGCTGGCAGTCCTGCTGCCCGGTGATATTCGGTGATGCTCGAAAACCTGAATTGCTGCTGACTCTTCATAACACTTGTGAATTTCGCTATTTATTCTGACTCGCGGCGGCAAACTCCCTGGCGAACGTTGCCAGTTTAGCCATACCCACGATCTATTATTTTGTATACACTCCGTTTTTTAGATCGTCGAGAAGTGAAGGTTGTGAAGGGTGCCATTCCAGCTGTGCCCTCGTCCATTGGCTGGATGCAGGGCAATCTGCCGATGCCATTTGTGCGAACCATCCAAAATGACTGGCGGCCTCATCCGGATTTAATGAAACGGCAGGCAGGTTCAGTTCCTTCCCGATGGCTTCAGCGACTGACCTCACTGTAATAGCTTCTTCTGCGCATGCATGGAAACGCGCACCGGGAGTGGTATTTCCCAGTGCCAGGCTATAAAGGTGCGCAGCATCAAGACGGTGCACGGCGTTCCAGCGATTGAGGCCGTCACCCACAAAAGCAGAAATCCCTTTTTCCTTTGCCAGGTTTACCAGGATAGGGATGAAACCCTGTTGATCACCCTGGCCATGAACCGATGGTGACAGCCGGATTGTCGCAACCCGGACCCCGAGCTCCTTTGCAATATCTGCCGCCTGTTCGGATGCGCGCGGCCAGGCCGGGTCTACAGGTGCGCTGATGTCTTCTGTGGCGAGCCTTCCCGGACTTACCAGTGCCGTACCCGAAGTAACAATAAGGGGGCGGTCTGATCCCGCCAGTACCTGACCAATGGTTTCAATCGCCGTTTTATCTATCAGGCATACTTCAGCAAACCGCGTAAAGTCGTGAATAAACCCCGCATGGATGACGGCATCAGCTACAGCCGCACCGCTACGCAGGCTGTCGGAATCTTCCAGGTCACCCCGGTGCACTTCCGCACCTGCTTCTGACAGTTTCCGCGCAGACACATCCGATCTGGCCAGCCCCGACACCTGGTGACCAGCCGCTAATAATTCCTGCACAATGGCAGTGCCAATGAAGCCAGTGGCTCCTGTAACGAATACACGCATGTTTGATATTTTTGTGGATACAAAGATCGATAGCGTGCATCACCAGTATTTATTCAAACCTGCGTTTGCTTTAGCCAAAACACTGCACCTTTCGCCGAGGCAGGGCTACCCGAGCTGAAGTAAGATTTTCATGTAATAAATGTTTAATGGTATAACGACCTGACGTTTGCTTTCCAGTCATCGATCATTCCAGGAGTTGCCCGATCGGCGCGGTCGAAATAAACATGTGCGATGATATCAAGCCCGCAATAACGATAGATGCCGGTATCGGAAGTCAGCGCCAGGGCCCTGTCCATTCCCGACCCCGCGTACTCTTCATTTGATTTGCCATGGGTATTGATAACTATAACCTTTTTACCAGTCAATAATCCTTTCTGAACGCCCTGGTCATAGCGATAGGCAAATCCATAACTCATCACGCGATCAATATACCCTTTAACCATTGCCGGCAATCCGGTCCACCAGATAGGGTAAATAAAAGTGATCACATCCGCATTCCTGATGTACTCCTGCTCTGCCAAGACATCATCCGCCACTACGCCGTTCCGCTGGCCGGCCATGTCCTGCTGGCTGAGAACCGGGTCGAAACCCAGGAGATACAAATCCCGCAGTTCGACGTCCTGCCCCTGCAAAACATCCAGTACGGTATCTTTCAATAAATGGTTAAGACTCTGACTGTGGGGATGGCTATAGATGATAAGATGTTTCATGGTTACTTTTTTAATTATTTAAAAGTAACCCGCGGCGTCCCGGGGAAATTGTAAGAAAACGAAATCAGGCGGGTGTGGCCTGGCAGATCTGCTCCTGGAAAGCAAGAAATTTTGAGGGTGACAGCGACAGATAGTGCTGGAAGTCCGCAATCAGGTGACTCTGGTCATAATACCCGCATTGCTCAATCACCTCAAACCAATCGGTCTTTGCGTTTTGCACAGGTAACTGCGACACCATTTCCACCGCCTTCAGGAAACGCTGGTATCTTGTGATCTCCTTATTGCTGTACCCAAATACTTTGCGTTGCTGCAACTGGATATTGCGCACGCTCTGGCCGGTTTCCCCTGCCACCATTTTTACCGGATCAGCGACCGCCCCTGCATGATGCAGCAGCATCGAGGGAACCAACTCACGCGCACGGATATACGGACTGGTAAAGTCAACGATCAGCGCGATTCGTTCTTCGTCTTCCCGACAGGCTTTCAATCTTGACCAGAGGTCGGTAAAACAATTCTCCCCAAACAATGAATCGGGGTCAACCGGATCCTGGCCAGCCCTGGGAACCTGGCCAAAAAACCGATAGAATGCGTCATCCCTGAAATTGACCACGAGTATTTCCGAACCGGGAGGCAGGGTATAGTCAAAGGCGCGGCGAACGGGCCCCAGCACCAGGCATTTCTCAACTGCGATTACTGTACCGTCCTGGGAACGGACCTGAGGCACCACACCAAAACTAAACAGGAGGATTGTCTGGAAAGAAGGCACAAATGTGCGCCGGATGTCAGCAGCAGTTCCATTCACCGCGAAATAAAAATGGGTAAAGACAGCCTCGTATGCCGGCGGGACAGGCTTACTGAAACTCCGGTATCCAGGGTCCAAATCTTCCATTATTCAATTTAATCTATTTCGTGTAAAATTTCCGGGCTGGAAACTATACAACCGTTTTTATAAACTCCAATGCACCTGTCCACTGCACACTGTCATACCTGTCATTGGCCAGTTTATCATGATGCGTGGTAAACATTGAATACATATACTGACCCTGCTGCCATCTGGCATACAATTCATTTTCGCCTGCCGGGTTTTCGGCCCTTTGTTTTTTGAGGTACAACGCAAAATCTTCAAGACCTGAGAGCCGCTGCAGGCTGAACGTCTGGTCGGTTGCCTTTTTCACCAGTTCCTGGATATCATCAGGACTGACCTGGAAACTGGCTATCTGCAGGTCGCGGGGGGCATCGGCATCAAGGGCTACTTCCGCCGTAAACGCGGCGGTATTATCCATAGTAGTGAAATCCAGTTTCCATCCTGCCTTTTCACCCCAGTATCCGACACTTTTGTCTTTAAGATTAAGTACCGGGGTATTGTATTGCAGGATATCTGCAAACGCCCCATTAAACACCGAACTGGATTTAATTACTGTACTGTCGAGATACTCCCTGAACTCCCTCCGCAAATCAAAGTTCCTGTTCATACCCGGCAACAACGCGGTGTAGTCCGTGCAAAAGTCAGACGGGATAAATCGTTGAACTCCGGCAGCTATTGCGCCATCCAGGATATTTTTCTGTATATCAATTATCACCTCACGCAAACCGGCCAGTGCTGACACAACACAATCAATACCTGCACATGCGGCCGTAATCGCTTCTTTACTCGCCAGGTCGGCTTCTACCACCTGCACCCCGAGTTCTTTCAGTGCGTCCAGTTTACCGGCATCGGTAGACGGGCGCACAATCGCTGTCACATTCGCACCCCGGCCAACCAGTTCCCTGCAAATCCTGTTGCCTAAATTCCCGGTAGCACCCGCTACTAAAATATTATTCATTGTTATTTTTTTATTGACATCCCGGGAAAGCCATCACAGCTTCGATCCAGTTGCCAGTTTATACCCCTTACCATGTACGTTCACGATCCGAAGCGAGGGATCCACACCCAGCTTCTTCCTCAGTTTGGAGATCAGCACATCCACATTCCGGGTAATCACCACCACCCCTTCATCTTCCCAGATCTCTTTCATCAACAGATCGCGGCCCACCACTTGGTTCAGATTGGAGGCAAAGAGGCGCATTGCCTTGATTTCCTTGGCTGATAATTCTATGTTTTGCCCGTTAAAGGCCAGCGTGCCTTCGGAGTCAGAAAACAAAAGCGCTCCAACGGGGATATACGTTGAGGTCTCGGGTGCGGTCTCCCCGGTCGCAGGTGCAGGCGCCTCCGCTTCATCTTCATAAACCGTCTCAGCTGCTACCTCCGGCCTGGCTTTCCTGCGATTCATATAAAACACAATCAAAGCAAGCGGTACTAAACCAGCCAACAGCCAAGCATAATTAAATGAATTTGTTCCCGGGAAAGAAATTTCTACTACGTAACAATCTTTTTTCAGTTTTCGCCCGCGACATGGTGTCAGGTCGCCGCTCGCTGTATTCATTTCATAGGCAAACACCGTCTGGTTCTTCGAACAGTCATATACACCGACCATATAATTCCCTTTCCTCTCGGTATTGGCCAGCTGCTGGTGCACGAGGCTCATCAGGGTATCAGGTGTAAATCCGAAACTGGTTTCAAAGGAAATGCGGAACGTGTTATCATCGACCATCTTTACCGGCATGACCCGGGAGCTGGAATCACCGGAATGTAGCAGCAGCTGGTGCCCGATATTCCGCATGACAATCTCCAGGTGTTTGTCAGGCTTTCCATTTTCCCTGGAAACAAATGCCATGGCAAACACAATCACTGCGGTAGCGAGTAAGGCGAGCAAAGGGAGGTAAAGACGTTTCATAAATGGAATTCCTGGTCTTAGAACGCTAAGGTAAACCGATTGTTAACTGCATTTACACTCTTTTACAACCATTTTACACGTTTTACGGGCGCGCGCAGGGGATAACGAATAGGTTTGTCAATATGAAAAAAATCAGCTTCGCCCTGCTTCTCCTGCACTGGTTCACCGCCGTTACTGCACAGGTTTCCTACTCCAAAGAGGTTCAGGAACAGATCGCCCGGGTAGAGAATACCCTGTCGGAAGGGCTGATTATCGACGGTAAGACTTATACCATCAGTGAACGAATGAAAAAATACAATGTGCAGGGAATCAGCGTGGCCGTGATTGATAACTACCAGCTGGTGTGGGCAAAAGGATATGGGTTTGCGGATAAAAAAGAAAATCGGAAAGTCAGTCCCAATACCCTGTTTGAACCGGGATCGATCAGTAAGTCGATCAATGCCGTGGGCATCCTGAAACTGGCGCAGGACGGGAAACTGGACCTTTACCAGGATATCAACCAATACCTGGTCTCCTGGAAATTCCCCTATGATACCGTATCCCACGGTAAAAAGATCAATACCGCCCGGTTACTCAGCCATACCGCCGGTCTCTCGGGCCACGGGTTCCCGGGTTATCACCGCGACAGCGCCCTGCCAACCATTCCGCAGATCCTTGATGGCCAGCCCCCGGCCAATACTGAAGCCATCCGGTCATTTGCCGAACCGGGTAAAGAATCAGTGTATTCGGGTGGAGGTATCACTATTTCCCAGTTAATCATGACCGATATCACTAAACAATCG
Source organism: Chitinophagaceae bacterium (assembly GCA_004173355.1). GTDB lineage: Bacteria > Bacteroidota > Bacteroidia > Chitinophagales > Chitinophagaceae > JBEVJC01. Next base: position 11,888 of record SEAD01000033.1, on the reverse strand, counting down.
TATGAAACATACATGGCGGAAAATGTGCTCAGGCCCCTGGGTATGAAAAATAGTTTTTACAACCAGCCTCCGGCGGGCCGGCAGGAACATCTCGCTACCGGTTATAAAGCGGATGGCAGCGAAGTGGCAGGTAAGTATTTTGTTTACCCGGAAAAGGCTGCTGCGGGCTTATGGACTACTCCGACTGATATTGCCGGATACCTGGTTGAAATGCAACTGGCCTATCAGGGGAAATCAGCCAGGGTCCTGAATCAGGACATGGTGAAACTGCATGTGACGCCTTATGAAAACAGGGATGCTGCAATGGGTACATTCCTGCAGGTCAGGAACGGTGAGAAATATTTTGTGCATTCCGCCAGCAATGAAGGATTCACGGGTTACTTCCTTGCCGGCCTCACCAATGGAAAAGGTATCGCGTTATTTGCCAACTCGGATGATGGTTATGTCCTGCTGGAGTTGCTCAACAGTGTAGCAGCAGTATACGACTGGCCGGGGTTTGCAAAGCCGGAACAGGTCAGCACGGTGCCGGTACACGACACACTCCTGGAAAAATATACCGGCGATTATATCACGGACGGCATTTTCGCGGAAGTAAAAAAAGAAAAAGACGGGTTATACTATTGGATAGATGGTTATTCAGCGCAGATGTATTTTACCTCGCCAAATGAATTCCGCAATATTGAATTCCGCGGTGTGAAGACTTTTGTGTTTGCAGCAAACAGAAATGTAAGCGGAATAAGCAGAAAGTTCAACGGAAAGGATTTACCTCCTGCACAACGGGTGACGCTTTTGGACACTCTCCAGGTAAAGCGCGGTCAGTGGAGCGCTTACGGGTGGCACCTGCTGGAGACAAAACGTTTTGAAAAGGCGAGACTGTTTTTATCAAAAGGATTCGAGCATGATGCAGCAGACTCAACACTACTGAAAAATCTGGCACATGCCTGTTTGTTTTCGAATGATTTTCCCAAAGCAATGGATCTATACAGGCAATACCTCAGCTCCGATAAAGACGGAAAAGGGCTGAGAGAAACTTTAAAGCGTGACTTTGAAGGTTTCCGGAAAAATGAATTGGACGGATCGCTTATCGACAGGGCGAAAAACACACTTCAACTGACAGACTGAGTGAAACCCCTGCAGATGATTGTCAGGACCAGCTGCACAGATTGTCGGAACCGGCTACACCGATTGTCCGGACCGGCTTCACAGACTATCCGGACCGCCCTCACCGATTGCCCGGACCAGCCCCACAGACTATCCGGACCGCCCTCAAAGATTGTCCGGACCAGCCCCACAGATTGTCCGGTACACACCCCGCCTGGTTCTTAAAGGAAAGTTAGATTTGGTTCATAAATCTACCTGTATGCAAAAGTTAACTGGTTATATAAAGATCTGTTTTTCGGCTGCCATCCTGCTCTCAGGCACGGCCATCACCGCTCAATTAAACGGACTGCAGCCTGCCAATGAGCCTGTTCCTTCAATCATATCGCCTGATACATCCGCACCAAAAACACTTACAGCGGATGAACGGGAAAAGGCAATTATGCTTTTACGTTCGAGCGGTGCGGGAGTGGCAACCGCTATCAAAGACCTGACACCTGCGCAGCTCGCGTTCAAACCGGCACCCGATCGCTGGAGCATCCAGGAATGTGTACAGCATATCGCTGCATCGGAGACCACACTCTGGACGATGGTGGAAACAGGTTTGAAGCAGCCGGCCAATCCAGCCAAACGATCCGCCATTGCCATGAGTGACACCGCGCTGGTAACGGCAGTCGAGGACCGCTCGCGCCGTAACACCACTTTCGCAGCATTGGAACCAAAAAACTCGACTTACAAAACAGCACCTGACGCGCTCGCCGGATTCAATGAAGCCCGCGGACAACATATCGCTTTCGTAGAGAAAACCGATGCAGACCTGCGTAACCATGTGCTGGAACTTCCGCTGGGTACATTTGACACTTACCAGTTTATCCTGCTGGTGGCCGCGCACAGCCAGCGTCATACCCAACAGATCGAAGAGGTAAAGGCTAGTGCGGGATACCCCAAATAATGCAGTAATTCCTGTCTACAAACCCGCCCTATGCGCCCGTTAATCTATGCGATCAACCTGACTGCCGATGGATGCTGCGATCATACAAAAGGTCAACCCGATGAAGAACTGCACAACTATCACAGGGACCTTTTACACGAGAGTGACACGTTCCTGTACGGACGAAAGACCTACGAGCTGATGGTGCCGTACTGGCCGGACCTCGCAAAACATCCGGGGGATGATGCCTCATCAAATGAGTTTGCAAAAGCCTTCGAAGCGGTAAGGGAAATAATTGTTTTCTCCAGAACGCTCGGGGACAACCCGGATCCAAAGACGCACGTGTTGTCCGGTGAACTTCGTGAAGAAATACAAAAATTGAAAAACCGGGAAGGCAAAGCAATACTCACCGGTGGTGTAGACCTCCCTTCACAACTCATTGCACTTGACCTCGTGGATGAGTTTTGTTTTGTGATCCAGCCATTACTGGTCGGGGAAGGAAGGCGGTTGCCCGAGGCTGCTCTCCAAGCGCTGCAATTGAAACTGGTTGAAAACCGGACATTCGGATCCGGTGCGGTAGCGATGCGATACCGACGCGCGAAATAATGGTTACTGAAAACCGGATCACCGTCCGCCCCTGGACCGCGCGTGAGTTTGCACTCAAGGATGACCAGGTCGGGATCATCATCCAGCAATGGCCCGATGCCTGAAGCCGCCGGTTGGAAAAGATCCCCTGAGCCACACACACAACAAGGTTGAGCTATACAGGCAACTACCCCACTGTCTATTGTTGTTCCTTTGCAGAAACAAACAATATGTCAGCAATCAACAAAATACAACTCGGAGCTAACGGACCACAGGTTTCCAAACTCGGATTCGGCTGTATGCGGATGTCTTCGATCTGGGGCAGTACATGGCCGGATGAAAACGAAAGTATTGCCACCATCCATGCGGCACTCGACCATGGTGTTAATTTCCTCAACACGGGCGACTTCTATGGTGCCGGGCACAATGAAATGCTGGTGGGCAGGGCGGTGAAAGACCGCAGGGACAAGGCTTTCATCAGTGTCAAATTCGGGGCGATCTTTTACAATGGCGCATGGATCGGGATGGACCTACGTCCCAGCTCCATCAAAAACTTCGTGAGTTATTCACTGGTGCGACTGGGTGTGGATTACATCGATCTGTACCAGCCGAGCCGGATGGATAATTCCGTTCCGCTCGAGGACATCATCGGGACAGTAGCAGACCTTATCAAAGAGGGGAAGGTCCGCCAGCTCGGCGTATCGGAAGTGACACCCGATCAGCTACGCCGGGCGCATACAATCCATCCCGTGTCCGCACTGGAAATTGGTTATTCACTCGCCGACCGGCAGATTGAAGCGGACCTGCTGCCAGCCGCAAAAGAACTTGGTATCGGGGTGGTGGCTTTTGCTAACACCGCGGAAGGTTTGCTTTCGGGAAATATGACTGCGCCATTACCTGCGGATTCATACCAGTTGCACTTTCCGCGATTCCAGGGCGATAACCTGGTGAAGAACCTGCAAAAAGTGGAAACACTGAAACAGATCGCCAGCGCGAAAGGCGTCACACCCACACAGGCAGCAATTGCATGGGTCAATGCAAAGGGCGATCATATCATGCCGCTGGTATCGATGGCACGTCGATCAAGACTGACAGAAAACCTCGAAGCGATGGAGATCCGTTTTACCCCGGATGAACTCGACGCGCTTGATAAGGCATTTGCCCCGGGATCCATACTGGGCGGCACTTACCTGCAACGATAATTTTACCGCTAACTTTGACCCGCTACATGCGTAATCCAACAGAAATAATCCCGGGCGTGCTCTTCAGTTCCTATCTCACGATGGGGAGAAAGGAGAAGGTGGGCTTCTGGGAACACAGTACGCTGGTGCTGCAGGTAGCGGGTCAAATGTTTTTCAAAACCGAAACGGATCAGTTTACAACGAAACGCGGGGATGTGATGCTCGTCCGGAAAAACCAGCTGGCGGAACTAACCAAGATCCCGCTGCCGGGTGAAGACTACCAGACGATCGTGATCCTGCTGAAAGAAGACCTGTTGCGCCAGATCGCACTCGAGGAACAATTCACCTCTATGCAGGCCTATACCGGTCCGTCCAATATCCTGATTCCGGGAAATGATTTCCTCCACGGATTTTTCCAGTCAATCCTGCCCTACGCACTACATCCGGAGCAGAAAGCTCTATCCGAAACACTCGGCTTATTAAAAATAAAAGAAGCGGTGCAGTTACTGCTGCATATAAATCCTGCGCTGAAAACATTCCTGTTTGATTTTTCCGCTTCGCATAAGATCGACCTGGAACGTTTCATGCTGACGAACTATCATTTCAATGTAAGCGTGGCGCGGTTCGCACAATTGACCGGCAGGAGCCTGGCCGCATTTAAAAGGGATTTCCAGCAGGTGTTTGACAGTTCACCAAGGCAATGGCTGCAGGAACAGCGACTGGGGGAAGCGCGGCGGCTGATACAGGATAAACAATTAAAGCCTTCAGCGATTTACCTCGACCTGGGTTTTGAAAGCCTGTCACATTTTTCCCATGCATTCAAAAAAAAGTTTGGAAAGGCACCGAGTGAATGGGTTTGATATTATACAGGCCGTTCAGGTTTTGTATTTATTCCGGACATTTGTCCCATGAAATATATTCTCATCGCGGTACTCAGCCTGTTTATTGCCGGATCATTAAACGCGCAGGCGAATCGGGCTGATACATTGGCAAAGATTGATTACTCCGACGATTGGGCAATGGTGAGTAAATACCAGAAGGCCAATGCTGCATTGCCTGCTGCTGGTCCCAACCGGGTGGTCTTTCTTGGCAGTTCAATTTTTGAACTCTGGTCGGAGCGTATGCCCGCGTTTTTTGAAAAACATCCGGAATATATCAATCGCGGGATCTCGGGCCAGGTTTCAGGCCAGCTGCTGATCCGCTTCCGGCAGGATGTGATCGCGCTGCATCCCAAAGCTGTGGTTATCCTCGCAGGCAGCAACGATATATCCGGCGATCGCGGACATGTGACCGATGAAACGATCCTCAACAATGTGCGATCGATGGTGGAACTGGCGAAACTGCATCATATCATCCCGGTGATTTCGCTCTATGTGCCGGTGGGTCAGTATCCCTGGCGCAAAGAACTGCAGGCTGTGCCGCGGATAAAGTCCCTGAATGACGCACTGGCGGCTTTTGCGAAAGAAAACAAGCTCCCTGTGATCGATTATTTCACCCCATTGGCCGATGCAAACCGGGCGCAGAAACCTGAACTGACCGTTGATGGCGTGCATCCCAATAAAGCCGGGTATGAATTGATGGCTCAAGCAACCGATGCTGTACTCTCGAATCTGAAATAAAGAGCGATTGTTGCTGGTCGCTTTGTCAGGTAAACCCGACGCAGCCGCTTCAATTAAACCAAACTGCATAACCCTTTCGCCGGAGATCGAGTGCGAGTTCTTTCTCCATAACCATTGCTTCCGATCTGGACATCGGGTTTTCATTGAGATGGTTGTAGAGACTCGGACGCAGGTAACCTCCATATCTTTTAACGATAGTCGCGGACAGGTCATGTCCTTTGCGGCTGAGTGCTCCGGTCTTGTGCTGTTTGAATCGTTCAGCTGGCGTCTTACTCGTCATGCCCACATATAAACATTCCAGTACGCCGTTAAACTGCGGGTTGGCTGCACGGAACTTCCAGTCTTCGGTAAAGACTTTCCGTGACAGCTCGACCACATAGACTTTGTAATTTGCTTTTGGCACAGGCAAATGTACAACCTCTGTTATCCTTCCTCTTTTTTTAGCATGGATAGAAAATCACTGAAATAGCAGAAAAATATTTTTCTATCCGGTTTCATTTTTGCAACTTTGCTGCATTCTCAAATGAAGCATAAACGCATCCATACAAGCAGTGTCACGAGGGCTTTCGCAGCCTTGCTGCTATTGTTGATGATCTCACTTGAAATGCTGCAGGCCGTTCATACCCATACCTGCATCGGCGATGAACATCCGGAAGAGGTACATTTTTCATCTGAGGTAGCGAAATGTAAAGTCTGTGATTATTTTGCGCAGCAACGGTATGAACCATTTGAATCCATACCGGTATTTGAACTCCACAGGCCGGTTTCTTCTTTCTTTAAAGCCAACGCCACACTGGTCGTCGGGATCCGTGAGTTTGCATTGGAACATTGGTCCAATAAGGGCCCTCCCTCCCTCGCTTAAGACCTGCTGCTTATCTGCATCAAAGGCCGGCTGCTGTCTGGCCTTGACTTCTTATTCTTGACCTGTATTAACTATTCCAGGACTGCCGGGGTGCCGTTAAGCGCATGCGTTTAACAGCAGCTTCAGCAACTGTATTCTTTCCATGAAACAAAAGATCCTGCTGCTGGTAACCTTAGTAGTTATCCACTCTGCGCTGCACGCGCAGTCGCCCCCAGGTAATTATGCTGATTCCCTGCGAAGTGACACCCTGCGCGAAGTGGTGGTTGCAAATAACCATTACGCCGACCGCAGAAAAGAGGAATCACTGAATATCGAAGCAGTAAGTGAAACCTTCATCCGCCGGCATCTCGGGGGCAGCCTCATGAAAACGCTCGAACGCCTGCCAGGTATAAAAACCATCGGGATCGGGTCAGGTCAGTCGAAGCCACTGATCCGCGGACTTGGCTTCAACCGTGTGGTAGTGGCGGACAAAGGCTTGAAACATGAAGGCCAGCAATGGGGCGCCGATCATGGTCTTGAGATCGACCAGTTTGCAGCCGGTGAAGTGGAGCTGGTCAAGGGCGCGGCATCGTTCCTTTATGGATCGGATGCAATCGCCGGAGTGATCAACATAAAACCAACCGCAATTCCTGCCGCAAAATCATTGGGTGGGTCAGTTGACCTGATGGGTAAAACAAATAACCGCCTCTTCGGGACATCTGCCAGCATCTACGGGCGCAACCAGCACTGGTTCTTTGATGCACGTTATACCTTCCAGGATTATGCTGACTACCGGGTGCCGGCCGGGAAAGTCTATGTGTACGACTATGCGGTCAACCTGCACAACAACCAATTGCGAAATACCGCGGGGCGGGAACATGCTGCACACTTCAGCACGGGTTATATCAATGACAGATTCCGTAACATCCTTTACCTGAGTAATGTTTTCAGCAGGTCGGGCTTTTTTGCGAATGCCCACGGACTTGAACCCCGGCAGGTGGATGAGCAGACACACGACGCATCCCCGCGGGATATACTCCTGCCGCAGCAACAGGTGAATCACCTGAAACTCATCAATCGAAGTGTTTACAAAACAGGCAATCACCAGCTGGAAGCGGACCTTGGCTTCCAGCGAAACCATCGCAGGGAATTTAGTCAGTACGTCAACCATGGCTACATGCCGGCAGTTTTCCCGGGTTCCTTAAGCATATCCAATGACCTGGAAAGGGAATTTGATAAACAGGTATACTCGGTAAACCTCCGTGATATACTGAAGCTGGGACAGCATTTCCTGAAAACCGGCATCAATGCAGAATACCAGGATAATACCATTGGTGGGTGGACGTTCCTTGTTCCATCCTTCAGGCAGTACAACATCGGTGCTTTTATTTATGACAGGTATGAACTGAATGAAAAGATTTTCCTGCATGCAGCCTTAAGATATGATTACGCGCAAATACGTTTGTTCGCCTATCGCGACTGGTTTCCCTCCGGCCAAACTCCGGCACAGCAATACCTCGCGCGGGCACCGGATCTTACCCGCACTTTCAACAGTATAGTGTGGTCCACAGGGATCAACTACAATAACGGACCATTTGAATTGAAGGCCAACCTTGGTAAAGCTTTCCGGATGCCAATCGCGAAAGAACTTGGCGCCAACGGGGTAAACTACCATTATTTCAGCTACGAAAAAGGCGATGCTTCACTTTCGGCGGAACAATCGTACCAGGCAGACCTGAGCCTTAGCTGGAAAGCCGCAGTATGGTCGGTCACACTGAGCCCATTCTATAATTATTTCCCGAACTATATCTCCCTGAACCCAACAGCAGATCACGACTACTTCTATGGAGCCGGCAACCAGGTCTTTGAATATACCCAAAGCCGCGTCGGCCGCTATGGTGGTGAAATGCTATTCACCTACGAATGGACACCTGCCTTATATTCATCAGTACTTGGGGAATACCTGTACGCTGAACAGTTATCCGGAAACAAACAAGGCTATACACTGCCATTTTCCCCTCCAGCCTCGGTGTTGTTCAACCTCACCTGGTCACCGGCAACAAAAGGAAAACTAAATAAACCATACCTATCGGTCGATTACCGGGTGACTTCTTCACAAAACAAGATCGTTCCACCCGAAAAGAAGACACCGGGTTACCAGCTCATCAATATCCAGATGGGAACTGGAATGAAGCTGAAGTCGCAGCCGCTACTGATCAGCCTGCAGGCGCAGAACCTGCTCAACACCCGTTACCTCAACCACACCAGTTTTTACCGACTCATTGAATTACCGGAAGCAGGAAGGAATATCATTTTATCGCTGAAGATTCCCTTCCGGATAAAAACGGCGCAAGAACCCGGTTAGCAAATCCATTTCCAGACAACATAATTTTTTAAATAAACCAAATACGTCAATCATGAAACGTTTTCACCTGTTCACAAAGATTTTTATTTTACTTGTCCTTGCCGGCGCCGTGGCCAGCTGTAATAAAGATGACAAGGATATGGTGGCCAGACCAACCATCACCATCACCGAGCTTGGATCGGGTAACAGCAAAAAAGCATTTGCAGGGTCAGACCTTCACATTGAAGCAGAAATCCTTGCCCCCGGTACCATTGACCGGATTGTATTGGAAATCCAATCAGCGGAAAGCGGCGGCTGGAACTTCAGCGAGACATTTACCGATGATTACAGCAACACAAAAAATGCAACATTCCATGAGCATGTCGATATCCCGGCTACGGTCACACCCGGCACCTATCGTGTACATATGGAAGTGTATGATAAAAACGGACAGGTATCATCGGCAGAATCGGATCTCGGCATTGAAAAACAGAATCCTTCCAGCGCACTGGTTTTTACCCGGATCAGCGGCGCGGGTGTGGAAGCACATGGCGACCATTTCCATGGACTGGCTGGCGGCACCGAGGGTGCTTCGGACACCGTAACATTTGACGGAGAGGGTGCAGTGATTGCCCATGGCCATTTACACCTCGCGGCCACAGGTGTTTACAAGGTTTCGCTAAAGACTTACAATGCATCCGGTACGGAAACACAGGCCAGGTATATCGCTGACGCAACCACTGCGGAAAACTTCAAGGCATTCCTTGTTGGTGGTAATTATGTGCTGAACCCAGCCACAACGTCGGAAACAGGAGCCATCTTCCAGACACGCGAGACCAGTTATGCTAATGGCGCAACGGTGTCGGGCGCCACTGCCACCACCGGTGTGACTTCTTATTTCACCGCGGGCAATGATAACAAAGGGAATAAGGACGTCACGTTCATCATGAGAAAACTGAACGCGGGTGTTAAACCCACCATCACACGGACCGACTGGAACCGGTCGGACTACGCAACCGAATTTGCCGGCTCCAATGAACTGCAGCTGAAATTTGAGATTCATGCTGAATAACTAATCAACAAAGGACAGGCCGGGCATTTCCCCGGCCTGTTTATAAAATATCAAAAATGAAAAGATCAATATCCCTCCCGGTATTTCTAACCTTACTCGTCTTTGCCGGTTGCAGTAAAGACAATGACAATGCACCGGATACCGAATACCCGGTAATAGACGTGACGGCCACTGGCAGTTTCCCGACCCAGTGCAGCGAGGTAGTAAGGGGCCGGCCTTTTGTTTTCCGGGCAATTTTTAGCGACAACAATTCACTGGGCTCCACCAGTATTGACATACATCACAACTTTGACCATCATTCACATAGTACGGAAGTGAATGATTGTGACATGGATCCCAAAAAAACCCCGGTAAAGCCTTTTTTACTGGTAAAAACATTTCCGCTTCCTGCGGGATCAACTACTTACCAGATAAATGAGGAGATTTTAATACCTGCAGACATTGACCCCGGAGATTACCATTTCCTGATACGTTTGACGGACAGTGAGGGCTGGCAAACGCTGAAGGGTCTTAGTATGAAAATCAGGTAAAGTGGCGCTTACCCTTTTTCACTGCGCCTGAATTCCAGGAACCCGACGAGCAGGATCACAAATGCAGATCCCAGTGAACGAAGATTGAATGCCGATGAATCCAGTTTAACCGACATCGAGGGGAAGCTGTAAGGGAAATACCCGGCCATCGGCGATTTCATTTCGAGGGCGAGCAATGTACCGACCAGCCAGAGGGCAAGGCCAACAGCGATCCCAATAATGAAATTTTTAAACCGGATTGAGATCCAGAACTGGATGGCGCAAAGGGCAAGCGTGCTCACATACATGTTGAGCAGGCCCTGGTATATTCTACCGGCATCAAATGGCCGGTCCAAAATATGCAGTCCGGGCAACTTGTAATGTGCTGTCACTGCCACCAGCCACATGAATGCATGGGTGGCAACGATAAAGAGGACCATCATCAACTGTACCGTCAGGAACTTGGAAAGAAAAATATTTGCCTTTGTATGCGGGGCACTGAGCACCTGCTTCCATGCCTGGTTGCGGTACTCGATCTGTGCGAGCAATGTGCAGAGCACAACAACGAACAGCGGGAAAATGGCAATGGTATTGATGACCCCTGAGCCGTTAAAGATTGAATTTAACGGGTCTTTTACACTTTGGTCTTCATCCGGCAGTCCATGTGTAAATATATTCAGGGCATAAATAACGGGAATAAAAGCCGCGGCAATCAGCGTACAATAAAACGCAACGGTTTTCCTGGTTTTTAATATTTCTGCACGGAACGCAATTAGTAGACTCATGATTTACCGGATGTGAGGTCAATAAATAATTGTTCGAGTTCGGGTTTTTTGGGCTGCAGCAGGTAGAGGTCAAGCCCATGCTGACCGAGTACTTTTGCCACATCCGCCACCTGCTCCCTGCCTGAATAGGGCAGCACCAGCTGCTGGTCAATGATCAGTGGCCGGTAATTTTTCAATACATGTAGTGCGGCGTTATTATCGGAGGTTTCGAGAACCAGTTTAGCCTGGCTCTGCCGCACATCATGGAGTTGCTGCAGCGGGCCCTGGAAAAGCAGGCGGCCTTTCACAATGATCCCGACATGGCTCACCATCTTTTCCACTTCCCCCAACAGGTGACTGGACACCAGGATGGTCATGCCGCGCTCCTTGTTCAGTTTGCGGATGAGTTGCCGGAGTTCAATGATGCCAGCGGGGTCGAGCCCGTTGGTCGGCTCATCCAGCACCAGCAACTCCGGATCAGGCAGTAAGGCCAATGCGATGGACAATCGTTGTTTCATACCCAGTGAAAAACGTTTGACCGGTTTGCTGCCCGTGTCCATCAGGTCGGCAATCCGTAGCACCTCCTGCACCCGCCCAGACGTAGCGCCATACGTAGCACGGTAAATCTCCAGGTTTTGCCTGGCGGAAAGATGACCGTACAATGAAGGATGCTCGATAAGTGACCCGATTTTTTTGAGAATGGCTATCCGGTCGGCGTGCAGTGGCTTCCCAAATACCCTGATCTCCCCTTTCTGGCTGTTGAGCAGACCAAGCAGCAGGCGAAGTGTGGTGGTTTTACCGCTGCCATTCGGACCGAGGAAACCATATACGCTGCCCCGTTCCACTGCCAGTTCAATATCATAGAGTGTCTGGACTTTACGGGAATAATGATAGTCGAGTGCCGTTGTTTGAATTACAGATTCCATAGTATTTTTTTATTGTCC
>SEAD01000283.1 GCA_004173355.1 Chitinophagaceae bacterium | reverse complement strand
TTACCCTGGTAACCCTTCACCATCGCCGCAGCGATGGAAGACCCGAGGAATACATCCTCCCCATTTCCTTCTGAAATCCTTCCCCACCGCGGATCACGTGACACATCCACCATGGGTGAAAAAGTCCAGCAGATCCCATCGGCACTCGCCTCAGTAGCAGCAATACGCGCACTGCGCTGCACCGCATCCATATCCCAGGTAGCTGACATTCCCAACGGGATCGGGAACATAGTCTGGTAACCGTGGATCACATCCATGCCAAACAGCAGTGGTATTTTCAACCGGCTTTTTTCCACGGCAAGTTTCTGGACTTCGCGGATTTTGGCAGCACCCTTGATATTGAACAGGCCGCCAACCTGGCCAGCCGCTATCTTTTTGGCAATATCGGAACTCCCGGCTTCACCCGTGACCATATCTCCGGATGTCGGAAGATTCAGTTGCCCCAACTTTTCCTCAAGGGTCATTTTTTTCATCAACGCATCAATGAATGTCTTCATCTTGGCATTCTGCGCCGGCGCCTGCCCGTTGGCACACAGCACCGCGCTCATCGTTAACAGTAAAAGGATTTTCTTCATCGTAAAATTTTTTGAATTAACTGGTATAGCTTCCAGGGACGCGGGGCACAAATCTACTTTATCCCTTGCCACGGAATCGTATTTATTTCTTTAAATAAGGCTGGATCACCCGTTGCCAGATCTTATAGCCCTCCTTATTCATGTGCAGGTTGTCATCGAGAAACAGCTCCTGGCGCGGCTTTCCTTCATCGTCAATCATTTCGGGGTAAACATCGATATAACCCGTCCGTTTTTTTCCTGCAAGGAATTTCCTGATCCCGGCATTCCCTGCCATCACTTTATCGCGAAACAGCACACGGCTCGGGCTCGGTTTCATTGATACATAATAAATCGGCACTTTCGGATATTTTGCACGGATCAGGGTAAACAGCTTTTCGAAACGCGCGACTACCATTTCACCGGTGACGGTGTCCGAACTGGCCACATCATTCTCCCCGCAATACACAAGGATCTGCCGGGGATTATAAGGATACACGACTTCTTTTACATGCCGGATCACATCCACCAGCGTTGAACCGCCAAAGGCACGGTTCAGGATCGGATATCCGGGGAAATAATCCTGTACATCTTTCCAGATCGTGAAAGAGGAACTCCCAATCAGCAGGATCTGGTTTTTTGCAGGAAAGGATGCAGAGTCCTGTTTGCGGAATGCAGCTACATCATGGGCAAACGGCACTTCCTGGTGCTGTGCCAGTACCGGTGATGCGAGTAAAATCAATAACAAAAGCGGAAGCACAATCTTCATCTTCTTTTATTTTGGGTGATTAGTCGACTTTTTTTACCGGGGTCCTGGTGGACACACCATTTTCATTGATTGCCTCAATGGTGAGGTAGTACGGTTTCTGGCTATCCATCACCTTGAACCAGTATTCATTCACATCATGTACCATTACACAGTTATAGAGTTTGTCGGGTGCGGTGCCATAATATATATTATAGGCAAATGCATTGTCCACCGGACTCCATTTAATATAAGCGCTGCGTTTATCCTTTTCCGTCCGCAAGACAATGAATTGTTTTACCTCTGATGGTTTTTCACCACCACCATTCCCGAATACCCGCAAGCCGGACACGGCAAACTTCCCCGTAGGCATATGGATATTCTCCAGTTTTATATACCGCGCCTGCACGGGCTTTTCGAGCTCCACGTAATCATGCGGCACATCCGTTTTATTGGCTGACTTGTCCTTCAGGATACTCCATTTCTTTCCGTCCACGGAATACCAGAGTTTGTACTGATGGTACTTACCCAGTGTTTTACCCAGGAATGAGGTATCCACATTCTGGTCTGCATAGTTAACCTGTACTGCATTAACCACAGATACCTTACCCAGGTCCGACTGGATCCACTCCCCTTTACTATCGGACGCGGCACTCCAGTAGGTCTTGATGCTTTCATCCACTGCATTGTTCGCATTGTAATTGCCCAGCGTTGACGAAACCTGTACCGGCTTTTTATAATTCAGCAGCATCCATCCGGTAAAACGGCTCTGCAGGTGATCAGCCTTCCC
>SEAD01000282.1 GCA_004173355.1 Chitinophagaceae bacterium | reverse complement strand
CTTTGGGCTTTCCCGGGATTCCCCATCCGCCATGGGTGGAATGCCCATAATCCACGCTGTTAAAAATATTTCCACTGGTAGGGGTGATTGTTTTTGCCTGCTTTAAATAGGTATTAATTACTGCCGATGCAATTCCCCTGGTTAGCGAAGGAAGCAGACCATAGGATATACGCATCAAGCTTGAAAAACTTCCGACCATTTTCTCGGACCGGGGATGAATTGATAGCTCATAGATCGCATTCGCGAGTCGAAATGGATCATACACGATGGGTCCGGGTTTTAGTGCTTTCCCTGTGTAATTTGCGGCATGCTGCATACCTGGAGTATCAAGAAATCCTGGAAATGCATCACAGATATGTATACGGGAATAAGATTTTAATTCTGACTTCAGTGCTGCTGAGAATCCGCGAAGCCCGAACTTGGCAGCAGAGTAGCCTGCGCCGTAAGGAACAGGAAGAAAGCCCCCAATGGAAATGTTATTGATCAGAATGCCATGGCCTTGTGATTTAAAATAAGGTAGGACTGCATGCGCACCATTCATGTATCCAATCAGATTGGTTTTGACTACTTGTTCGCTGATTTCCATTGGGGTAAGGTCGAATGCGCCGATAGAAAGCACGCCCGCGTTATTGATCCATATGTCGATATCCCGGTATCCTTCAGCGGCAATTCCTGCGAGATTGATTACTTCGTGGTAATTGGAAACGTCGGTCGGTATAGCTTTTACAAGCACGCCGAAAGCCCTGCATTCATCAGCAAGTTCTTCCAGCGCCTGTGAGTGTCGGGCGGCGATGACCAAATCATCACCATTTTTTGCGAATGTCAGAGCGGTGGCTCTGCCGGCACCACTCGAAGCACCGGTGATCACTACATTTCTTTTCATTTTTTCCATATTCTTTTAACCATTTGAAACGGCATTGGTTTGAGGAGATAACCAAACCTACTTTATGCGCTTTGAAATGAGGTTAGATAACGTTTGAGAAAGGGGGCGGTCTTGCTTTTCTTGATCCTGGTGAGGCCGTGGGCGACTCCGGAATAGACGATATTCCCGCCCTGATCACCTGCTCCCGGACCAATATCGATGATCCAGTCGCTTTGCGCAATCACTTGCATATCGTGCTCCACTACGATTACTGTGTTTCCGGAATCAACAAGATGGTTTAGCTGGATGAGTAACTTTTCCACATCTGATGGGTGCAAGCCAGTTGTCGGCTCATCGAGGACATAAAGTGCGGAGCCCTTCTGGGTTTTTTGAAGTTCGGTAGCCAGTTTGATGCGTTGTGCCTCGCCGCCCGATAAGGCTGTAGCAGATTGTCCAAGTTTGATATAGCCTAAACCTACATCCCTAAGTAACCGAAGGGAGCGGTGAACACCAGGGTCATCATCAAAAAAAGCACACGCTTCATCCACAGTCATTTCCAATACCTCGGCAATGTTCTTCTTTTTATAGGTTATTTCCAGGGTATCGGAATTATATCTGGTGCCCCCACAGGTTGGGCAGGGGGTATACACGCTTGGCAGGAAGAGAAGTTCAACCATAACATAGCCTTCGCCCTGGCAGTGCGGACAACGGCCTTTGGCTACATTGAATGAAAACCGTCCGGCATCATACTTTCTCTTTTTGGCGAGCGGAGTACTGGAGAAACGTTTTCGGACCAGATCAAATAGTCCGGTGTAGGTTGCCAGATTAGATCTGGGCGTCCTTCCAATGGGTTTCTGGTCAACAACAATCAGGCGGGAAATTTTTTCAATTCCGGAAGTGATTTTTCCCTTTACAGGGAGGGATACTTCGACAAGTGGAAAATCTTTTGTAAACTCTGTATCAATCTCGACCTGCTGTCCAAGGCTACTGGCCACAAGTTCTACCAGTACCTGACTGACCAGGCTGCTTTTCCCGGAACCGGAAATTCCGGTGACGCAGGTCATCACACCCAATGGAAAGTCAATATCCAGACCTTTGATGTTATGACGGGTTACACCGCTCAGGCAAAGTTTTGATACAGGTTTTCTTGGTTCAACTGGAATATTTGGTGTTTTATCGAAAAGAAAATCAGCGGTCAGGGACTTAGTCGCTCTTTGTAATCCTTC
>SEAD01000281.1 GCA_004173355.1 Chitinophagaceae bacterium | reverse complement strand
CGCCATCGTTACATAATGTTGTAGCATTATCATTACCCGCACGCGGAATCGAATTTATAATTACGTCTACTGTAGAAGCTACAGATGTACAGCCGTTAACTGTGACAGTAACCGAGTAGGTACCGCCATTGGCCATTGTAGTGTTTTGAAGTAATGGCTCACGGACATTCGACGAGAAATTTCCCGGACCTGTCCATTGGTAGGTTGCCCCGGGAACAGCCGTAGCCGATAGCTGTACATTGCTGCCCTCACACACCGGCGCCACCGCAACTACCACCGGTGCTACCGGAGTATCCTTAATTTCAACAGTTATAATTGCTTCATCAGTCGCGTTGCATGCGCCCGTAACGATATATTTAAACTGGTAGGTTCCCCCTGGTATTGTTGCAGTTGTAAACGTACTACCTGATAGCTGCCCCGTGCCGTTAGTATCCTGCCACACACCTCCTGTATCGAAAGGTGCAACCAGGTAAGTTGCAAGGTCAATTGGGCTTCCGCCGCTGCAGACCGGCGGGATAATAGCATTACCACCCGCATTAGGCAATATATTGCTGTTGATTTGTATACTCAATTCCTGATTCATACAGGATAGCGGATCATCTGATGTTATGCTTACAAAATAAGTACCTGCCTGAGATGAACTGAATGAAGGGAAGTCCAGGTTATTAGTTGTACTTAGTATTGTATCCGGGTCTCCGGCCTCCCACCACTCATAATTCAGGAATGAGAATAGCTGTACCTGCAATGAGCTGTCTTCTCCCTCGCAAAAACCATCCTGCTCAATTGCTATAGGATCTAGTGCATTAATATCAAATTGCCTTCCCCTGATGTTACCGCAATTATCGGTTACCTGAAATAGGTACGAGGCATTTTCCAGACCGGTAAACACATTAGATGTACCATTGTCTACATAGAAGGGCTCTCCATCTTTTGTGATGATTGTGTAGGTTAATGGTGCGACCCCTACCGCAACAATTGCTACTTCACTCAGGCTGTTAGCACACGGAAAACTATAGGCGTTAGTAATTTCAGGACGTCCGTCAAAAGTAAATGTGTAGAGCACTTCGATGCAGCGCTGCACTGCTGATGTGCCATTGCTAAAGATATGGAAAGCCTTAACCACCCTGAAATCTCCTGTGAAAGCAAGATTGATATTTACAAAATTATTTGTCAGCGGGTAGGCTGTTATCGCTGTTGGCAGCGTGCCTTCAGCGTAGGGAGCCCCGGTCCCGGGATGTCCCCACGTTCCTGTAACAGTATTGAATTTTTGCAGAAAGAAACTTTGCACATAATTCCCGTTGCTGATGTGCCTCAGGTCAAGCCAGAAAGATCCGCAAAGAGGTGTTATATCCACAGTGTTCACCTGTGTCTGGTAACCCTCTACCGCAACAGTTTGCGTACGGCCCACACCACACTGGTCTACAGTTGCGAAAGTGTACATACCTGCAGGTAACGAATTCATATAGAACATTCCTGTACCACTAAAAATGTTTGCCGATGCATTAAAGGGCAGTGTCTGTCCAAATGCCGAGGGAGCCTGAGTTATAATAACCGATGTCAAAGGGCCTTCCGGACCTTCAAGACGCAAAGAACCAAATCCCGCTTCACAGCCACGGCGCTGCTGCACCCCGAGATTGGGGTTAGAGCTGGTTACTTCAAGCACAGCGGTTGCCGTATGTTGTTCACCACAGGAATCGGTTAACGTGAAGGTATAGGTGCCTAACGGCAAATCTCCCATTAAAAAGCCGTTAGCACCCACAAAAGACATTACATCCTGGGGCACATTACCTGTATAGGCTGCAGGAGCACCTGTCATAGTCATTGCAGAAATAGTCCGTCCGGGAATAGCGATTGCAATACTTCCCGTTGTACTACAACCCAATACCAGCGGGGTTACCTGAGGAGCCACATCGGGATCTTCGACTTCAAAAGATTTTGTCATACTCCGCCCGCACGAATCTGTTATTATTACAGTATAGTTTCCCTCGGGCACACTATTATCTGCGCCTCCGTATATGAGCCCGCTACTGCTAAAGGCAGTCCCCGGATTATACGCCTGCGGATTGAACCCAGCCGGTGCTGCTGTAAA
>SEAD01000160.1 GCA_004173355.1 Chitinophagaceae bacterium | reverse complement strand
GTTAACTTCGTGGCTTATTTTTGCAGCCGGTTAGAGCTATTTATCCACATTTTTCAGATCAATCGGCACTATGATTTCTTCAAAACCAATGGCTAAGAAAATATTCCTTCTTACGTTTTGCCTGGCCATCTTTTCTATACAAAATCTTTCTGCCCAGGACGGTAAGGCGATATTTGTTTCCAAATGCGCCAGCTGTCACAATCCATTTAAGGATGGTACGGGTCCTGCATTGAAAGGACTGGAAGAGCGTCATAAGTGGGCGGACCACAAAGAGTTGCTCAAGTGGATTCAGAATCCAGGCGCTTATATGGCGACAGACGCTTACACTCAAGGCCTTAAAGCCAAGTTTGGTTCAATGATGAACGGTTTTCCTGATTTTACCATCGCAGATGTGGAAGCGGTAGTGAAATACATTAATGATATCCAGCCTCCTCCCCCTCCTGGCGACAAAGCTGCTGGCGGCAGTTCTTCCTCTAACCAGAACGCAACCATCTTCGGTATCATTTCCCTGATCCTCGCGATTATCGCGCTGATCCTGATGGGAATCAACAGCAACCTGAAAAAACTTTCCGACGATGCAGAAGGTATCGAGCGCCCTGAGCCTGTTCCTTTCTTCCGTAATAAAGTATACATCGCAATGATTGCCATTGTGTTCTTTGCCATCTCCGGTTATTTCTTCGCGCAGGGTGCAATTGGTCTTAACCGCCAGAAAGGCTATGAGCCGGTACAGCCGATCTTCTATTCACATAAAGTCCACGCGGGTATCAACCAGATCAACTGTTTGTATTGCCATGGTAATGCATGGGAAAGCAAGGCAGCGGCGGTTCCATCGGTGAATGTGTGTATGAACTGTCACAAGAACATCAGCGAGTACGCCAAAGGGCCGAAACTGTACCGTGAAGATGGTACGGAAGTGAATGGTACTGCGGAGATCAACAAATTGTACCAGTATGCCGGTTTCGATCCGAAGAAACCAAACGACTGGGATCCTTCAAAGGCAAAACCAATCGAGTGGGTGAAGATCCACAACATGCCTGACCACGTATTCTTCAGCCATGCCCAGCACGTCAACGCGGGTAATGTCCAGTGCCAGACCTGTCATGGTAATATTACGGAAATGGATGAGGTACACCAGGCTTCAGAACTCAGCATGGGATGGTGTATCAACTGTCACCGCAATACCAAGGTCAACTTCAACGCAGACAGCACCGGCGGCAACAAATTCTACAGCATTTACGAGAAGTTCCACAACGATATCAAAAGCGGCAAAATGGATAGTGTGACCGTGAAGGATATCGGTGGCCTGGAGTGCCAGAAGTGCCACTATTAATATGATACGCAAAACCGGGAAGCCTCCATCAGGCACCGGGCATGGATTTTCAAATTTTCAAATTGAAATAAATGAGCCAAAACAAGTACTGGCAAGGTTTCGCAGAGGTCACAAACCCGGAGGGCGCGCAGAAAAAGTCGGCGGACGAGTTCCAGGAGGAATTACCGTTTGAAGGATTTGACAGCGGCAAACTGGTGGATGCGAAATCGCCAAGAAGGGATTTCCTTAAATACCTCGGTTTCAGCACCGCAGCTGCGGCGCTGGCAGCAGGTTGTAAGATCCCGGAAAGAAAGGTGATTCCTTTTGGCAACAAACCGGAGAACCTGATCCCCGGCGAGGCAAAATATTATGCCACCACCTATATACAGGATGGTGATGTAATCCCTGTTGTGGCGAAAGTGCGTGATGGCCGTCCGATCAAAATCGAAGGCAATACGCTTTCTGTTTATACGAAAGGTGGTACTTCAGCACGGGCACAGGCTTCGGTGCTGGATCTTTATGATACCAACCGGATCACGCACCCCAAGCAGAAAAAGGGCGACGCGTACAGCGAGATCCCCAGCTATGATGAGGCAGACAAACTGGTAGCAGCTGCAATGGCAGGTATCAGCGGTCCGGTAGTGTTGCTTACCAGCACAATCAATTCCCCATCATCACTCCAGGCCATCTCTGAATTCCTGGCAAAAAATCCCGGCGCCCGTCACATTGTGAGCGACGCGGTTTCTTATAGTGGTATCCTGCTTGCCAATGAGGCAAGTGGTTTTGGCCGCAAACTCCCGACCTACAACTTCGGCGCCGCGAAAGTAATCGTGAGCCTCGATGCAGATTTCCTTGGTTCATGGATGAACCCCGTTGAAAACGGTGTTGGTTATGGTAAAGGTCGCAAGATCGATGAGCGTAACCCGACCATGAGCAAACACTACCAGTTTGAAGGTCACCTCAGCACAACCGGTGCAAGTGCCGACGAACGTTTCCCGCACCGTCCGTCAGAAACCGGCGCCGTAGCACTCGCTATCCTGGCAGGCCTTGATGGTTCAGTAGCTGCCCCGGCGATAACCGATGCGAAGCTGAAAGCGGGTATCGACAAAACAGTTGCAAGCCTGAAAGCCAATACCGGTGCATCACTGGTGGTATCCGGCAGCAACGATGTAAACGTACAGCTGGTAGTAAACGCCATCAACAATGCGGTTGGATCAAATGGAACCACTATCAACTGGGCTTCCACTTCCAACTACCGGGCGGGTATCGATAAGGACCTCACCGACCTGGTGGCACAGATGGAAGCAGGCCAGGTGGGCGCACTCCTGGTATATGGTGCAAACCCGGCTTACACCTATTACGATGCGGCGAAGTTTACCGCAGCAGTGAAAAAAGTGAAACTGACGGTGGCATTCTCCGCGCTGATGGATGAAACTACTTCGCTCTGCAACTTTATACTGCCAACTCCCCATTACCTCGAAAGCTGGGGTGATGCGGAACCGAAGTCAGGGTATGTAAGTTTCCTGCAGCCTACTATTTATCCGCTGTTCAAAACACGTCCGTTCCAGACTTCGCTGCTGAAATGGTCTGGCAACAACACTGACTACGATACTTATTTCAAAGCATACTGGGTTGGCCGTCTGGGCACCGAAGAAGCGTATGAAAAAGCCCTGCAGGATGGTGTGCTTGAAACCACATCCATCGCTGGTGGTATTGTCAGTGCGATCTCCGGTGGTACTTATTCCGGCGGATCCCTTGCCACTGCTGCGGCTGCTATTGGCGCGTACAAAAAAGGCGGTGAATATGAAGTAGTCCTTTACCAGAAAGTGTCTGTAGGTACCGGTACCGGTGCTACCAACCCCTGGTTACAGGAACTCCCTGATCCGATCACCAAGGCCACCTGGGACAACTACGCCCTGATCTCCATGAGCATGGCGAAGAGCCTGCTGGGTATCGACCTTGGCAACAAGGAACGCGAAAAAGAAAATAACGATTACGAATACTATCCTTCCAAACCGGTGATCAAAATCACCGTGGGCGGCAAATGGGTGGAGCTGCCGATCCTCGTGATACCGGGTATGAACGCCAATACCATCGCTGTGGCGGTTGGTTATGGACGCGCAGAAAGCCTTGGCAAAACAGCCGGTGGCGTGGGTGTGAACGCTTATCCGTTTACCCAGTTCAACGGCACCTCTTTCCTTTACAGCGCTGATGCGAAAGTGGAAGATGCAAAACGTTCACTGAAAATCGCGCAGACGCAGATCCACAACTCATATGAAGGCCGTGTGGAAGTGGTTCGCGAAACCACCCTCGCAACATTCAAGATGAATCCTAACGAGATTGTTGACTGGCGCCAGGACCTGAATGACAAATACACCAATGGTACCAACGATTTCCGTAAGGAAGCAACACTGTACGGCGTACACGATGCTCCCGGCCTGAAATGGGGTATGGCCATCGATATGAACGCCTGTTATGGTTGCGGTGCCTGCGTGGTAGCCTGCCATACGGAGAACAACGTACCTGTGGTAGGTAAGAGCGAAGTACTGCGTTACCATGATATGCACTGGCTGCGTATCGACCGTTACTTCGTGAGTGATGAGAACAACCCGGATGACCTGAAAGGTGTGGTATTCCAGCCGATGATGTGCCAGCATTGTGATAACGCTCCATGTGAGAACGTTTGCCCGGTAGCTGCCACCAACCACTCTGCTGAAGGTATCAACCAGATGGCTTATAACCGTTGTATCGGTACAAGGTATTGTGCGAACAACTGTCCTTTCAAAGTACGCCGGTTCAACTGGTCTGATTACACCGGTGCTGACAGTTTCAAAAACAACCAGGACCAGCAGATCGTAGGTAAACTCGATCCGGTGGTACACCAGATGAACGATGAGCTGACAAGGATGGTACTGAACCCGGATGTGACGGTAAGGTCAAGGGGTGTGATGGAAAAATGTACATTCTGTATCCAGCGTACACAGGCAGGTAAACTGCAGGCGAAGAAAGAAAACAGGCCGCTGGTGGATGGCGATATCAAAACTGCATGCCAGCAGGCATGTGCGGGTGATGCGATCGTATTCGGTAACATCAACGACAAGTCCAGCCAGATCAGCCAGGTCCGTGATACAAACAGGCAGCGCAGTTTCTATGCACTCGAGCAGTTGCACGTGTTGCCGAATGTAACCTACATGTCCAAAATCCGGAACACTGATGAGATCATCGTGAAGAGCGAACACGGGGAAGGGGATCACAAGGAAGCTGGTTCAATCCCGGCCAAACAGGAAGGACATGGTGCACCTGCGAAGGCAGAAGAAGCGCATCACTAAGATATAATACCGGTGCGCCGGCAACGGCGCACCTTCAGTTCTTTATAACCCGGGATTTAATGTTGTGGTTTTGTGGAAACGGTAGTTGGGGAAATAGTCCCGCTGCCAGCCAGGAAGCCGGTCGAATGGGGCGTTGCGTAAACACCTGATCTGACTAACAACAAAAAAATTAAATAGTTCAGAAGATGAAAATGCAATGGATCCCTGACAAGACCATTGGCTGGGGAAAATAATTAGGAAAAACGGTAATAGATAAATAACGAAAAGGCCGGATCGCCGCAAAAGCGGTTCAGCAAAAAGTCCAGAATATGTCATTACTCAGATACGAATCACAGGTTAGGCCCGCCATTGTGGATGGCAGCAAAGACTACCACCAGGTAACAGAAGATATCTGCCGCCCGGTTGAAGCCAAGCCATCAAAGCTCTGGTGGGTTGGTTTCCTTATCTCCGTTGCGCTGCTTCTTTTTGGTATTGTGTCGGTCACCGTGGAGGTAATCTACGGTACGGGTCAGTGGAACCTGAACAAAACGATTGGCTGGGGATGGGATATCACCAACTTCGTATGGTGGGTAGGTATTGGTCACGCGGGAACGCTGATCTCTGCGATCCTGCTGCTGTTCCGCCAGGGATGGAGAACCGGTGTAAACCGTGCAGCTGAAGCAATGACCATCTTCGCGGTAATGTGTGCGGGTCAGTTTCCGATCTGGCACATGGGTCGGGTGTGGAATGCATTCTTCGTAATGCCTTACCCCAACTCCCGCGGTCCGCTCTGGGTTAACTTCAACTCACCGCTCCTCTGGGACGTATTTGCGATCTCAACCTATTTCACCGTGTCACTCCTCTTCTGGTATTCAGGCCTGCTGCCCGATCTCGCTACACTGCGTGACCGTGCGAAACTGAAATGGAGGAAGATGTTTTATGGCCTTGCTGCATTCGGATGGACCGGTTCCACCAAACACTGGCAGCGTCACGAAGCATTATCACTCGTACTGGCGGGTCTCAGTACCCCGCTCGTACTTTCGGTACACACCATTGTATCATTTGACTTCGCCACCTCCATTGTACCGGGCTGGCATACCACCATCTTCCCTCCCTACTTTGTGGCTGGTGCGGTATTCTCCGGTTTTGCGATGGTGCAGACGCTCCTGCTGATCACCCGTAAGGTGCTGGGACTGCAGGACTATATTACCATCGAACACATCGAGGTGATGAATAAGGTTATTATCCTGACTGGTTCAATTGTGGGTATCGCCTATCTCACCGAGCTGTTCATGGCATGGTACAGCCATGTGGATTACGAATGGTTTGCATTCCTCGAGAACAGGGTAAACCTGAACAGCCCTTATGGATGGAGCTACTGGATTATGATGGGTTGTAACGTGCTGTCCCCACAGATTTTCTGGTCCAAGAAACTCCGCCGCAACCTGTTGCTGACTTTCTTCATGAGTATCCTTGTAAACGTAGGTATGTGGTTCGAACGTTTTGTGATCATCGTTACTTCTGTGTACCGTGATTACCTGCCGAGTTCCTGGAGTACTTACTATACACCTACCATCTGGGAAATAGGGTTCTATATTGGTACGTTTGGTCTGTTCTTTACCTGTTACTTCCTCTTCTCCAAATTCTTCCCGGTTATTGCGATCGCCGAGATCAAACATATCCTGAAGAAAAACGGCGGGAACTACAAAGCGCATATGCAGGATGAAGAGAATGACGACTTGGATCAATTCGGAAACAAACACCTGGGTGACCAGCACTAAAACTGGATAGTAAACAAGGCTGATTGAACTGAACTTTTGAATTATAAACTATGGCGGTTAAAAAATTTGTGGTTGGCAATTTTGATGATGAGGCGGTTTTGTTTCCCGCGGTGAAAAAAGTTCGCCGTGCCGGGTATAAAATCCATGATGTATTCACGCCGTTCCCGATCCATGGTCTTGACCATGCAATGGGCCTGCGCGATACCAGCCTGCACACTGCCGGCTTTATCTACGGTATCACGGGTACTGCCACTGCGGTAAGTTTTATTACCTGGGCACTGACCGTTGACTGGCAGATCAATTTCGGCGGTAAGCCGTTTTTCTCCCTGCCTGCATGGATTCCCATCACCTTTGAGCTGACGGTTCTCTTCGCGGCGGTAGGAATGGTACTTACGTTCTGCTGGCTCTGCCAGCTGGCCCCTTTCGTAAGGAAGGACCATTTTAACCCCCGTTCGACCGACGATCTTTTTGTGATGGCGATCGAATGCACTGACAAGACAAATGAACAGGAAGCTTCTGCATTCCTCACCAGCACCGGCGCGAAGGATGTGAGTGTACAGTACAGGGAAACCGGCTGGTGGCTTGGACGATATGACGATGAAAAAGTTCGTTACACAAAAAAAGAAGCGGTCGTATAATCTTATAATAACTGATGATGACGAAGAAATTATTGATACTTACCGGAGTGATCGGCATTACAGCAGCGATGGTCAGCTGTGGCGACAAGCGCAGCCCTGGCCGTGCCTATATGCCCGACATGTCATACAGCGTTGCTTACGAAACATACGCTCCAACAGCAGAAAGGCTGGCCAACAGTTCGGTGGAAGGCGCCAACCCAACTTTCAATGGCAAGCCGGTAGCCGGCACCGTTGCCCGGGGGGATATGGCCCATTACCAGCTCCAGAATGATTCTACCGGGTATGCACTTTCTGCGGGTATCAAAAGCCAGGTGGATTTCACTACCGTAAACCTGAAGGAAGCTGAACGTCTCTATCTTATCAATTGCGGGATCTGCCATGGCACCAAACTGGATGGTAATGGTCCGCTGTACAATGATGGTAACGGTCCTTATGGTGCTGCACCAAAGAACCTGGTGAGCGACGAACTTAAAAAAATGGCTGACGGGACAATGTTCCACTCCATTACCTACGGCAAAGGCCAGATGGGCAGTTATGCTTCCCAGCTGAACACAAAACAACGCTGGATGGTGATCGCCTATATCCGCAGCAAACAGGGTGGCGGAGCCGCAGGCGCAGCAACAGACAGTACCGGGGCAAAACCGGCAACAGGGATGGCGACCGACAGTACCGCAACAGCGAAGAAGTAAGAACAGTATTGAAGAAATTATAAAAGAACACTGATGTCAAATAGGGATAATTTTATAGTGCCGAAGAGATACAACATGATTTCAATCGCCCTGATGGTGGTGGGAATCCTGTCTGTAATTGCCTTGTATGTTTCATTCGGTTCTTCGGACGACGCACATAAACAAGCCCGTTTCTGGGGCAGCCTCCTGCACAACAGTGTGTACTTCCTGCTGGTGGTGAACGCAGCCATGTTCTTTGTCTGCGCCACAACACTCGCCTGGGGCGGCTGGCAGATGGCTTTCCGCCGGGTGCCGGAAGCGATCTCGGCCTGTGTACCGGTTATAGGCGTAATCTGTGGAGCGATCCTGCTGGCGATTGTGTTTGGGGACAACCATGAGATTTACCACTGGGCAGATGCAGAACACGTAAAACATGATGCTACACTTGAACATAAATCAGGGTTCCTGAATCCTACCTTTTTTGCGGTGGCAACCGTGCTGACAATCCTGTCGTGGTCACTGCTCGGATGGAAAATGCGCAGTCTCTCCCGCAGCCTCGATAACGCACCGATTACCTCTGTGGAAGGCCGCCGGAAATATATCATGAAAAATACCGTATGGGCCGCCTTGTTCATGGTTGCTTTCGCCCTTACCGTAATGTCCACCACTCCATGGCTCTGGCTGATGAGTATCGACGCACACTGGTATTCAACCATGTACAGCTGGTACACATTTGCAAGCACGTTTGTTGCCGGTATGGCGCTGATCGCATTGTATGTAGTCTACCTGAAAAACACGGGTTACCTCGAATACACCACACATGAACACCTGCATGATATCGGTAAGTTCATGTTTGCGTTCTCGATTTTCTGGACCTATCTGTGGTATTCCCAGTTCATGCTGATCTGGTATGCCAACATCCCGGAAGAAACGGTTTATTTCAAACCAAGGACGGAAGGTGCCTACACCGCACTCTACTGGATCATGTGGTCTATCAACTTCCTGGCGCCGTTGCTGATCCTGATGAGCAAAGACAGCAAGCGCAGGTATTCAGTTATTACGTTTATGGCCCTGTTTATCATATTCGGTCACTGGCTCGACTTCTTCCAGATGGTGTTCCCGAGCTTTACCAACAACCATGTACCCACCATCCTGTATGATCTCGGTGTGGCACTCGGATTTGTAGGACTGATCATGTTCCTGACCGGTCGTTCACTTGCAAAGGCACCGCTGCTTGCAAGGAACCATCCATTCGTAAAAGAAAGCCTTATTCACCACACGTAAGGGTGTGCGGTGAAGGCCCGTTGAAAAGAACTTAGAAGACAATTGACTGAACCTGATCCGGGGTTTGAAAACGGAGAAGGATATATTATTTGGTATTATAACCGTTTATTGATTATGCAAACTTTTTTCATTATAGCGATCCTTACACTCGGCTTCCTGGTTACGTTTCAGATAGCCAAGGCCAGTGAGTATGTGTCGGTGATCCGTGGGGAAGAGAAATCGCGTCGGCAAAGCAATAAGATCAATGCCTTCCTGTTGTTGGCATTCCTCATACTGGGGCTGATCGGTGTGTATTACTGTAATGAAAAACTTGCAGGCAAAATCCTCCAGTACGGCAACCCGTCTTCAGACCATGGGGTGCTGGTGGACAGGATGCTGATCATTACGCTGATCGTAACATTTATCGTATTCGTCCTGACACAGGCCTGCCTGTTCTGGTTCAGTTTCAAATACCAGGAGTCTGACACCCGTAAGCCGTATTATTTCCCCCATGACAACAAACTGGAATTACTCTGGACATCTGTACCGGCAGTAGTACTCACGGTCATGGTTGGTTTTGGTATTTTCTACTGGTTCAAGATCACCGGTGATGCCCCGAAAGATGCAATGGTGGTGGAAGTGACCGGCAGCCAGTTCAAATGGGAATTCCG